>MUMD01000365.1 GCA_002155895.1 Streptomyces rochei
CCGTCCCGCCGCCACCGCGGCCGCCGCCCGGCTGCTCGCGCCGCTCTTTCCCGAGCCGCTGGACCACGTCCTGCTCCAGGCCGACCTGACGGCGGTGGCGCCGGGACCGCTGGAGCGGGAGCTGGCCGATGTGCTCGGGGTGCTCGCGGACGTGGAGTCGAAGGGCGGGGCGACGGTCTACCGGTTCACGCCGGGCTCGGTGCGGCGCGCGCTGGACGCCGGGCAGAGCGCGGCCGACCTGCACGCCTTCCTCGCCCGGCACTCCCGCACGCCGGTGCCGCAGCCGTTGACGTACCTGATCGACGACGTGGCCCGGCGGCACGGGCGGCTGCGGGTGGGGGCGGCGTCGGCGTACGTGCGCTGCGACGACGACGCGACGCTGGACGAGATCCTGGCCGACAAGCGGGCCGCCGGGCTCGGGCTGCGCCGGCTGGCGCCGACCGTGCTGGCCGCGCAGGCCGACCCGGCGGCGCTGCTGGAGGGGCTGCGCGCGATGGGGTTCGCGCCGGCCGCGGAGTCCGCCGCCGGTGACGTGCTGATCGCCCGCGCCGACGCCCACCGCACCCCGCCGCGTGCGGCGCCGCAGCCGGTCCCGGACGGTCCGCCGGTGCCGGACGACACCCTGCTGACGGCCGCGGTGCGCGCCATCCGGGCCGGTGACCTGGCCTCCACGACCCCGCGCAAGCCGGGGCCGGGGGACGACGCGGGCGACGGCCCGGCCCGGGCGGGCGGCGAACTGCCCCGCACGGGCGCCGCCGAGACGCTCGCCACCGTGCAGGCGGCCGTGCTGACCGGCGAGGCGCTGTGGATCGGCTACGTGAACGCGGAGGGCGCCGCCAGCCAGCGCCTCATCGCCCCGATCCGGGTCGAGGGCGGCTTCGTGACGGCGTACGACCACACGGCGGACGAGGTGCGCACCTACCCGCTGCACCGGATCACGGGTGTGGCCGAACTCGCCGACGACGCGGGCTGAAGCGAGCCGACGCGCCCCTCCGCCACCTCCCGCGCGCCCCCTCTTCCGGGGGAACGGGCCGGATCATGCACGCCACGCCGGGTGATTAGCACCTGAGAGGGAGCTTTTTTCATAATCCGCATCGATTTTTCGGCGGTCGGGCAGCCACCGGGTGTCCTGCACACCGAACCGAAAGGAATCATCCGATGCGTGCCGTTCGTCGAGTCGCCACCGTCCTGACCTCCACCGCCGCGCTGATCGCGGCGTTCGCCGCCGAGGCCGCCGCGGTCGGCATCGACCTCGGTGGGGGCCTGACCCTCTGACCGCTCGCTGAGCCACGCGCTCACGTCCCCTGACGGCGGGCCGGGTCCCAGCCCCCCGGGCCCGGCCCGCTGCCCCAGGTCCTCCCGTCTCCTCCCCCCGCCGGTCTCCCGAAAGGCACCTCATGCGCTCCCAGCTCCCCGATCCGGACCGCGCCGCCCGTTCCGCCGTCGCCGTCTCCGTCGCCGCCCTGATCACCGCCGCCGCGCTGTTCGGCGCCCTCGCTCCCAAGGCCGCCGCCCTGCCCCTGCCGCTGCCGGCCACCGGTGTGGAGTCCCTGGTCACGGAGGGGGTCACGGTCGAGGGTCCGCTGATCAACAACATCGCCCTGCGGTAGGCCGCCGGGACGATCAGGCACACTGGACTGTTGGCCGAGCCGTCGTCGGCCTCACGCACGCGAAAGGGTGCCGCCCGTGAATGGTCCGCTGATCGTCCAGTCCGACAAGACCCTGCTCCTCGAGGTCGACCACGAGCAGGCCGCCGACTGCCGTCGGGCCATCGCGCCCTTCGCCGAACTGGAGCGCGCGCCGGAGCACATCCACACCTACCGGGTGACGCCGCTGGGCCTGTGGAACGCGCGGGCGGCGGGCCACGACGCCGAGCAGGTCGTCGACGCGCTCGTCGAGTACAGCCGTTACCCGGTGCCGCACGCGCTGCTGGTCGACATCGCCGAGACGATGGACCGCTACGGCCGCCTCACCCTCTCCAAGCACCCGGCGCACGGGCTGGTCCTGACGACCACCGACCGGCCGGTGCTGGAGGAGGTCCTGAAGTCGAAGCGGATCGCGCCGCTGGTCGGCGCCCGCATCGACCCCGACACGGTGGCCGTGCACCCCTCCGAGCGCGGCCAGATCAAGCAGACGCTGCTGAAGCTCGGCTGGCCCGCCGAGGACCTCGCCGGCTACGTCGACGGCGAGGCGCACCCGATCGAGCTGGCCGAGGACGGCTGGGCGCTGCGCCCGTACCAGAAGCAGGCGGTGGAGAACTTCTGGCACGGCGGCAGCGGCGTCGTCGTCCTCCCCTGCGGCGCGGGCAAGACGCTGGTCGGCGCCGGTTCGATGGCGCAGGCGAAGTCGACGACCCTGATCCTGGTCACCAACACGGTCTCCGCCCGGCAGTGGAAGCACGAGCTGGTCAAGCGCACCTCGCTGACCGAGGACGAGATCGGCGAGTACAGCGGCACGAAGAAGGAGATCCGGCCGGTCACCATCGCCACGTACCAGGTGCTGACGACCCGGCGGAAGGGTGTCTACCCGCACCTGGAGCTGTTCGACTCCCGGGACTGGGGGCTGATCGTCTACGACGAGGTGCACCTGCTGCCGGCGCCGGTCTTCAAGTTCACCGCCGACCTCCAGGCGCGCCGCCGCCTCGGCCTGACCGCGACCCTGGTGCGCGAGGACGGCCGCGAGTCGGACGTGTTCTCCCTCATCGGACCCAAGCGCTTCGACGCGCCCTGGAAGGAGATCGAGGCGCAGGGCTACATCGCGCCCGCCGACTGTGTGGAGGTCCGGGTCAATCTGACCGACTCCGAGCGGCTGGCGTACGCGACGGCCGAGGCGGAGGAGAAGTACCGCTTCTGCGCGACGACCGACACCAAGCGCAAGGTGACCGAGGCGATCGTGCGCCGCTTCGCCGGGCAGCAGATCCTCGTCATCGGCCAGTACATCGACCAGCTCGACGAACTGGGCGAGCACCTGGGCGCGCCGGTGATCAAGGGCGACACGTCCAACGCCCAGCGGGAGAAGCTCTTCGAGTCGTTCCGGCAGGGTGAGATCAGCGTGCTGGTCGTGTCGAAGGTCGCGAACTTCTCGATCGACCTGCCGGAGGCGACGGTCGCGATCCAGGTGTCGGGCACCTTCGGGTCGCGGCAGGAGGAGGCCCAGCGCCTGGGCCGGGTGCTGCGGCCGAAGGCCGACGGTCACCAGGCGCACTTCTACTCGGTGGTCGCCCGCGACACCCTCGACCAGGACTTCGCCGCCCACCGCCAGCGCTTCCTGGCGGAACAGGGCTACGCCTACCGGATCATGGACGCGGACGAGATCCTGAACTGACGCTCAGCGGCGGCGGACGCCTGCCTCCTCGCCGTACTCGCCGAGGATGACGACGTCGAAGGCGGCGCCCGCGAACACCCGCACGGCGCGCACGGCGTCGCCGAGCCGGTGCCGGTGGCTGCCGGCCACGGGCGTGGCACCGGACGCGCGGCCCGGTGCCGGGGCGGGGGAGATGGTTGCTGCGCTCATGTCTCCATGGTGCGACTGCCCGCCCCCGACCGGCATCGGTCTGCGGGCCGAAGCCCCGCCGTCCCCCGCTACGACCGTGGAGGGAGCGCGTCCCCCGAGAGCGGGAGGCGCGAACCCCTAGGGGTCGGGGCCGGGCGGAACGGCGGGGCACGGAAAAACCGTTGGCCCGCCTCGCGTCCGCTCCCCTACAATCTCCGCTCTTGCCCGCCTCCCTCAGGAGCGCCGCCGACCGGACGGAAACCGGCCGGTTCCCCGCGCGCGGAAACCGCGCCCACCCCACCGCAGGTCATCCGGAGGCACCCCCTTGTCCACGCCCGTCCACGACGACCCCCTCGCCAAGGAGCGCGCCCACCTCGCCGCCTCGCGTTCCGCCCTGCGCGCCATGCGGGAGGACGTCGAGTCCCTCGACATCACCGACGTCACCGCGAACTGGGTCAACGCCGCGGTGCTGGAGAGCCAGATCGAGGAGCGCATCAAGGCGCTCGCCGACCTGAGCGAGACCCCGCTCTTCTTCGGCCGGCTCGACTACCTGCACTCCCCCGGCGCCGAGCAGGCGGAGGGCGCGGAGGGGGAGCGCTTCTACGTCGGTCGCCGGCATGTGCACGACGCGGACGGCGACCCGATGGTGATCGACTGGCGCGCCCCGGTGTCGCAGCCGTTCTACCAGGCGTCGAAGAAGAACCCGCTGGACATCGCCCTGCGCCGCCGCTTCGGCTACACCGGCGGCGACCTCACGGCGTACGAGGACGAGCACCTGTCCGACCCCGACGAGGCGGCGACCACCAGCAAGCTGCTCCAGCAGGAGATCGAGCGGCCCCGCGTCGGTCCGATGCGGGACATCGTGGCGACCATCCAGCCCGAGCAGGACGAGATCGTGCGCGCCGGGCTGTCCGGGTCGGTCTGTGTGCAGGGCGGCCCCGGCACCGGGAAGACCGCCGTGGGCCTGCACCGGGTCGCCTACCTCCTCTACGCCCACCGCGAGCGCCTGGCCCGCACCGGCACCCTCGTCATCGGCCCCAACCGGTCCTTCCTGCACTACATCGAGCAGGTCCTGCCGGCCCTCGGCGAGCTGACGGTGCGCCAGGCGACCGTCGACGACCTGGTGGCGCACGTCGAGGTGCGCGGCACCGACGAGGCGACGGCGGCGGTGATCAAGGGCGACGCGCGGATGGCGCGGGTGCTGCGCCGTGCCCTGTACGCGCACGTCGTCATGCCCACCGAGGGCGTCGTGGTGGTGCGCGGCTCGCGCCGCTGGCGGGTGGCGGCGTACGAGTTGGAGGAGATCGTCCGCGAGCTGCTCGCCCGCGACATCCGCTACGGCGCCGCGCGCGAGGCGCTTCCGCAGCGCATCGCGCACGCCGTGCTGGTGCAGATGGAGCGGGCGGGCGAGGCGCCGGACGACCGGGTGCAGAACGCGGTGGCGCGCAACGCGGCCGTGAAGGCCGTGGTGAAGACCGTCTGGCCGCAGGTGGACCCCGCCAAGCTCGTCCTGCGCCTGCTGACCGACGCGGACTTCCTCGCCGAGCACGCCGAGGGCCTGCTCGGTGAGGAGGAGCAGAAGGCGGTGCTGTGGGTGAAGCCGGCCCGCTCGGTGAAGTCGGCCAAGTGGTCGCCCGCGGACGCCGTGCTGATCGACGAGGCCACCGACCTGATCGAGCGCACCCACTCCCTGGGGCACGTCGTCCTCGACGAGGCGCAGGACCTCTCCCCCATGCAGTACCGCGCGGTGGGCCGGCGCTGCTCCACCGGTTCGGTGACCGTCCTGGGCGACCTGGCGCAGGGCACCACCCCGTGGGCGACCCGGAGCTGGGAGGAGGCGCTGGCCCACCTGGGCAAGGAGGGGGCCGTGATCGAGGAGCTGACGGCCGGTTTCCGTGTGCCGACGGACGTGATCGCCTACGCCTCCCGGCTGCTGCCGCACATCGCGCCGGGGCTGACCCCGGTGGCGTCGATCCGTGAGAACCCGGGGTTCTTCGAGGTCCGCGAGACGGCCGACGGGACGGCGGACGTGGTGGCGGCGTGCCGCGAACTGCTGGAGCGGGAGGGCTCGGTGGGCCTGATCGCCGCCGACGCGCGCGTCCCGGAGGTGGCGGCGGCGCTCGGGGCGGCGGGGATGGGCCACGTCGGCCCCGGCGAGGAGACGACCCGGGCCACCCGCCTGGCCCTGGTCCCGGCCTCGCTGGCCAAGGGCCTGGAGTACGACTACGTGGTCCTGGACGAGCCGCGGGCCGTGGTCGACGGGGAGCCGGACGAGCGGACGGGGCTGCGGCGGCTGTACGTCTGCCTGACCCGCGCGGTGTCCGGCCTGATCGTGACCCACGGGTCGGGGCTGCCGCCGCAGCTCGCGTGAGCCGCGGGCAGGCGTGCCTCCCCGTGCCCGTACGGCCTGGGAGGCACCCCCGGGGCGGCACGGGTG
>MUMD01000366.1 GCA_002155895.1 Streptomyces rochei
GGCCCGGGGCGGCTATCCGGGCAGTTCGGCGTCCGCGGGGCCCGGGGCGGCTATCCGGGCAGTTCGGCCCGTCGTACGCCCGGTGCGGCGAGGGCGACGACCCCGCCCAGCGCGCACACCGCGGCGCTGACGGCGAAGACCGGGCCGGTCCCCCAGACGCCGACGGCGGCGGCGGACAGCGGCATGCTCAGCGGTGCGACGCCCAGGCTGACGATGCCGCCGACGGCGGTGACGCGGCCCAGGTAGGCGGGCTCGGACTGGGTCTGGAGCAGCGCCCCGCACATGGCTCCGCTGAGGCCGGTGAGCAGCCCGACGGTCACGGCGATGCCGACGGCCGCGGGGAGGCCGGGCGCGTGCGCGAGGGCGGCGATGGCCGCGGCGCCGGGGACGAGGGAACCGGCGGCGACGCACCCGGCGCGCGGTACGCGTCCCCGGACGGTCAGCAGCAGGGCGGCGACTCCCGCTCCCGTCCCGAACCCGGCGAGCACCCAGCCCATCCCGGAGGCGCCCCAGCCCCGCTCGTCGGCGAGCAGCGTGAGGCCGACGTTGAGCGGACCGACGAAGCCGAGGTCACCGAGGGCGATGGCCACCATCAGCGGGCCGAGGACACGGTGCCGGCGCACATAGCGGAGCCCGCCCACCAGATCCAGCCAGGCGGTGGTGTCCCGCGCGGCGGGCGTCGCGGCGGCGTCGTCGGCGGGCCGTGCGCGCATCCGTACGGAGACCAGCAGGGGCACGGACACGGCGATCAGCAGCCCGGCGCAGGCGAAGGCCGCCGCGGCGCCGCCGACCGCCACGCCGAGCCCGCCGAGCGGGGCCCCCACGATGGCGGCGAACCGTACGGCGAGCCCGCGCATGCCCTGGACGCGGGCGAGCTGGTCCGTGCCGGTGATCCGCGCCGGGAGCGCCCCCACGGCGGGCATGAACACGGCGTCGACGGTGCCGAAGACGACGGCGAGCAGGGCGAGCAGCCACAGCCCGGGGTCGGTCGCGAAGAGCACGGCGGCGACGGCCAGGACGGTGGCGCACCGTACGGCGTCACTGCCGATGACGACGCGCCGGGGCCCGAACCGGTCGGCGACCACCCCGCCGCCCAGCATCAGCAGCGCCCTCGGCACCGCGCTCACGGCGGTGACGATCCCGGCCTGCGCGGGGGTGCCGTTCTGCACGGCGGCCCAGGACAGCGCGAGGTAGAAGACGGTGTCCCCGAGCATGGACGCGGTGTAGGCGGCGACCCACCGCAGGACGTTGGGGTCGCGGTGGGCGGGGGCGGAGCCGAGGGCGGGTACGGGTACGTCCGTCGCGGACGTGGTCGCCTCAGACACGGAAGTCGTGCAACTTTCCCTTTCCGGGGTGTGGGTCCCGTCTAGCGGACGGGGTGTCCCGCTCCCCGCAGGGCGTCCTTCACCTGGCCGATGCGCAGGTCGCCGAAGTGGAAGACGGACGCCGCCAGGACCGCGTCCGCGCCCGCCTCGACGGCCGGGGCGAAGTGGGCGAGGCTGCCGGCGCCGCCCGAGGCGATCACCGGGACCGTGACGTGCTTGCGTACGGCCGCCAGCATCTCCAGGTCGTAGCCGTCCTTGGTGCCGTCCGCGTCCATCGAGTTGAGCAGGATCTCCCCCGCGCCCAGTTCGGCGGCGCGGTGGGCCCACTCCACGGCGTCGATGCCGGTGCCGCGCCGGCCGCCGTGGGTGGTCACCTCGAAGGTGCCGGCCTCGGTGCGGCGGGCGTCGACCGACAGGACGAGGACCTGGCGGCCGAAGCGCTCGGCGATCTCCCGGATCAGGTCGGGGCGGGCGATGGCGGCCGTGTTCACGCCCACCTTGTCCGCGCCGGCCCGCAGCAGCTTGTCGACATCGTCGGCGGTGCGTACCCCGCCGCCCACGGTCAGCGGGATGAAGACCTGCTCGGCGGTGCGGCGCACCACGTCGTACGTCGTCTCGCGGTCGCCCGACGAGGCGGTGATGTCCAGGAACGTCAGCTCGTCGGCGCCCTCGGCGTCGTAGACCTTGGCCATCTCGACGGGGTCGCCCGCGTCGCGCAGGTTCTGGAAGTTGACGCCCTTGACGACCCGGCCGTTGTCCACGTCCAGGCAGGGGATGACTCGGACCGCCAGGGTCATGAATCCACGGCTCCTTCGATGCCTCTTGCTCGCGCGATGCCTCTTGCTCGCGCTGTGCGCTCTACCGCGCTCTGAATGCTTCCAGTTCCACCGACACCAGCACCCGGGAGTCGATGAAGCCCTGCACGACCAGCAGGGTCGTGACCGGACGTACGGCGTCGAACAGCTCCTTGTGGGCGCGACCCACCTCGTCGACGTCCCGGGAGTGCGCCAGGTTCACCCGGGTCCGGATCACGGAGTCGATCCCGAGCCCGAACTCGCCGATCGCGTCGATGGCGGTCCCGAAGGCCACCTTCGTCTGTTCGTAGGGGTCGCCCTCGCCGTACAGCATGTCGCCCTTGAAGGCGGTCGTGCCCGCCACGACGACACGATCACCCGCCGCGACGGCGCGTGCGAAACCGAAGGACTCTTCCCAGGGACTTCCGCTCTGCACGCGCCGTACGGCTTCGGATGTCATGGCGACACAGCCTCCAAGGCTTCTTCCAGGGTGAACGCCTTCGCGTACAGGGCCTTCCCGACGATGGCCCCCTCGACACCGGTCGGGACGAGAGAGGCGATCGCGCGGAGGTCGTCCAGGGACGACACGCCGCCCGACGCCACGACCGGGCGGTCGGTGGCCGCGCAGACGTTCTTCAGCAGGTCCAGGTTGGGGCCCTGGAGGGTGCCGTCCTTGGCGATGTCGGTGACGACGTAGCGGGCGCAGCCCTCCTTGTTCAGGCGGTCCAGCGTCTCGTAGAGGTCGCCGCCGTCGCGGGTCCAGCCGCGGCCCCGGAGCGTGGTGCCCCGTACGTCCAGACCGACCGCGATCCTGTCGCCGTGCTCGGCGATGACCTTGGCGACCCACTCGGGGGTCTCCAGGGCGGCCGTGCCGAGGTTGACGCGGGTGCAGCCGGTGGCGAGGGCGGCGGCGAGGGTGTCGTCGTCGCGGATGCCGCCGGACAACTCCACCTTGATGTCCATCGCCTTGGTGACCTCGGCGATCAGCTCCCGGTTGTCCCCGGTGCCGAAGGCGGCGTCCAGGTCGACCAGGTGCAGCCACTCGGCGCCGGAGCGCTGCCAGGCGAGGGCGGCCTCCAGCGGGGAGCCGTAGGAGGTCTCGGTGCCGGACTCGCCGTGCACCAGGCGGACGGCCTGGCCGTCGCGGACGTCGACGGCGGGGAGGAGTTCGAGCTTGCTCATCTCTACCGGGCTCATCTCTACAGGGTCTCGATCCAGTTGGTGAGGAGCTGGGCGCCGGCGTCGCCGGACTTCTCCGGGTGGAACTGGGTGGCCCACAGGGCACCGTTCTCCACGGCGGCCACGAAGGGCTTGCCGTGGGTGGACCAGGTGACCTTGGGGGCGGCGATCAGCGGGTTGTGCGTCTCCAGCGACCAGTCGTGGACGGCGTAGGAGTGCACGAAGTAGAAGCGGGCGTCCGCGTCCAGGCCGGCGAAGAGCTGGGAGTCGGCCGGTGCCTCGACGGTGTTCCAGCCCATGTGGGGCACCACGTCGGCCTGGAGGGGGCCGACCGTGCCGGGCCACTCGTCCAGGCCCTCGGCCTCGACGCCGTGCTCGATGCCGCGCGCGAACAGGATCTGCATGCCGACGCAGATGCCCATCACCGGGCGCCCGCCCGCGAGCCGGCGTTCGACGACCCAGTCGCCGCGTGCGGCCCTGAGGCCGTCCATGCAGGCGGCGAAGGCGCCGACGCCGGGGACCAGCAGTCCGTCGGCGTTCATGGCCTTGTCGTAGTCACGGGTGATCTCGACGTCGGCCCCCGCGCGCGCGAGGGCTCGCTCGGCGGAGCGGACGTTGCCGAAGCCGTAGTCGAAGACGACGACCCGCTTGGGGTTCACCGAGGTCAATTCCAGACCTCCAGCCTCAGGACGCCCGCGAAGAGGCACATCGCGGCGCCGATGGACAGCAGCACGATCAGGCCCTTGGGCATCTGCTGCTTGGCGAAGGAGATGATGCCGCCGAGGAGGAACAGGCCGACGACGATCAGTGCGGTGGACGTACCGTTCATCGGTTACAGCGCGCCCTTCGTGGAGGGCAGGATGCCGGCCGCGCGCGGGTCGCGCTCGGAGGCGTAGCGCAGGGCCCGGGCCAGCGCCTTGAACTGGCACTCCACGATGTGGTGCGCGTTGCGCCCGTAGGGCACGTGCACGTGCAGCGCGATCTGGGCCTGGGCGACGAAGGACTCCAGGATGTGCCGGGTCATCGTGGTGTCGTACTCGCCGATCATCGGCGCCATCTTCTCGGGCTCGGTGTGCACGAGGTAGGGGCGGCCGGAGAGGTCGACGGTGACCTGGGCGAGGGACTCGTCCAGCGGGACCGTGCAGTTGCCGAAGCGGTAGATGCCCACCTTGTCGCCGAGGGCCTGCTTGAAGGCGGCGCCCAGCGCGAGGGCGGTGTCCTCGATGGTGTGGTGGGAGTCGATGTGCAGGTCGCCGTCGGTCTTCACGGTCAGGTCGAACAGACCGTGCCGGCCGAGCTGGTCGAGCATGTGGTCGTAGAAGCCGACGCCGGTGGCGATGTCGGTCTTGCCGGTGCCGTCGAGGTCGATCTCGACGAGGACCGAGGTCTCCTTGGTCGTGCGCTCCACGCGTCCCACGCGGCTCATGTGTTCTGCTCCTTCTTGACTTCACGGACCGCGTCGAGGAACGCGTCGTTCTCCTCCGGGGTGCCGGCGGTGACCCGCAGCCATCCCGGCACGCCGTTGTCCCGGACCAGGACGCCCCGGTCGAGGATCCGCCGCCACACCTCGTGGGAGTCCGCGAACCGCCCGAACTGGACGAAGTTGGCGTCGGACTCGGTCACCTCGTAGCCGATGGCGCGCAGTTCGGCGACCAGCCGGTCCCGCTCGGCCTTGAGCTGCTCGACGTACTTCAGCAGCGTGTCGGTGTGCTCCAGGGCGGCCAGCGCGGTCGCCTGGGTGACGGCCGACAGGTGGTAGGGCAGCCGTACGAGCTGGACGGCGTCGACGACGGCCGGGTGCGCGGCGAGGTAGCCCAGGCGCAGGCCCGCCGCGCCGAACGCCTTCGACATGGTGCGCGAGACGACGAGGTGCGGCCGGCCGTCCAGCAGCGGCAGCAGCGAGGCGCCGTGGCTGAACTCGATGTACGCCTCGTCGACCACCACCATGGAGGGCTTCGCGGCCTGGGCCGCCTCGTAGAGGGCGAGGACCGTCTCGGCCGGGACCGCGTTGCCCGTGGGGTTGTTGGGGGTGGTGATGAAGACGACGTCCGGGCGGTGCTCGGCGATCGCCTTCTCGGCGGCGGGCAGGTCGACGGTGAAGTCCTCGTGGCGCGGGCCGGAGATCCAGCCGGTGCCGGTGCCGCGCGCGATGAGGCCGTGCATCGAGTACGACGGCTCGAAGCCGATCGCGGTGCGGCCGGGCCCGCCGAAGGTCTGGAGCAGCTGCTGGATGACCTCGTTGGAGCCGTTGGCCGCCCAGACGTTGGTCACGTCGAGCGGGTGGCCGGAGGTGTCGGTCAGGTACCGGGCCAGCTCGGTGCGCAGCTCGACCGCGTCCCGGTCGGGGTAGCGGTTGAGGTGGCGGGCGGCCTCGCGGACCCGCTCGGCGATCCGGTCGACCAGCGCGTCGGGGAGCGGGTACGGGTTCTCGTTGGTGTTCAGCCGCACGGGCACGTCCAGCTGGGGCGCGCCGTAGGGGGACTTGCCGCGCAGCTCGTCCCGTACGGGGAGGTCGTCGATTCCGAACGTCACTTGCTCTCCGGGACCTTCCAGTCGAACCGGGCCTTGATCGCGGCGCCGTGCGCGGGCAGGTCCTCCGCCTCCGCCAGCGTCACCACGTGGTGCGCGACCTCGGCGAGGGCGTCGCGGGTGTAGTCGACGATGTGGATGCCGCGCAGGAAGGACTGCACGGACAGGCCCGAGGAGTGGCAGGCGCAGCCGCCGGTGGGCAGGACGTGGTTGGACCCGGCCGCGTAGTCGCCGAGCGAGACGGGCGCCCAGGGGCCGACGAAGATCGCGCCGGCGTTGCGGACCCGGTCGGCGACGGCGGCGGCGTCGGCGGTCTGGATCTCCAGGTGCTCCGCGCCGTAGGCGTCGACCACGCGCAGGCCCTCGTCCACGCCGTCGACCAGGACGATCGCGGACTGGCGGCCCCCGAGCGCCGGGACGATCCGGTCGTCGACGTGCTTGGTGGCCCGGACCTGCGGCTGGAGCTCCTTCTCGACCGCGTCCGCGAGCTCGACGGAGTCGGTGACCAGGACGGCGGCGGCCAGCGGGTCGTGCTCGGCCTGGCTGATCAGGTCGGAGGCGACGTGCACCGGGTCGGCGGTGGAGTCGGCCAGGATCGCGATCTCGGTGGGTCCGGCCTCGGCGTCGATGCCGATCTTGCCGGTGAAGTAGCGCTTGGCGGCGGCGACCCAGATGTTGCCGGGGCCGGTGACCATGTCGGCGGGCGGGCAGGACTCGGTGCCGTACGCGAACATCGCGACGGCGGTGGCGCCGCCGGCCGCGTACACCTCGTCGACGCCGAGCAGGGCGCAGGCGGCGAGGATCGTGGGGTGCGGGAGCCCGCCGAACTCGGCCTGCGCGGGCGAGGCGAGCGCGATCGACTCGACGCCGGCCTCCTGCGCGGGCACCACGTTCATGACCACGGACGACGGGTAGACCGACCGGCCGCCCGGCGCGTACAGCCCGACCCGGTCGACCGGCACCCACTTCTCGGTGACCGAGCCGCCGGGGACGACCTGCGTGGTGTGCGTGGTGCGGCGCTGCTCGCGGTGGACGAGGCGGGCGCGGCGGACGGATTCCTCCAGCGCGGCGCGCACGGCCGGATCCAGCTCCTCCAGCGCGCGCGTGAGCGCGGCGGCCGGAACCCGGACCCGGTCCAGCCGGACCCCGTCGAACTGCTCGGCGAAGTCGATCAGCGCCGCGTCGCCACGATGATGCACGGCCTCGCAGATCGGGCGCACCTTGTCCAGGGCGGCCGCGACGTCGAAGTCGGCTCGGGGCAGCAGGTCGCGCAGGGCGGAACCCTCGGGGAGGGCGTCGCCGCGCAGATCGATTCGGGAGATCACGGAACCAATTCTCTCAGACCCGCGTCGGACACCGTCCGCGCGTATCAATGGCTGATACAGAACGCGACGGCCCGGCGCGGACCGCCGCCCGCCGGCCTTGACCCGATCTCACTTTGAGTGTTCAACCGGTCACCCAGTGGGCATGAACGGTTGTACGAAGGGTGAGCGACCGGCGAGTAGGTGGGAAGGGGGTGAATGCCGTGACCGAAGGGACCGGCCATCGTGACGGAGAGCTGCCGGACGACCTGACGGCGGCCGAGGCGGGCATGTGGCAGGCCTTCCGCAACGGCAGCGTGTACGACCTGTCCAGCGGCGACGCGCTCGTCGACGACCCGCACGGCGGACACCTCTGGGGGCCGGAGCGGACCGTGCGGGCCCGCATCGTGTGCTGGCTGCTCCTCGACGGCCCGCCCGCGCTCGCCGGCCGGGTCTCCTCGCTGCAGCTCGTGGGCGTGCGGATCAGCGACACGATGGACCTCGCGGGCGGCACCGTGGAGCCCTACGTGGAGCTGCGGGCCTGCCGCTTCGACCGGGAGGTGGTGCTGCCGGAGACCCGGTTCACCACGGTCCGGCTGGTGGACTGCTCGGTGCCGCGCCTGGAGGCGGCCCGGCTGCAGACCGAGGGCGACCTGCATCTGCCGCGCTGCCGGTTCCGCAGCGGCATCCGGCTCACCGACGCCCAGATAGGCACCGACCTGCTGCTGAACCAGGCGGTCGTGCACCGGGACCGCAGCGGCCGCTCCATCGCGGCGGACGGCATGACCGTCGGGCAGGACCTCCAGGCCGAGATGCTGGAGTCGCACGGCGAGGTGAGCCTGCGCAGCGCCAAGGTGGGCGTCTCGCTGAGCCTGCGCGGCGCCCGGCTCCTCAACCCGTACACACGGCACGCGCTGAACGCCCCACAGCTGACGGTGGAGCGCACCCTGTACATGACCCCGGCGGGTCTGGGGAGCCCGCTGCTGCGCGGGACGACGCCCGCCCAGGGCACGCGCATCCAGCGCTTCGAGTGCGAGGGCGGGGTGCGGCTGGACGACGGGCGGTTCGGCGACGCGCTCGACTTCGAGCACGCCCGGTTCACCTTCACCGACGACCAGGAGCTGTCGCTGCGCCGGGTGCAGACGCCCGAGCTGCGCTTCCTGGGCGAGCGGCCGGCGCGCGGGCGGGTGGTGCTGTCGGGGGCGCGGGTGGTCAACCTGATGGACCGGGCGGACAGCTGGCCCGGCCCCGGCCGGCTGCACATGGGCGGCTTCGCCTACGAGAACCTGGTGCCGCGCGGTCCGTTCCCGCTGGAGAAGCGGCTGCGCTGGGTGGGCGCCGCGACCGCCGAGTACAACCCCGAGCCGTACGAGCGCCTGGCCGCCGTGCTGCGGGCCGGCGGCGAGGACGAGGACGCCCGCGAGGTGCTGCTCGCCAAGCACCGCCGGCGCCGCGAGAGCCTGCCCGTCGCCGCGAAGCTCGTGGGGTACGCCCAGGACTGGACGGTCGCCTACGGCTACCGGCCCGGCCGGGCGGCGGTGTGGATGGCGGTGCTGTGGGCGGCGGGTTCGCTGGCCTTCGCCCGGGCCGCCCCGCCCCCGCTCAAGGCGGGCGAGCACCCGGACTGGAATCCGGCCCTCTTCGCCCTGGACCTGCTCCTGCCGGTGATCGACCTTGGCCAGGTCGGCTTCTGGCAGCTCCGCGACGGCTGGCAGTGGCTGGCCACGGCCCTGATCCTCGCCGGCTGGATACTGGCGACGACGGTGGCAGCGGGGGCGACCCGGCTGCTGCGCAGGAGCTGAGCCCTCCGGGGGCGGGGCGAGGTGCCCCTGCCCTCGGGGCGACGCCGGGCCCGACGGGGTGCCGAGCCCGGCGGGAGCGCCGACGGGGGCGCCGTGACGGGGGCCTCTCGCTGGGGCGGCATCCGTGGGAGGACGCCTCCCCCACAGGGGGCTCCGCGCCGGGAGTACGCCCCACAGGAGCCGTCCGCCGGGAGTGGACGCCTCCCGCGGGGGCGACCGGGTGCCGGTGGGCGGTCGGAGGGCAGGCCGGCGCACAACCATCGCGAGCCCTCGGCCGTCGTACTGGCCATGCTGCGCGCGTTCCTCCGGACGGTGGCCCGGGCCCGCTCGCGGGCGTCCCGGCCCGCCCAAGACGACGACGTGCTCCTCGACGCCCCCGACGACCGTCTCGCCCCCGCCCTCGTCGCCGCGGCGCGCGGCGACGAGGGCGGGGGC
>MUMD01000367.1 GCA_002155895.1 Streptomyces rochei
GAGGACGCGGTCCTGGTCCCGGTGCTGCGCAAGGATCGTGACGAGGAGGGCACCGCGCTGGCCGCTCTCGGCCGGCTCCACGTCACCGGTGTGACCGTCGACTGGGCCGGCTTCTTCGCCGAGACGGGTGCCCGCGCCGTCGACCTGCCGACCTACGCCTTCCAGCGCCGGCGCTACTGGCCCGAGACGACCGCCGTCACGGCGGCGGACCCGAGGTCGGCCGGTGTCGACGCCGCGGAGCACCCGTTGCTGGGTGCGGTGGTGGCTCTGCCGGACTCCGGTGGCGTGGTGCTGACGGGCAGGCTGTCGGTGGAGGCGCAGCCCTGGCTCGCCGACCACGTGGTCCTCGGCCGCATCCTGCTGCCCGGCACGGGCCTGGTGGAGATGGCCTTGGCGGCCGGCGAGGCGGCAGGCTGCGCCACCGTGGAGGAGCTGACCTTGGCGGCACCCCTGGTGCTGCCCGAGAGCGACGGTCTCCAGGTGCGGGTCGTCGTCGGTCCGTACACGGACGCGCGTCGCACGGTGGCCGTCTACTCGCGCCCCGAGAACGCCGGTGATGCGCAGTGGACGGCTCATGCCTCCGGTTTCCTCACGGAGACGGCTGCGGCGGCTGCGGCCGAGTGGGGTGAGTGGCCGCCGGCGGGTGCCGAGGTGCTGCCGGTGGAGGCGGCGTACGAGGTGTTCCGTGAGCGTGGTTACGGGTACGGGCCGGTGTTCCGGGGGCTGCGGACGGCGTGGCGTCGGGGGGAGGAGTTGTTCGCCGAGGTGGCGCTTCCGGAGGAGGCGTCGGACCAGGCGGGCCGGTTCGGCCTGCACCCGGCCTTGCTGGACGCCGCGATGCACGCGGGCATCCTCAACGACAGCGACGACGAGACGGCCGTCCCGTTCGCCTGGAACGACGTCTCCCTGCACGCGGTCGGCGCCGCCGCCGTCCGCGTCCGGATCGGTCGGCTCGACGGCCGTGCCGTCTCCCTGTCCGTCGCCGACGTGACCGGTGCCCCGGTTCTGACGGTCGGTTCCATAGCCAGCCGTCCGCTCTCCGCCGACCAATTCGTCACCGCATCCGCTGACGGGGGCGCGCTGTACGGCACCGCATGGGTGCCGACCGCCGTGGACGCTACCGCGGAGCCGGCCTGGGCTGCCTGGCCCGAGGTCGCCGAGGGCGGTGAGGATGCCGACGTGCCGGGCGTGGTGCTGCTGGACTGTGGCGTGTCTGACGGTTCGGTGGGTGTGCCGGTGGGTGTGCGGTCGGTGTTGGACCGGGTGTTGGGTGTGGTGCAGGAGTGGCTTGCCGGTGAGCGGTTCGCGGGTTCGCGTCTGGTGGTGGTGACGCGGGGTGCGATGCCGGTGGGTGTGGGTGGTTCGACTGCTGCGGGTGATGTGGTGCAGGCTCCGGTGTGGGGTCTGGTGCGTGCGGCGCTCGCGGAGAACCCGGGGCGGTTCGCCCTGGTTGACCTGGAGCAGGACCAGGACCAGGAGCAGGACCACGGCCAGGACCAGGACCAGGATCTGGGCTCGGGCCCGGGCCGGTCGGCTGATGTGAATGCCGCGGTGGCGGCGGTGGTCTCGGGTGAGTCCGAGGTCGCGGTGCGTGGGGGCGCGGTGCTGGTGCCCAGGCTGACGCGTCTGCCGGACGGTTCCGGTGCATCCGCCGACGTGGCACTCACCGTGCCTGCGTTGGATGGTTCGGGT
>MUMD01000368.1:0-282 GCA_002155895.1 Streptomyces rochei
GCGCCCGCGTGCCCGCGCCGGTCGCCGGGTCGAAGCCGCCCACCGCGCGCAGCAGCGACGTACGGAAGGCCATGTTGGCGCCGGAGCCGAAGCGGCCCGCGGTGAACGGGAACAGCGGCTCGTCGGCGGGCGGACGCGCCGGGTCGTACGTGCGCGGGACGAAGCCCTTCGCGAAGCCGCCGTGGCTCTCCAGCAGCACCTGGGCGGGGGTGCGCAGCCGCGCGGGCAGGATCAGGCCCGTGGCGCAGCCCAGCCCCGGATCGGCGGCGAAGGGCGCGGTCA
>MUMD01000368.1:338-939 GCA_002155895.1 Streptomyces rochei
CGCTCGACCAGCTCCCGGGTCTCCTCGGTCACGGGCGCGTTGTCGACGACGACGATCTCGAAGTCCGGGTGGTCCTGGGCGAGCAGCGAGTCCAGGGCGCGGGCGAGCCGCCCGGCGCGTTCCCGGGTGGCGACCACCACGCTGGCGCTCGGCGGCACGGGCAGCGGCTCCGGCGGCGCCTGCGGGGGCAGCTCCCGGGCGAGCCCGGCCAGCACCGCCACGGGATCCGCGCCGTCGGGCACCTGCCCGAGGAGGGTGCCGACGGGCCGCCCCGCCCGCCTGACCAGGACGAACACCGAGCCGGGCGTGATCGGTGCGCCGCCCGGCCCCGGTCTCAGCTCCACGCCTTCCGTGTCCGCTGTCCCCCTGCCCTCCGCGTCTCGGGCACCGGGCAGATCCAGTTCGGCGACCTGCACCGGCCCGATGCTCAGGAACTGCTCGATCTCCCGCCGTGTCTCCTGCCGCGCACGCCGCCCACCGGCCATGCGCCCACCCCCTCGTGGTTGCCCTCCGTGGTGCCCGTCGTCAGGACCGGCGCAGCCGGGCCGCGCCCCGCAGTGTCCGTACCGCCAGCGACGCCAGCCGCGGCCTCGCGCGCACG
>MUMD01000369.1 GCA_002155895.1 Streptomyces rochei
GCGCTGTGAACTCCTTTCCGGTCCCCCGTCGATGGTCACGGCTGTGCCGCCCAGAACTCCGGCCCACAGCCGCTACTCCCGCCTTGACGCCGATTGCTCCGGCGGCGCCGCGCGCACCCGGCGACCGCCGCCGCGCCTGCCGCGGCCCACCGTGCCGATGCCATGAGAAGTCGGCAGCGCGCAAACCGGCAGGGTGCGCAATACGGCGCTGACATCCCACGAAACGCCCCTCTCCTTCACCGGCCGCGATGCCCCGGTCGTGTATCCAGAGCCCACCGCACACAAACCGCCACGTCGTTCGGCCGGTCAGGTTCACAACGCCAGATCCGACGGCGGGGCGGGGCGGCGTTGTGGGTCTCGGGGCTGTCCGGCTTCACGGCGGATTACCGTCCCCGCGCTGGCTGTGCCCACGCATGCCAGGGCCGCCCACTGCACCGTCCTCAGGTGTTCGTCGAGGACCAGCACCCCTGCGAGGCCCGCGCTCGCCGGCTCGAGACTGGCCAGCACGCCTGCCGTCCGTGCCGGCAGGCGTCGCAGGGCCGCCAGCTCCAGTGAGTACTGGCAGCACGGCCGACAACACCGCCACAACAAGGCCCGTAAGCAGTATCCGAGGGCTGAGCAGGTGCGTTCCTTGCTGCATCATGCCCAGGGGCACTGTCAACGCCGCCGCCCAGGCCAACGCCAGGGCAAGCGCGCCTCCTCCCGTGCTCTTGGTCCCCGCTTGCTTGCTCAGCAGCAGGTAGGCGGCCATGCAGGCCCCGGAGGCCAGAGCGAGAAGCACGCCACCGAGCGGGAAGCGGGCGCCGCTGGGAGTGTAGAAGAGCCACACGCCGCCCGCGGCCAGGACGGCGCAGCCCGCGTCGAGGACGCGGCGGGAGGTGAGCAGGGCGAGGGTAATCGGGCCGAGGAGTTGCAGAGCGCTGGCCAAGCCCAGAGGCAAGAAGGTCAACGCGGGGTAGATCAGGTTCATGCCCGCGATCGCCGTGCCGAAGCCGAGTATCACGCCTATGTCCGTGCGGCTGCGCGGCGGGGCAGGGCGGTGGAGGAGGAGCAGGAGTGCTGCGGCCAGTCCGAGGCGCAGTGCCACCACCCCGGCCGCTCCCACGGTGCCGGCAAGCTGTTTGCCGATTGCCTGTCCGAACTGGATGCTCAGCACGCTGCCCAGCATCAGCGCCGGAGCGGGAAACCTGTTCATGGCTCCAGGCTCGACGCCCGTAAGCGTCCACGTCCAGCGAAGGTTTTTGACGGTAAACGTTTAGGCTCGACTTTATGATCGACCACCGGCTGCACGTCCTGCGGACACTCGCCGAGCACGGGACAGTCACCGCCACCGCTGCCGTGCTGCACCTGACCCCCTCGGCCGTCTCCCAGCAGCTGCGTCCGCTGGCCCGTGATCTCGAGGTGGAACTGCTGCGTCCGGAGGGCCGGCGCGTGCGGCTGACACCCGCCGCCCACATCGTGCTCCGGCACGCCGACGCGCTCCGGCTCCAGTGGGAGGCGGCCCAGGCCGAACTGGCCCAGCACAGCGCGGCCGTCCAGGGCACACTGCGGTTGTGCGGAGTCTCCTCCGCACTGGCCACGCTCGCTGCACCGGCCGTCACCGCCCTGCGCACAGCCCATCCGCTGGTGGAGCCACTGATCATCGAGGAAGAGAGCACCGACAGCTACCGGCTGCTGCTCGCCGACGAAGCAGACATCGCCCTGGTCCTGCCCGGGCCGGACGCACCGCCCGTCACCGACGCCCGATTCGAGCAGACCCCGCTACTGACCGACCGCCAGGACCTGCTGGTCGCCGCCGGCCACCGGCTCGCCCGCCCCGAGGGGGTCCACCTCCTCGAAGCGGCCGATCAAGCGTGGATCGTGAAGAAGCACAACAATGACTCCTACCCCCTGCTCCTGGCAGCCTGCGCAGCCGCCGGCTTCACTCCGCGCATCGCTCACGAAGTGAAAGAGTGGTACGCGGTTTCCTCGCTCGTCGCCGAAGGACTCGGCGTCTGCCTCCTGCCGAGAATCGTGCCCCTGCCCCAGCACCCGGTAGTACGCGTCCCCTTGCTGGGCGAAGCGACCCCGTACGACAACTCCTCACCGCCGTACGACGCGGCAGCACCAACCACCCCGTCATCAACGCAGGCCTCCAGGCCCTGCACCACACCGCAACCAGCATCGGCACCTGACGGGTGTGCTTGGCCTGACACACGGTCCGGTCGCGCCGCGGATGGTCCCCGACGCCCCATCGTGGTCGCTTGCCCCGATCCGCCACGCCGCTCCGATCCCCGTGAACAGGGCAAGAGCCCGCAGGGCAGGCCAGGCCGCATTCAGTGCGCCAGCTGCCTGACCGCCGACTTCGAATCAGTCGGCGGCGTAGTGGCGGTGGACTCACGCACCGGAAGGGATCCGCTGGGGCGGACGCACCTCAGCACCGCAGCCTGACCAACCGCGAACCGCAGCCCCTGGGCGCCGGAGGGGCGGGTACAGGAGAAGTACAGCGAAGGCGGGAGGACTCAGGAGGCGGACGGTTCGATCTCCCCCGCAAAGACGATGATCTGGTCGATGAGGCTCCGCCGCAGATGGACGACGTCCGTTCCCGCCAGGCGGGGGCCTCCATCCGGCGTGGTGAAGACCCACCGGTACCGGGCCCACTCGTCAGGCATGTCCACCGCTGAGCAGCGCACCATCGTGCCGGTCCCCGCCGGGTGGCGCCGGATGTCCTGCACGAACCGTTCGACCGCCGCGATTCCTTCGCTGCGACCCAACGGCCCCCAGAAGACCACGTCCGAGGTCAGAGCCTGCGAGAGCAGCTCAGTCACATAGTTGTCGTCCGAGGCGTTGAACGCGGACATGAACGTGTCGATCGCGGAGCGTGCCGTCTCTTCCTGCATGCCCCAGTAATACCAGCCGTCGCGCCTGCGCCGGCCCCGCGAGCCGCCTACCGATCCCGGCGCACCACCCCGGTCACAGCACCCGACATCGGGGGCCAATCGTCGAGGCGCTGCGTACGGGGGCCGGCAACCGGCCGGTCTCGGTCGCTCTCAGTCGGTCTTCTTGATCACCCGGGCGGGCACACCCGCGACCAGGGTGCCGGCAGGGACGTCGTGGGTGACCACCGCGCCCGCAGCGACCACGGCGCCTGCACCGATGGTCACCCCCTGCGTGATGACGGCAGCCGTCCCGATCCAGACGTCGTCCTCGATGACGATCGGTGCGAAGGAGAGATACTCGCGGCGTTCGGCCAGGGGCAGTGGATGCCCTCCGGTGATGAGACTGACCCTCGGCGCGATCATGACTCCGTTCCCGATACGGATACCTCCCTTGTCCATGAACGTGCAGTTCTGGTTGACAAAGACGTTCTGCCCGAACGTCGTGTTCAGCCCGTACTCGGTGAAGAACGGCGGATAGATCGTCACCGATTCCGGCAGCGGACAGCCGAACACAACGGAAAGTAGTTCCTTCCGGCCTTGAGTGTCGCTGAACGGAAGCACGTTCAGTCGCGACGTCGCATCGGTCACCTCCACGATCCGCTCCGCATGACGCGTGAACTCCGGCGTATGAACATGCATGATCTGCTTTGTGCGGGTAGACATGCGTTGATCTCACCACCGCGCAGAACAGATGATCAAACAACTCTGAGTCGGACAGACACAACCAATAGTTGTGTCGATAGGGTGAGATCGTGGATGTTGAGGCGCTGCGGACGTTCGTGGCCGTCGCCGAGGCCGGACAGTTCCAGGCTGCGGCCGACGAACTGGGGGTCAGCCAGCAGGCGGTCTCCAAGCGGATCGCGTCCTTGGAGCGGCACATCGAGGCCACGCTGCTGGTGCGCACCCCCCGGGGCTCCCGGTTGAGCCTGGACGGGCAGGTCTTCCTGCCCCACGCCAAGAAGGTGCTGGCGGCCATCGCGCAGGCCGAGCAGGCCGTGCGCCCCGGAAGCCGTCCCTTGCGCGTCGATGTCCTCAATCGGCGTATCGCACCCGCTCAGGCCGTATACCGGTTCTACCGCTCCCACTCCGAGGTGGAACTCGACGCGGTCACGTTGAGCACGGAGAACGCCGCCCAGGCCGCCCAAGCAGTGCTCGAAGGGACCATCGACGCGTCCTTCCGTGCCCTACCGGCCCATCAGGTTCCCGCCGGAGTCAGCACCGAACGACTCCTGGACGCACCCCTGGAACTCCTGGTCGGTCCCGGCCACCCGCTGGCCGACGCATCCTGGGTCAGACCCACGGACCTGACAGGCCACCGCATCTGGATTCCCGGGATCACACCGGGCACGGAGTGGGCGGCGTTCTACCAAGCGCTGTCCGAGAGCTTCGGCCTGAGCATCGACGCGCTCGGCCCCAACTTCGGTGACGAGGTCCTGATGGACGCGCTGGCCGACTCAGCCGCGCTGGCCACCCTCGTCGGCAGTGGAGACCGGTACGTGTGGCCCCAGACCCACGACCTGCGGCGCATCCCGTTGCACGACCCGACCCCGGTCTACCCGCACGTACTGCTGTTCCGCAACGAGGACCAACACCCCGTTCTGACCGCACTACGCGAGTATCTGCGCGCCACGCGCCCGCCCTCTCCCCACGACATGTGGACACCGGACTGGGTCGACCGCCGACCGGACGACCACAAGTACAGACACGCCCCAGGAGCAGGTGCGCCGCATTGAAGAGGCACCGGCAGCTGACCAAGCTCAGCGCAGTTGGCGGTACGGCGCGTCGTAGACGTACGTCTGCCACTCCTGCCGGGTGACGGCGCGGTGCGGCCTGCGCGCCGCTCAGGCTATTGCAGTTGACTGGGCGGGGCGATAAGGGCCCGGTGGTATCGGGTGTAGGTCTCGAAGACGTCGGCGACTTCGAAGCCCAGCCGGGTCAGCACGGCGCCGCTCTTGCCGTTTCCGTGGGTCACGCCCGCGAACACGTCGGTGGCGCCCAGCTCGGTGGCTCCGTACTCGATCAGCACACGGCAGGCCGCCGTGGCGTAACCGTGTCCCGTGGCGTCGTGATCGAGCCAGTATCCGAGGCCGTACTTGGACGGGTTGACGGCCACTAGGTCAACGCGGCCGACGAGGGCGCCATGGAGGACGATCCCGCAGCGGAGGGACGGGTGGGGATCGTTGAGCAGCTCGGCCCGTGCCGTTTCGTAGTCTGATGCGGCCAGCGCCTGGTAGTCGCCGTGCTGGGTGAGATGTTCCCGATTGCGGTCGATGAGCGCGTAGTACTCATCGGCTTGCTCAGCAGCGAGCACCCGCAACGTCAATCCGGCGACGTCGGTTGCGAGCTCGGGGAAGACCCGTGTTTCGTGATGCCTACCGGCCATGCCGACCAACCCTAAGTGCCTGGGCCTGTCAGTGCGTCCATGCGGCTGAGGCGGGGAGCAAGATGTGGCACTAGGGTGCTGGCTGCGCCGAGCCCTGGAAGGACCATGAAGATCGTCGACGAGCCGCCGAAGCCGATCCGTGCGCTGTTGAGGATCGCGACGTTCCGGCGGTTCGCGGCCGCCAACCTCATCTCGGCCACGGGGTCTGCGATGGCCCCTCTTGCCCTGGCCTACGCGGTCATCGAGCAGGGCGGTGGAGCAGGGTCTCTCGGTGTGGTGCTTGCCACGAACACCGTCCCTACGATCGTGTTCCTGCTCGCGGGCGGCCTGTTCGCGGACCGCCTGTCCCGAAGCCTGCTTCTCTTCGCGGGAAACCTGCTGGCAGCCGGCGCACAGGGTGCGTTGGCCGTCACCGTGGCGACCGGACATGCGACGACCGTGTCCATCGCGGCCTGCGGTTTCGTCTCGGGGACGGCAGCGTCGTTCGTGGTGCCGGCTGCGCAAGGAGCTGTGGCGCAGATCGTTCCGGCGCAGCATCTGCAACAGGCCAATGCGTTGCTCAGGCTGCCGGGCAATGCGGTCAAGGTGCTGGGTCCGGTGGTCGGCGGTGTCCTCGTCGCTGCCGGCGGCGCGGCCTGGGCACTGGCCTGGGATGCGGTCACGTTCGCCGTCGCGGCTGTCCTGCTTCTCGGCCTGCGGCTGGACGCCCCGCTCGTTGCACCGGGCGGTGTGCTGAGCGACCTGCGGGCGGGGTGGGCAGGGTTTTGGTCGCGTACCTGGTTGTGGACCTACACGGCCGTCGGCACGGTTCTGGTCGCCGCGTGGCTGGCGGGTTTCCAGCTTCTGGGCCCGCTCGTGGCGGCCGAGCAGTACGCCGGAGCCCGCGACTGGGGTCTGATCCAGGCGGCCTTCACCTGCGGTCTGCTTGTGGGAACCCTCGTCTGCCTGCACTGGAAGCCGTACCGACTGCTCACGGTCGCGGTCGTCGCGGCCGGTGCTCTCGCACTTCCACTGGCTGCCATGGCCTGCACGGTGCCGCTGCCCCCTCATCCTGTCGGCCACCGCACTTGCCGGGGTCGGGCTCGACGTGGCCATCGTCGCCTGGGCTACTGCGTTCCAACAGCGTGTTCCTCAAGCGGAACAGGGCCGCATGAGCGCCTTCAACGGCGTCGGGGAGCGTCTCGCCATCCCGATGGGCTACCTCATCGCCGCTCTTGCGGCGCACTCCTGGAGCAGCCAGGCAGTGCTGTTGGCCTGTGCGGGGATGATTGCTGCTGCGACCGTCCTGAACCTCTGCGTGCCGGATGTGTACCGCATCAATCGTCTGACGGAGCAGGCGTAGCGGCTGTCCCCCGTTGCTGGCAGTCCAGTCTCAATCCGCCGAGCGGCGCCGGACGTATGGTGTGCGGGTCAGTGGTCGGCTGTGCGGCGCTGGGGCCGCCTGTCCAGTGCCCTCTGTCGTCTCCACGCTTACGCCAGGCGCCCCGACGCGGCCCCGTCCCATGCAGCCTCACTGCTCCCTGCCCGGCGTGCTGGCGACCAGATGCCAGGGTCCATATTCGACCGGCTGACCTTCACGGCAGGCACACCCGGGCGCAGGGCCAGACGGGCTTGTCTCATTCCCTCAGGCGAGCATGGATGGCTTCGCTGATGCTCCGCACCGCACGGTCAACATGTCGCGCCGTGGTCTCGGTGGTGAGCTGGTCGGATTCGTAGATGAACGCTGTGGAGCCGCGCCGGCTGCCGCAGTAGTCGATGATGCCGTGCTCGATCTGCGTGCGCAGTGCGCTCTCGTATCCGTGGCGCTCGTACGCACCGGAGTCGGCACCGGCGATGGGGAGGAGATGTGTGGTGAGACCCTGCAACTTCGGCTGGAGGCCCGAAGCGGGAGAGTGCTCGAAGGCCCAGCCGTTGACGAAGACACGGTCGATCCACCCCTTCAACAGTGCAGGCATCGACCACCAGTACACGGGGAAGACCAACACGAGATCGGTGGCGCGCTCGAGACGACGGTGCTCAGCCATGACGTCAGCGGGGTAGTTACCGCCGTCGTGGTACGCCCGACGGTCATCCGGAGTGAACCGGGGGTCGAAACGCTCCTCGGCCAGGTCGGCGATCTCGACCGAGACGGGCTGCAGCGCTGCCTCCAGTCTTCCCAGCACATGATGCGTCAGTGACCGGGAGTCGGGGTTGGCGGCGACCAGCAGGGCATGCATGGATGGCTCCAGTGACGTGCAGAACGGGCGTCGAACAAGTAGGTGGGATGTGTGCAGGATGGCGTGCGGTGCTACGCCTCCTGGAGCCCAGTGCGCCATGACTGGGCCCGTGGGACTGGACGTCGACCGGCGTACGGCGTCCTCGGCCGAGTGCATGTCCGGACCGAACCCGGAACGGGAAGCGGTGCGTACGGGCGTGCCGCGCAGTCGTAACCGGGCGGCCACACTTCGGCGGTGTTGCCCGTCGTGCCGAGGACGAGGGTGACGTCGTTGCTCACGACATCGAGTTAACGGCACACACCCCGGACGGTTCCATAGGTGATACGCCAGATCACCTGGGTGATCGTCTGAGTCGTTTACTCTTTGCGGGTGGATGCTTTCGGTGACCTGCTGCGCGGAGTGCGGGCCCAGGGCTCGTTGTTCGGCAGCTCGACCCTGACCCCGCCCTGGTCGCTGCACTTCGTGGACGGCGCACCGTTGACCTTGTGCACCGTCCTCTGCGGAGGCGGCTGGATCGTGCCCGAGCGTCGCCCTCCCGAGCGGCTGGGCGTCGGCGACACGGTGATCGTGCGGGGCCCCGCCCCGTTCCTCTTCGTCGACGAGGTGGGCACGCGGGCCGAACCCGTCGAGTGTGGCGCGTTCTGCTCGACGCCCGAGCAGGGCGGGACCCGGTACCGACTCGGCTGGCACGACGCGGGCACTGGCGGTGAGAACACCACGACCCTGGTCGTCGGTGCCTATCCGGTGCGCGGCGAGATCAGTCGCAGGCTGCTGGACGCGCTGCCCGCCGTACTGCGTGTGGAGTCCGGCGGCGGGCCCGGCTCCGTGTGGGACCATCTCGCCGCCGAGGTCGCCGCCGACACGCCGGGCCAGCAAGTCGTCCTCGACCGGCTACTGGACTGGATGCTGGTGTGCACGCTGCGCGAGTACTTCGACCGGCCCGGCGGTACTCCGCCAGGCTGGTACTCCGCCGGACGTGACCCGGTGGTGGGTGGCGCCCTGCGCCTGCTGCACGAGGACCCGGCCGCACCGTGGACGGTTGCCTCCCTGGCCAGTCGGACCGGGGTGTCCCGGGCCACGCTGGCGAAGCGGTTCACCGAATTGGTCGGCGAACCGCCGCTCACCTACCTCACCCACTGGCGCATGACGCTCGCGGCGGACCTGCTGACCGAGCGCGAGACGGAGACTGTCGCGGAGATCGCCCGTGCCGTGGGCTACTCCGACGCGTTCGCGTTCAGCGCGGCGTTCAAACGGACCCGTGGCATCAGCCCCAGCGCGTACCGGCGCGCCGCGGCGACCCCGTCCCCGCAGCCGGCCGGCACAGCCCTATGACGCGTACCCGGGTATCTGCCCCGACCAGATGAACTGCAGGTGCTGCGACTGGCAGGAAGTCAGCAGCGATGGGAACGTCGTCTCCGGGTGTCAGCGCCGTCGTGCCTGCGCTTCGGTCTTGGCCCGTTCCAGTTCTCGGGTGACGGCCTGTTCGCCCTGGCCGTGTACCGCCTTCTCGAGGCTGTGGTCGTCCTTGCGGGAGAAGCGTTCGCCGCGAGCGACGTCTTCCTTGCTGAGGGTGCGTCCGCACCATTCCCCTTCTCCGACGGTCTGGTGGTCGAAGGGGACGGCGGCGCCTTCTCCGAGTACGGTCCACTGACCGGCGACCCAGCGCAGGGCGAGGAGGTAGGTGTGGCCGGGCTCAAGACGAGGAGCCGCAGCGGTCGTTCGCTTGGTGCGCTCGCCGCTGTCGCGGTAGACGTTCCAGCCGGAGCTCACCATGTCGAAGTCCTGCCCTATCTGCTGCCGGGGACGTCCGGAAGACCAGAGGATCTTGTCCGTGCGGAACGCCACCGCTCGGTCGGTCTGGTACTGGATGGGGCCCTCGGTGAAGTTGCGCCGATTGGTGTCCTGTTCGGCCGTGGGTGTGGCCACGACGACGTGATCCGCGTTGGTGATCCAGTCCTCCGCTGTCCGGGAGGGGTGACTGTCGCTGGGTATTCCGCAGCCGACCACCGTGTCGAGGCCGCCGTGGCCGACCAGAACGCCGGCGGCGACTCCCGTCAGGGCGAGGAACGCGGCGACGGGGCCACTCGTCAGGCGGTCAGTAAGCGTTGTGCGCACGTGAATCAGGACTCCTGAGCGGGGACGACGGTGGCGACTGCGGTGTAAGCGGCTCCGACGCGGCAAGCCGCGGGGGTATCACGGGGGGCCTGGGCGGCCTCCGTGGCGATGCGCACGCGAGGCGTGGGACCTGCGCACTCGATAGGAGCGTGGCCGGCCCTCACCGGGCCGTTCGGACGCCGACCCGACGCCATACGGTGTGCGAAGCAGGCAGCGACCAAGGGGGCGGAACCGAGCACCGCCCACGCCGGAGTGCGCGCGGCGACCGGCACCGGCTGCGCCTCGGAGCCAGGCTCCCCGCCGCCCGTCGGCAGGTGACGGCGAACGTAGAAGGAGAAGAGGCGACTGCTCGACCTGCCGGGACGCCCACGGGCCGAAGATGACCTCGTCGTACGGGTCTTCCAGGTGGAGCGCTTGACAGAAACAACTGAGGACACGGTTCTCACAACAGGGACAGGGCGGGGATGCGCCACACGGTGCACCCCCGCCTCAAACGATGTGGCACTGATGTAGACGATCAGTCGCCCCTGTTGGTGTCAGACATTCCTCACTCATCACGGCGCGGTGAAACGCGACCCGTTGAGGTGGGCAATCGTGCGCTGAACCACCCTCAGCACCCCTTCGAGGGGCGGCCGGCAACCCGACCTGGCCGTCGACACCCTCGCGACTCCGCACGGAAGCATCGTGCGGGTCCGTGGCGGCGGCAGCGGCATCCAACGAACGTGGCGGTCGCCGGGCCTCCCTCGCCAACCCATCGCCCCGGTCATCGCTGTTGACCCGCTGGCCGCAGCCCGAGAGCGCGCCCTCGTCACCGCCGTGGCCGAGCACCGCCGGCACGGAGTGAGCGTTCAGGTCTTCACCGACCCCGCGATGCCTCGTGACGGCGGTCGGCACCCCACAGCCAGTCGTTGCCGACTGAGTAGCAGCCGGGGAAGTAGGTGACGCTGTGGCTGTGGTGGTAGGTCGCCCGAAGGCCATCGGGCTTGCCCTGCTTGGCCCAGAGGGAGCGTCCCTTCTTGAGCACTCCGCCGGGTAGCGGCGTGCTCCCGCGGCGCAAGAGGTCGCCGCCTGTGTTCACCGGAGAGTGCGTGCGCTCGGCGTTGCCGGAACGAGGTGGGCTGTCAGGGCTGTTGTGGCCCCCGCGGACTGCCGAGCGCGTGTGCCCAGGCCAGCACTTCGGGAGCGTCCAGTGACGGTAACCACCAGTCGGCCCGGGTGGCACCGTCGCCCTGCGGCCGGGGCCCGACGCCCAGCACCCGCAGGCTTGCCCGGCGTGCTGCTTCCACACCGGTCAAGGAGTCCTCCACAGCCAGCGCCCGGTGCGGAAGGACACCGCAGAGTCGGGCCGCCACGGCGTACACGTCGGGATGCGGCTTGGGGCGTACGCGGTCCCCGACATCGGGGACGACAAGGTGCTGGAAGTGCCCGAGCAGCCCGGCCCGTTCCAGGCTGCCTTCGACCACGACCCTCGGGCAGTTGCTGGCCACCGCCAGCGGCAGGCGCCCGGAGAGCAGCCGTACGAGCCGGACCGCACCCGGCATCGTCACCGGTTCGCCGGTGACCAGCGCCAGGAAGTGGTCGAGAAGAGCGGCTGTCAGGTCCTCGGCCAGTTCGGGTTTGTGCACGGACTGCGCCATGAGCCGGCCGCAGTCCTCATAGTGCAGGCCGAGAGCCTGCTTCGCGAACCCGGGCGGTGGCTGAAGACCGTGCTCCCGGAAGGCCCGGATGCGAGCCTCCTGCCAGTGGCGTTCGCTGTCCATGAGGGTGCCGTCGCAGTCGAAGACGACGGCTTCGGGCGACCAGTCGAGCGGATCGTGGGCCGTGGTGGTCACTGGGGCCTCCCATGCTTTCGCATGTATGTGGCATTCCTGCCTCCGCAGGAAAACGGAAAGATAGTTTCCGCTACGTTATTTCCGTCCGGGCAAATCCGGCAATAACCCTTTTCAGTGAGTTGACGGGCGCCGTAAACAGGCGTGCGGCTGTGCGGCATGGGGCATGGCGCAACCTTGAGGGCGCCAACACCCCAGGTAGGTCCGCAGGTTGACACGCGCACTTGACCGGACGAGGCCCGATGCCTCGGGTTCCATTACCACTCTCACGCGTTCGCGTCCGAAAGAACGATGCAATTTCCGTCCGGAAGTGCCTGTTTGAGCTCCGGGCGTACGCTGGCGCATTAAATTCGTGGCCCGACATCAGACAGACGGGCGGACGGAACGTTGCAGGAACGGGCGAAGGCAACCCGTAGATCATTGCTGGAAGCGGCAGCCCAACTGTTCGCCGAGCAGGGGTACGCGGCAACCAGCGTGAACGACATAAGCGCGCGGTCGGGCCGGACGAGCGGCGCGGTCTACTTCCACTACACCAGCAAGGAAGGCATCGCCGTCGCCGTCGTCGAGGACCGGTTCGCCACCTGGCCCCAGCTCGCAGCACGCTATGGAGACGAGACCGTAACGCCGCTCGAACGACTCGTCGCCCTCAGCTACGACATCGCCCACGCCCTCACCCAGGACCCCATGGCGCGTGCCGGTGCCCGTCTATGGACCGAGCGCACCGTGATCAAAGCTCCCGTTCCCGACCCCTTCGCCCTCTGGACCGCCGCCACCACGCGGCTGCTCGCGGAAGCCAGGGCGGCAGGGCACGTCTACGAGGGCGTCCGCCCCGCCCGAGCGGCCCGCGCACTCGTGCCCGCGTTCTTCGGCCTGTGCATTCTCACCGAGGCACTCGAGGGCGCGACCGCCCTCGACGACCGCCTGACCGACTGGTGGCACCTGACCCTCCCCTCCCTCCGGCCGCAACCGTCCCCCGGGAACCCCGCGCTGCACTGCCCGACAGGCCCTTGGCGCGGCTTCCCGCCTTCGGCTTTCTCTACAGGGAGGAGATGACGCCCGCGAAAGCGTCGCCTTGCCGACTCACTGCTCGTTCTTCCTGCGCAACGCCAGAACAAGCATCAGGACTGCAACGGCACTGATGACCACGGCAACGAGCCAGGTCGGCAGAAAATCACCGCCCTTGTAAGCAACGACGCGCAGGCTATCGGCCGAATACACGCTGCCCCCTGAAGCTGCTCACCACAGATCGCGGCGTCGGTCAGAACGGCAGACGACCACGGGCTCGCCGCCCGGCGGACCCGCTGCGGCCGACGGCCTTCGAACTGCTGCGAAACGGCTTGCTCAGCGCTCGACCGAGGAAGCCGGGGGCCTTCCCGCCGGCCCGTGACCCGAGACCGAGTGTGCGCTGGGTACCGCGTTGCGGATGGTGGGACAGGCGTGGCAGGAGGAAGGCCAGAAGGGCCAGGACTACACACACTGCGACAATCCCGACGATCATCATGATGGGCTCCTGAACGTGAGAGGTGCCTGTCGGATGCCCCGAGGGCAAGGCACCATGCGCGCATGACCGTCCTGGCGCGTCGCCGCAAGGGTGGATGTTGATGGGGCGGTCGAAGGGCAGCGGGCCTGAAGGGAGCCGGCCTCCCAGGCTCGGCCACGACACTGCTCCAGGCGCAGCGCGGGTCGTACGGGCACCACGAGGGACGCCCAGGCGGACGGGGACCCTCCAGGCCGGGCGGAGCCGGGCGCACCCCCGCCTCCCGAGCTGCCTTTCCTGGCGTTCACCGTATATCGTATTGCGGAAACTCCATTTCACTGTGCAGAATATCGGGGGTGGGGCGTGCGATGGTCGGCACGAGCCCGGTGGTGGGAGCGTTCCGCACACGAGCCGGGCTTCTGCACGCAACTACTGCGCGGCCTGGGCCAAGTGGCCTTCCAGGCGAGCGCACGGACGGGGGCCGCCTTCGCCGCGGCCCTGTGTGTGGCCGACTGGCGGCTCGCCGCGTACGCGGTGGGGGGCGCGGCCCTGGGCATCTGGACCGCCCGCGCGCTCGGCGGGCCACGCGACCGGCGCGAGGCCGGTCTCGAGGGCTTCAACTCCGCGTTGCTCGCCCTCTGCTTCGCCGTCTTCCTCGGACGGGACCGGCCTACGACGGCACTGCTCGCCGCCGCGGGTTGCATCGTGGTCTCCATCGGCATGGCGGCTGCGGTGCGTCTGCTCAGCGTCTGGGAACTGCCGCCACTGACCCTCCCGTACTGCCTTCTGGCGGTCGCGGTGACCGTGGCCGCGCCCGCGTTCCGACGGATCTGGTCCTTCGGGAACAGCCTCGCCGCACTGCCCGGCTCGGCCTCCGGACGGACCACCCTGCATCTGGACGAGCTGGCGCTGGCGTTCTTCCACAACGTCTCCCAGCTCTTCTTCCTGGAACGGTGGCACGTGGGGGCACTGTTACTGGTGGGCGTCTTCCTCGCCAGCCGGACGGCCGGACTGATCGCCTGCGCGGGCAGCCTGACGGGGATCGTGACCGCCTGGGCTCTCGGTGCGCCGGCCGAGCGGATCGTCAACGGCACCATGGGCTACAACGCGGTTCTGGTCGCGCTCGCCCTGTGCGGGGTGTTCCTGCCGGCGGCGCCGGTCACGCTGTTCTACGCCCTGCTCGGCGCCGCGACCGCGACGGTGCTGACCCCCGCCGTCGCCGCGTTGCTCTCGCCGTCCGGCGGGCACGCCTTCACCTGGCCGTTCGTGCTGACGACGCTCGGCTTCCTGGCCGCCGCCCGCTCCTTTCCGCGGCTGTCCGCAACAGATCGCGGGCAGGTCGCCGGTCCGCCCGTGGGTGCCCGTGGTCGTGACGGTAGTCGTCCGTGTCTCAGGTCCGTGCCGGCCGGTCGTCGGCCGGTCGGACATGTGAGCGTCGCGCGGAGGATGCGGAGTCGGTCACGTGCACGGTGATGTCGGTTCGGCTTGGATGACGGAGCAGCGACGGCGCGGTCCTGAACTCCCCGCCCGTCTCAGGCCGCAGCGACGATGCACCCCCTCCCCGGAGCAGGGTCCGCCTGACCCCCACTCTCGGTCTTTGGTCCCGTACGTTGAGGGCACGGGGCCGTCCTCCGCTCCCCTGCGGCGGAGGTCGACCCCGTGCCCTTCCGAGGGCGTCCGCCCGGTCAGTACAGTTTCTCGACGGCCGTCCTCGTGGTCTTCTTGAACGCTGCCACGGGCGCGCCCTCGAAGCCGCCCATCTGGCCCCACTTCACGACGGTGACGGTCCTGCCGTCCCGCCCGACCGACAACAGGGCGATGTCCGTGGCGCCCCAGGACGTCTCGGTGTGCAGGCCGCGGACGTGCGCGCCTTCCTCCACCCGCACCTTGCCGTAGTCCCGGCCTTCGGCCTCTACGTCGGGCGATGCTTCCTCGATGCGCTCGGCGCAGGTGCGGACCAGGTCGTCGTAGTGCTTCGCCAGGGCCTTGGCCTGGGCGGCCGTGCCCGTCACGACGGTCAACTGCACGGCGCCGGTGTCCAGGTCGGTCCGGAACTCGCGGTGCCGGTAGCTGTAGGCGGGTACGCCCTCCGTGCTCACGCAGAGGCCGAGCGTTTCGGGGAAGCCGTCGGTGACCGGTCCGGCGGTCCAGGACGACGTCGGGTGCGGCGGCAGCTCGGACGCCGACAGGAACTTCGGCGCGGGCGCCTTCGGTGTGGCGCCGGCTGCCGGTGCCGTGAGGACCGCGCCCGTCGCGAAGGCCGCGACGGTGAGTGCGGTGAGGACGCCTGTGGGGACGCGCTGGGACATGGGATTCCCCCTGGATGAGTGTGTGGAAGGTGACGCACCCGGCGAGGCCGGCGGGTCGGTCCGGGCCTGGACGGTGCGGCACCAAGAGCATCAGGGGGAGCGGCCGCCCGGCGCAACGGCAGACGGCCGATCGGCAACGGTGGAACCATCCCAGCCCCTCTGACGTGCAGGTACATGGGGTGCCTGGGATACCGTCCCGGGCCGGGCGGGTCGTGCGAGGACGGACGGGGGCACTTGTGCCTGCACAGAACGACGGCGACGGCACCGACGAGGTGGCCGAGTTCGCGGAGCAGTTGCGGTCGCTGAAGGAGCGTACGGACCGGAGCTACGGCTCGTTGGCGCGCCGGCTGGGCATGAACACCTCGACGCTGCACCGCTACTGCGCGGGTGACACGGTGCCGCTCGATTTCGCAGCCGTGGAACGCTTCGCGGCTCTCTGCGGCGCGACGTCGGAGCAACGCCTGCAGCTCCACCGCCGGTGGCTCCTGGCGGTGGCAGCCAGACAACGCCCTCGCACGCGAAGGTCGACGCAGGCCCCGCCCGGCATCGACGCGGCGGGACCGGCCGACGACACGGCGGCCGCACCGGACAAGGCGGTCAGGGACGTCCCTCGACCGGACACCACCCCGAAGGCTCACTGCGGCCCGGTCCCCTCACATACGGATCCCAAGGCCACCGGCGCCCCCGTCTCCGGAACGGCCTCTGCGGACGCAACTCCCGACACACCAGTACCCCCCTCTCCGCCCTGCCCCCGGTACCGCCGGCGACGTCTCGTGGCCGGACTCGCCTCTGTCTGTGCCGTGGCCGCGACGCTCGGGGCCCTGGCCGCGCAGCCGGACGAACGGCGCGCAACCGCCGACCGTCCCGCCCGGGACACCAGTACGACGGCGACCGGTACGGCAGAGGCCGGGGCACCGGAGCGACGTGCCGCCTCCCCCAGCCCGCACACCCCTCCCACATCCGAACGACCGTCGACCTCCGCCACCCCGAGGACGACATCGGACGTCTCTCACCCGCCCGGCGGGACATCCGCCCCGACCCGCGACGAACGGCCCACCGTGCCACCGCTCACCTGGACCGTCGACTCCCAGGCCTGGGAACTCGGTTGTGGTCACGACTACGTCATCGTCAAGCCGCCGAGCCAGGTCCCCCCTCCCCCTGCCCCGCAGGACGCCGCGCCTTGGGCGGCGACGCAGAGCGCGGTGCACGGTGGCAAGACGCTCGTGAGGCTGTCGACGCAGGGGCTCTCCGACACGGCCGTCGTACTGGAGGCGCTGCGCGTGCGCGTGGTCGGCCGCACAGCACCGGCCGAGGGCAACGCCTACGCCATGGACCAGGGCTGCGGCGGCTCGATCACTCCCCGCCACTTCGCCGTGGACCTGGACAAGGACCGCCCCATCGCCCGCGCGGTCGCCGGAAACGACGCCGGGTCACCGATCCCCGCCGTACGCATGCCGTACCGCGTCTCGGCGAAGGACCCCGAGGTTCTGCTGGTCGCGGCGGAGACCGGTTCGTGCGACTGCCGCTGGTACCTGGAGCTCGACTGGTCCTCCCAGGGCCGCCAGGGCACCGTGCGCATCGACGACCACGGCCGCCCGTTCCGCACCAGCGCCATCGAGGGCCTGCCCCGGTACACGTACAACACCCTGGGGCGCCGGTGGGAGCCCTACGGCTGAGGACCGGACGCAGGCCAGGAGGAGGGCAGGCCGACTCGGACAGGGGTACGCCTGGTTACCACGGCAGGCGCGCATCCGAGGGCGTCGACGCGGCGGGCGCGCCTCTCACTCGCCGGTCGAGCCGTCGCCCCCGTGCCGATCCCTGTCCTTGGCCGCCGTACGCCGACCGCGTGTCACCGCGAGCACACCTCCCGCGACGGCGATCAACGCGATGGCCAGCGCGATACTGATCCAGCCCTCGGTGTCCCAGTACACGTCCTCCAGGCTGATCAGCAGCGCCGCCTCGTCGACGACCAGGGCTGTGCCCACACCGTAGGCAAGCCCCATCCAGGCACGCGCGCGTGCCGAACGGTTCACGAGGCCCGCCGCCCCGACCACCGCGAGCAGGACGATGCCCCACACGTAGTGGTGGATGTGTACGCCGCCGGCCTGGACGTCTCCCACGCCCGCCACGTCGATGTGGATCAGCCAGGTGAGCAGGCGCATGCCGCCGAAGGTGAGGGCGAATCCCCACCAAGCCAGGACGAACCCTCGGCGCTGGGAGGAGATGCCGGGCAGCAGGCGCAGCCACGGCGACCTGTGGGTGGTGCGGGCGGACGGCGGACGACGTCGGGTGCGCGGGGACGGGGAACGGTCGGACGGAGCCGGTGGTGTCATGGCGTTTCCCCTGCCGCGAATCGCTCGATCAGCTCGGCCACGACGTCCGGCGTGCTGTAGTGGGCCGCGTGGGCGGCGCCCGCCATATCGGCCGCGCGCCCGTCAGCGACCAGACGCGTCACACGCCGGACCCATGCCTCGGAGGCGATGGTGTCACCAGTCCCGCGTACGACGAGGGTCGGCACGGTGACCCCGGCCAGATGGCCCTCGAACGCCACGGTGGCGTCCCGCAGCGCGTGGCGCAGGGACGCGACGAAGCGCAGGGGGCCGGTGAGCAGATAGTCCGCCGCGGCCATCCGGATCAGGGCGAGCGGTTCTCGCGAAGCGTCCTTGAGCAGCCGGCCGCCCTGGCGCCAGGCGGGCACCCGCGGCGTGAGTGCCGGGCCGAGCAGTACCAACCGGTGGACCAGACTCGGGTGGTGGCTCGCGAGGGCCGCGGCGACCTGGCAGCCCACCGAGTTGGCCACCAGCAGACTCGGCCCCGGGACGAGCCGCCGGTGCCAGCGGGCGAGCGCGTCGGCGGTCTGCTCCACGTCTGGCATCCGGCGTACGGTGTGCCGTGACCGCGCGTTGCCCGGGAGGTCCGGCACCAGCACGGTGACACCCGTGCGAGCCAGCCGCCGCGCCAGCGGCACGAAGTAGCGGCCCGAGAGTCCGAGGCCATGCACCAGCACGACCGTCGGCGTACCCGCGTCCGGCTCAGGGCCGAAGGCACGGGTGAAGCAACCGGCGTAAACGCGCTCTTCCATCCCTCCACTATCGCCCCTGCGAGGACTCGTACACGGCAGCCCCGGCCCGATGCCGGACCATCCCGTCCCGGATTTCGCTGGACAGCGTCGCGGGCATCAGCAAGCGGCCCACGTCCATGGGCATCGTCCTGGACGATCGCCGGCGACGAGCGAACCCCGAACTGTTCGTACTGTTCCTCCGCCCGGACGTCGGGGTACAGCAGTTGGACTGCGTGGCGCACCGTCACCGCAGCGGAAACGACCGTGTCGGGCCTGTCAGGTGCTAGAGACGAGTGACGCGGTCGAGTTGCAGACGGGCGCTGGAGTTCAGGCCGGAGACCAACGTCAACAGGCCCGTCGGCTGAGGACCCAGGCCCGTCACCCTGGTTGTCCGCACGGAGGCAGCCGGTTCAGACGGGTCGAAGAGAAGGTGGAGTCCGACGACGTCCATGATCGATCAGGAAAGACCCTCGCCGCTGTGGGGAAGGCGCATACCGGCTGTGCGGGTCGCAGACGTCAGCCCCCAAGCAGCAGCAGTTCGTCGTCGCTGTACCCGACCGGCACATCGGGTACCTTCTCGGGAAGGTCGAGCACGTCTGTCCCGACAAGGAGGGTCATGGACGTAACCAGTGCCGGTCCCGGGGACCCTGCCACACCCGGGCACCAACCATGGCCCGACCGCGTGCCCCCCCCTCCCTGGAGGACGTGCAGGCGGCTGCCCTCACCGTCGATGACGACGGCGTCATCGTCTCCGTCAACGGGGCGGCCGAGAGCCTGCTGCACCGCGCCCGCGCGGATTTCGTCGGGCAGGACGCCCATGACCTGCTGCACCGGGACAGCCACGGGGACGTCCCACCCCGCACGCACTGCCGGCCCGGCAATGCACTGCGCGACCGGCGGACCGAGCACGGCGACCGGGACTGGTTCGCCCGCGGGGACGGCGTGCTCGTCCGGCTGGCTTGGTGCGTCACACCGTACTCGTCCGGACACCGGAGCACGGGCGCTCTGGTCCTGCTGTACGAGCGGGAAGAGAGCGCACCCGAGGAAGACCTCTCCGGGGCACCGGAGAGTATGACGGAGTTGGACCGCCTGACCCTGCTGGCCGAGACGACCACGCAACTGACGTCCACCCTGGACACGGACGAAGCCCTGCACCGGCTGGCGGTCCTGACGGTGCCCCGACTCGCGGACTGGGCGGTGATCGATCTGATCGCCGAACGGGACGAGGTACGACGCGCGCTGGTGGTGGAGTACAAGGACGGCGTCCTGATCGAGCACGAGGACCTGCAGGGGCCTATGCCGCCGATTCCCGAGGAGTCGCCGATGCCCTTGTCGCGGGCTCTGCGCGGTGCCGCTTCCTCGCTCGCCGGTCCCGCCATGTATCAGGGACCCCCCGATTCGGGCATCGCGGTGGAACAGCGGCGCCTGTTCGCCGAGACAGGCATACATTCCGCGGTCATCGCACCCATCCGAGGGCTGCGCGACACCCTCGGGGCACTGACCCTGGGACGCTCCCAGCGGCCTACGGCCTTCACCGCCGCCGACCTCCCGCTACTCGAGGACATCACCCGGCGGGCGGGCCTGGCACTCGACAACGCCCGCCTGTACCAACGCCAGCGCAAGGTCGCCGAGACCATGCAACGGCACCTGTTGCCCCAGCTTCCCACCGTTCCCGGCGTCGACATGGCCGTACGGTACGTGCCCGCTCCGCACGCCTCGTCCGTCGGCGGTGACTGGTACGACGCCTTCGCCCTGACCGACAGCACGCACGCCCTGGTCATCGGCGACGTCGTCGGACACGACCTGGACGCCGCAGCGGGTATGGCACAGGTCCGCAACATGCTCCGCGCCTTCGCCTGGTCCCAGCCCCGGGCCGCGCCCGGCGTCGTCGTCACCCAACTCGACGAAGCCGTGAAACACATCGCCGAAGTGCCGACGGCAACCATAATTCTCGCCACGCTAGCCCTCGGGGACGACGGGCTGTGGCGACTGCACTGGACCAATGCGGGGCACCCTCCGCCGCTGCTTGTCAGCCACGACGGCCAGGCCGACTACCTCGAAGACGCCCACGGCATCCTCCTGGGCACGGGAGTCAGAAGACCCCGGCCCAACGCGGTGACCGTGCTACCGCCCCTCACCACGCTCCTCCTCTACACCGACGGCCTGGTCGAGTCCCCGCACCGCTCCATCGACCGCGGGTTGGAACGGTTGCGCCGGTACGCGGCATCTCTGGCCCACCGCCCCCTGGGCGCATTCTGCGACTCGCTGCTGGAGCAGGTCCGCCCCGAGGACAACGACGACGATGTCGCGATGCTGGCGCTGCGCACTCCCGACCGCTCACAGTGAACGCGAGCAGCCTCCGCCCCGACCATGCAACCGTCCGCCGGGGCCGTGGGTCACCCTGGCTCAGAAAAGATCTCCGCTTCCGTGCATACGTTCCCGTGCAGGGGGCATCCGCTGAGACGCCCGACCGCGAGCGGGCATACGAACAGGGAGGGCACATCATGGCGACGACGACCGCGGAGACCACCGCGCACACCACC
>MUMD01000037.1 GCA_002155895.1 Streptomyces rochei
CCTGGAGGTCGGCGCCGACCTTGGCGCACTGCTCGACGGTCGGCAGGATGTCGTCGATGGCGTCGCCGGCGCGCAGTCGGCGCATCGCGTCCGGCAACTGCTCGTCGGCGAGCCGGGCCACGGCGGCCATCTGGTGGTCGAGCCGCTCCTGCCAGGCGCCGGCCTGCTCGGCGAGGCGCGTCTCGTGGGCGGCGGCCTGCTCGGCCAGCCGCTCGTCGGCGGCCCGGGCCTGTTCGGTCAGGCGCGTCTCGTACGTCCGCGCCTGCTCGGTCAGCCGGGCGTCCAGGGCCGCCCGTTCGGTGGAGAACTTCCGCTCGAGGCCGGCCACGTGCTGCTGCCACTGCTGGGAGTGCTCGGCCTGCGCCGCGCGGTGCGCGTCCTCGGTCCGGCGCAGCTGCGCGCGGGTGCGCAGGAGGAGGCGTACGCACACGGTGCCGGCCGCCGTCGCCGCCACGCCGGCGACGGCGACGGATATTCGCTCCGAGCTCATGAACGTCGCGGCTACCGTCCCGCCTCCCAGGCCCAGCGGCATCAGCCACCAGCTGTACCAGGCGACAGGGGCCCGCGCCGCCGGTGGCGGAGTGGCGAGTTCCATCTGCATCCTTCGAACAAAACGATCGAACACGGGGGGGGTGTGCAAGGGGGACCGCACTCATGAGTACGCACCGCGGCCGACACGTCGCGACCGTGTCAACTCGCAGCGCCGCTCGGGAGCTTATCGGTTGTGAAGCCGAAAAGATCAATTCCGCGACCCGGCGGAAGTGAGGATTCCGTCACGGCCGACAAACAGCCGTCGGGTCGACCAATCCCTTTGCCTCACAGGCAAGTTGAGGCAGTGAAAACAGGGCGGTCGCCCGGTTGGCGGAGCGGGCGGCGGCAGCGGCGGCCCCGGGTGCGGCGACGGCCGGATGTGCGGACGCGGACACCCGGTGGAGCCGGACACCCGGTGGAGCCGGACACCCGGTGGAGCCGGGCGCCTCCGGGTGCCCGTCGCCACCGGGAATGACACGATCGCGTCGGGGGTTGCAGACCGTGACCTTGAAACCCTTCTTCGTTCTGCGAGGTTCTCGATGAACAGCATGCGCGCCATCAGCCAGGACGTCCTCGGCGGTCCCGAGGTCCTGAAGGAGGTGCGCCTCGACCGCCCCGAGCCGCGTCCGAACGAGGTGCTGGTGCGCGTACGGGCCGCCGGGGTGAACCCGACCGACTGGAAGCACCGGTCGGGCGCCGGCTTCCTGGGCGACCCCCCGTTCGTGCTGGGCTGGGACGTCTCGGGTGTGGTGGAGGCGGTCGGGATCGGTGTCGCCGCCTTCCGGCCGGGCGACGAGGTCTTCGGCATGCTGTCCTATCCGTTCGGCCACGGCTCCCACGCGGAGTACGTCACGGCGCCCGCGCGCACCTTCACCCACAAGCCCGCCGGCATCGACCACGTCCAGGCGGGCGCCCTGCCCCTGGTCTCGCTGACGGCGTGGCAGGCGCTGGTCGAGCGGGCCGACGTCCGGCCCGGGCAGCGGGTGCTGATCCACGCGGCGGCCGGGGGCGTGGGCCACGTGGCCGTGCAGATCGCCAAGGCCCGCGGCGCCCATGTGATCGGCACCGCCAGCGCGGGCAAGCACGAGTTCCTGCGCTCCCTCGGCGTGGACGAGCCGCTGGACTACCGGGAGACGGACTTCGCCGAGGCGGTCAAGGACGTCGACGTGGTGCTGGACACGATCGGCGGGGACACGTCCCTGCGTTCGCTGCGCGTGCTGCGCCCGGGCGGAGTGGTGGTGTCGATCCTTCCGGTGGGGTCGGACGAGTTCTACGAGGAGGCCGAGCGGCTGGGCGTGCGGGCGGTGCGGATGCTCGTCGACGCCGACCGGGCCGACATGCGGGAGATCGCCGCCCTGGTGGAGTCGGGGAAGCTGCGCGCCACGGTCGAGCGGACGTTTCCGCTCGCCGACGCGGCCGAGGCGCACGCGCTGGGCGAGACGGGCCGGACCACGGGCAAGCTCGTGCTCGTCGTGGAGTGACCGGCGGTGTCCGGCCGGCCGACGCGCCGGCCGGACACCCCGTGTGAGATTTCGATGACATATGTCAATCGAACATGCTCAAACTCGCTCGATCGGGGTAACTTCCCGAGCGGAACTGACCGTTGTGGCCCCGGAGGGCTGAAGGCGAGGTCGTCGTGCGGCAGGAACCCGCGTCGCCCACCCGGCATCTGCGCGTGCGCCGTGACCGGGGGCACACGGTGCTGGAGTTCCGCGGCGAGATCGACATCGCGTCGGCCGCGGAGATCGTCCCGCACCTGGACCGGGAGACGGGACGCCCCGGCGCGCGGGTGGTGCTCGACCTCGGCGGCATCGAGTTCTTCGACTGCTCCGGACTGCGGCTGCTGTACCGGGCCCGCCACCGGGTGCTCGACGGCGGCGGGGAGGTGCATCTGGTGTGCGCCCATCCCCTGACCCTGCGCATGCTGCGGATCACCGGCCTGGCGGGGGTGCTGCCGCCGCGGCCGACCCTGGAGGAGGTGTTCGGCGTCAGCCCGCCGGCGGGGCGTCGAACAGGGCACTGACCGACTCGCCGTTGTGGATGCGTCGCACGGCCTCGGCCAGCGCCGGGGCGATGGAGAGGATCCGGAGCTTCTCCGTGTGGTCGTCCACCGGCACCGGGACGGTGTTGGTGCACACGATCTCCAGCACGTCCGGCTGCTCGCTCAGCCGCCCCAGGGCTCCCGCGGCGAACAGCCCGTGCGTGCACGCGAGGCGGATCGTGCGCGGACCGGCCTCCCGCAGCCGGTCGAGCAGTTCCAGCACCGTGCTCCCCTTGGCGATCTCGTCGTCGAGCACGATGACGTCCCGCCCGGCGACGTCCCCGATCACCGAGCTGATGCTGACCCGGTCGTCGGCGAACCGCTGCTTGGCGCCGGCCGCGACCTGGGCGCCCAGCATCCGGGCGAACGCGGCGGCCTCCTTCGCGTTGCCCAGGTCCGGGGAGACCACCGTCGTCCGGGACAGGTCGTACTGCCGGAAGTGCGCCGCCAGTTCCCGCAGCGCGTGCAGGTGGTCGACCGGGACGCTGAAGAAGCCGTGCACCTGCGGCGAGTGCAGGGTCATGGCGAGGACCCGGCTCGCGCCCGCCGCCACCAGCAGGTCCGCCACCAGACGTCCGCCGAGGGAGATGCGCGGCGCGTCCTTCTTGTCGGAGCGGGCGTAGGAGTAGTGCGGCATGACGACGGTGATGCGGCCGGCCGAGGCCCCGCGGGCCGCGTCGCACATCAGCAGCAGCTCGACCAGGTGCTCCTGGACCGGCGTGACCAGCGGCTGGATCAGGAAGACGTCGCGCTCCCGGCAGTTGGCCCGCAGCTGCACCTCCAGGCAGTCGTTGGCGAAGCGGCTGACCCGGGTGGGGCTGAGCGGCACGCCCAGGTGTGCGCAGACCTCCTCGGACAGCTCGGGGTGGGCACTACCGCTGAACACGGCGATGTCTCGCACGGACCGCTCCTCGCGTGATCCTGTCCGGCCGGGAGCCCCAGCTTACGGAAATCCGCTTGCGGGGGACCCGGGAGACGACGGCATGATGGCGCCCGTCCGTGCTCCCTCAGGTCAGGATCGCTCGCATGCGCCGACTCCTCGGAAACCCCCAGCGCCCCTTCCGGCCCACGGTTCACGAGGACTCCACCCCGCATGCAGACCCCGCACGACGCGCGCGCCCCGCGCACCCTGAACATCGGCATCCTGGCCCACGTCGACGCCGGTAAGACCAGCCTCACCGAGCGGCTGCTCTTCGACCACGGCGCAGTCGACCGGCTCGGCAGCGTCGACGCCGGAGACACCCGTACGGACGACGGCGTGATCGAGCGCCGCCGCGGCATCACCGTCCGTTCCGCCGTCGCCGCCTTCACGGTCGGCGACACCCAGGTCAATCTGATCGACACCCCCGGCCACTCCGACTTCGTCGCCGAGGTCGAGCGCGCCCTGGAGGTCCTGGACGGCGCGGTGCTCCTGCTGTCCGCCGTGGAGGGCGTACAGGCGCGGACCCGGGTGCTGATGCGCACCCTCAGGCGGCTGCGGCTGCCCACGCTGGTCTTCGTCAACAAGATCGACCGGGCCGGCGCACGCACCGACGGCCTCCTCGCCGACGTCCGGCGCCTGCTCACCCCGCACGTCGCGCCGCTCACCGACGTCACCGGCGCGGGCACCCCGCACGCGCGGGTCACCCGCCGCCCGCCGGACGAGCGGACCGCCGAAGCGCTCGCCGACGTCGACGCCGGCGTCCTGGCGGCCCTGGTGGACGGCCCCGCGCCGACCGCCGACGACCTGGCCGCCGCGCTCGCCGCCCGCACCGCCGACGGCTCGTTCCACCCGCTGTACCACGGCTCGGCGCTCGGCGGTCAGGGCGTCGCGGAGCTGGTCGCGGACCTGGTGCGGCTGGTCCCGGCGCCGCCGCCTCCGCCGGACCGGCGGCCGGCGCCGCGCGGCACGGTGTTCGCCGTGCGCCCCGGCCCCGGCGGCGAGCCGACGGCGTATCTGCGGCTGTACGACGGTGAGGTGCGCCCGCGTCAGCGGCTGACGTTCCTGCGGCGCGCGGCCGACGGCGGGACCACCGAGGTCACCGGCCGGGTGACGCGCCTGGACGTGGTCGGCGGAGCCGGCGCGCTCACCGCCGGCAACATCGCGGCCCTCGGGGTCCCCGGCGGCCTGCGCGTCGGCGACCGGCTCGGCGACCCCACCGACCGGACCCCGCAGTTCGCGCCGCCGACACTGGAGACCGTGGTCCGGGCCCGCCGGCCCCGGCAGGCGGCCGCGCTGCGGTCCGCGCTGCTCGCGCTGGCCGACCGGGACCCGATGCTGCACGCGCGCCCGGAGGCGTCCGGCGGGACCGCGCTGCTGCTGTACGGCGAGGTCCAGATGGAGGTGCTCGCGGCGACGCTGGCCGAGGAGTTCGGCATCGAGGCGGAGTTCGCACCGGGCCGCGTCCGGTTCCTGGAGCGACCGACGGGAACCGGGGAGGCGGCGGAGGAGATGCCGTGGCTCGACCACACGCGTTACTGGGCGACGATCGGGCTGCGCGTCGAGCCCGGGCCGCGCGGCTCGGGCGGGGTGTTCACCCACGAGACGGAACTGGGCGCCCTCCCCCGCGCCTTCCACCAGGCCGTCGAGGAGACGGTGCACGCGACCCTGCGAACCGGCCTGAGCGGCGCCGCGGTCACGGACTACCGGGTCACGCTGACCCGTTCCGGTTACAGCTCGCCGGTCAGCACCGCCGCCGACTTCCGCGGACTGACCCCGATCGTGCTGCGCCGCGCCCTGCGCCGGGCGGGGACCCGGCTGTACGAGCCGTACCACTGCTTCGAGGCGGAGATCCCCGCGGACGCGCTGGCCGCGGTGACGGCCCGGCTCGCCGCGCTGGGCGCCGACTTCACCGGCACCACGGGCGGCGACCCGGTCTGGCTGGTCACCGGCGAACTGCCGGCCCGGCGGGTGCGGGAGGCCGAGCTGCGGCTGCCGGGACTGACCCGCGGAGAGGCGGTGTGGTCGTCCCGGCCCGGTGCGGACCGCCCGCTGAAGCAGCCGCGCTGACCCGCCGCACGCGCCGAACGCCGCACGCGCCCTCCGCGCCCCGTCTTCTCTCGCCCGGCGCCAACTGCTCTGTCTGGCCCGAGAGATGGGGGGCATCCGGACACCAGGAAGGAGGGCTGTCGCCATGACGACTCCCGTCAGGAAGCCCCCCGGGCGCGTGCCCGGCTGGGCGAAGGCACTGAGCGCGTTCGTGCTGGTCCTCGTCGTGCTGTTCGCCGGGTTCCGGCTGAGTCTCGTACCGGGGCTGAAGGACGTGTTCGGCAGTGAGACCCACGACCGTTCGGGCCCCGCGCTGCTGGAGTCCGTCCAGGACATCAGCCGTTACGAGGCCGCCTCCGGCAACTTCCAGGTCGTCGTGGACCTGGAGAAGGACGCCAAGCTCCTGCCCGACGCCATCCGCGGCACCCGCACCCTCTACGTCGGGGCGGGCACCGTCGACGCCTACGTGGACCTCGGCAAGGTGGACGAGGACGACGTGACGGTCGACGCCGACCGCACCTCGGCCACGCTCCGGCTGCCGCACGCGGCGCTCGGCGAGCCGACCCTCGACCCCGAGCGCTCCTACGCCGTGTCCAAGCAGCGCGGGCTCCTCGACCGCCTCGGCGACCTGTTCTCCGACAACCCGAACGGCGAACAGGCCGTGCAGAAGCTCGCGGCCCGGCACATCGGCGAGGCGGCGAAGGACAGCGAACTCAAGGCGAGGGCCGAGAGCAACACCACGGCGATGCTCAAGGGCCTGCTGCACTCCCTCGGCTTCGAGGAGGTGCGCGTGACCTACGGGTCCTGAAGGGCCGGGACCGCCCGCCCGTCCGCCCGTCCGCCCGTTCGTCCGTCCGTCCGGGCGTCCTCGCCCGTTCGACGGGTAACCGCTCCGCAACGCGGGGAAGTCGACGACTGGAGAATCGCATGGCACGCACCGCTTCGGGGTCGCGCTCCCTACTGCGCCCACGCACCGTCCGGACCGAGAAGCCCGACGCCCACGAGCGGCGTCCGCTCCCCCTCCCCCTGCGCCTGCTGGCCACACTGTGCGCGTTCGTCTTCATGGTGGCGTTCGCGGTGGTGCTGGCGCGGCTGACGCTGAACCCCTCCCCCGCGTCGGAGGCGCTGACGCACACCAACATGCACCCCGGGCGCTCGCTCAGGGCCTACTTGGACCAGCCGGCCCTGCGGGACGCGGTCAAGCAGATCGGCGGGAACATCCTGCTGGGCGTCCCGTTCGGCGTGCTCGTCCCGGTAGTCGCCCCGCGCACCCGGGGACTGCTGCGGGTGCTGCTCCTGACGGCCGTGGTGATGCTGCTGGTCGAGTTCGCGCAGGGCGCCCTGGTCACCGGGCGGGCCTTCGACATCGACGACGTCATCCTCAACACCACGGGCGCGCTGATCGGTTACCTGCTGCTGGGCCGGCGGATGAGCCGCGCGGTGCACGCGCGCGAGCCCCGCACCTGAAAGAGGCGAGGCGTCCACGGCGTCCGCAAGAGGCCCGGCGCCCGAAAGAGGAAAGGGTGGTCCGTACCAAGGTATTGACCACCCCTTACTTCACTACTTGAATCAAGAGGAGACACCCTTACCCCCCACCTCGGTCGGCGCTCCCGTCCCCGGGACGCCGTACGGAAGGGAGAGCCGTGGCCCGTCCACGCCTGCTCCGCAGATGTCTCCTCGCCGCCACCCTGTCCGCCGGGCTGGCCGCGTCCCTCGTGACCGGTCCCGCCCGGGCGGAACCGGCGCCCGTCGAGGCCGCCCCCGCCGCGGCCGCCGCCGTGGCGTTCTCGGACACCTTCGACGGTCCGGCCGGCGCGGCCGTCGACTCCTCGAAGTGGCAGATCGAGACCGGCGACAACGTCAACAACCACGAGCGGCAGTACTACACCGCCGGCAACCGCAACGCCGCCCTGGACGGCCAGGGTCACCTGGTCATCACGGCCCGCAAGGAGAACCCGGCCGGCTACCAGTGCTGGTACGGCACCTGCCAGTACACCTCGGCCCGGCTCAACACCTCCGGGAAGTTCACGGCCCAGTACGGGCACGTCGAGGCCCGGATGAAGGTGCCGCGCGGGCAGGGCATGTGGCCCGCGTTCTGGATGCTCGGCACCCCGGTGAACTGGCCGGACTCCGGCGAGATCGACATCATGGAGAACGTCGGCTTCGAGCCCTCGACCGTGCACGGCACCCTCCACGGCCCCGGCTACTCCGGCGCGGGCGGCATCGGCGCCGGGTACACCCTGCCGAACGGGCAGGTTTTCGCGGACGGCTTCCACACCTTCGCCGTCGACTGGGCGCCCGACTCGATCACCTGGTCGGTGGACGGCACCGTCTACCAGCGGCGCACCCCGGCCGACCTGGGCGGGAAGCAGTGGGTGTTCAACCGGCCGTACTTCCTGATCCTCAACCTGGCGGTCGGCGGCTACTGGCCCGGCGACCCGGACGCCTCCACGGTCTTCCCGCAGACGCTGGTGGTCGACCACGTGTCGGTCACGACGAGCGACTCGGGGGCGGGCGGCGCCATCCGCGGCCTGGCCGGCAAGTGCGTGGACGTCGCGGCGGCGAACTCCGCCAACGGCACCCCCGTACAGCTCTACGACTGCAACGGCACCGCGGCCCAGCGGTGGACGGTGGGCGCCGACGGCACGGTCCGGGCCCTCGGCAAGTGCCTGGACGTGAGCGGCGGCGGCACGGCGGACGGCACGGCCGTGCAGTTGTGGGACTGCAACGGCAGCGCCGCCCAGCGGTGGGTCGTCACCGCGGCGCGCGACATCGTCAACCCGCAGGCCGACAAGTGCCTCGACGCCACCGGCAACAGCTCGGCCAACGGCACCCGCCTTCAGATCTGGACCTGCACGGGCGGCGCCAACCAGAAGTGGACGGTCGGCTGAGGCACCCGGGCGGGGGCCGGCGCACGGGCTAGCGCAGCGTCCAGGTGAACTTGTCCCCGCCCACCCAGCGGACCACGTCCGGGTCGTCGAGGTCGTGGACCGTGATGCCGAAGGCCGCGGCGGCCTCCAGTACGTCGGTGACCGCCCTGGCCTCACCGACCACCTGGCCGTCGATCTCCACGATCCGGAACGGCGGAGTGCCCGGCTGGACCCGGAGCACGAGAATCCGCGGACTGCCGATGTGCGGGCTGTCGATTTCGGTCATGCATCGAGGGTAGGCCGCAAGGCGCGGTGGTCGCCGGACGAGCGGATCCACCAGGCGGTACGCCCCCTCAGGGCCGACGCCAGTCGTCGCCCGTCAGATGGGATCCGGCCATCGGGCCCATCCGGAGCATGCCGCCGTCCACGCTCCAGGACGCGCCCGTGACGTACGAGGCGTCGGGGCCGGCGAGGAAGGCGATCACGGCGGCCACCTCGCGGGCGTCGCCGGGCCGGCCCAGCGGCACGCCGGGGCGGCGCTCGGTGTGCGGGTCGGTGTCCTCCTGGCCGGTCATGGGCGTGGCGATCTCACCGGGGGCCACCGCGTTCACGGTGATGCCGTGCTCGGCCAGTTCGATCGCCATGACCTGGGTGAGCAGGCCGAGCCCGCCCTTGGCCGCGCAGTACGGGGCGGCGCCCACCCGGGGCTGGTGCTCGTGGACGGAGGTCACGTTGACGATCCGGCCGCCCCCGCCCTGGGCGATCATGCGCCGGGCGGCCTTCTGGCCGCACAGGAAGGGACCGGCGAGGTCCACGTCGAGGACGTGCCGGAGGTCGTCGAGCCCCAGGTCGAGGAAGGGGGTGGCGGTGCCCGTCCCGGCGTTGTTCACCAGGACGTCGACGCGGCCGAGCCGGTCGCACAGTCCGTCGACGGTCTCCGCGGCCTCGGGCAGCCGGGTCAGGTCCACCCGGGCGGTCTCGGCCCGCCGGCCCCGCGCGCGGACCTCCTCGGCGGTCCGTTCGGCGCCCTCCTCGTCGGTGTGCCAGGTGATGCCGACGTCCATCCCCGCCTCGGCCAGGCGTACGGCGGTGGCGCGACCGATGCCGGAGTCGGCCCCGGTGACGACGGCCACCCTGACCTCGGACGGGCTGGGGCTGGACATGACGGCCTCCTCGTGGCTCCGCTCGGTTCCGGTGCCCGCTCCGCGCGCTCGGCGGCGCGGGTGCGCGGGGCGTCGCAGTACCCGCGTGCGAGCCGGGGAAACCGCCCGGCCCGTGGTGCGGTCCCCGGGGCACTGGGGAACCCTGGACGTGCCGGAGGAGGAGGTGGCGATGGAGCCCGTCGAGGCACTGGAGCGCATCGCGTTCCTTCTGGAGCGCTCCCAGGCGCCGACGTACCGCGTCCGCGCCTTCCGCACCGCGGCCCGGGTGCTCGGGGAGCTGACCGGGGACGAGCTGCGCGAGCGGGCCGGTTCGCTGGAGTCGCTGAAGGGCGTGGGACCCAAGACGGCGCAGGTGGCGCGCGAGGCACTGGCCGGGCGGGTGCCCGGGTACCTGGAGAAGCTGGAGGGCGAGGCGGACGCCCCGCTCGCCCGGGGCGGTGAGCGGCTGCGGCAGCTGCTGCGCGGCGACTGCCACCTGCACTCCGACTGGTCCGACGGCGGCAGCCCGATCGAGGAGATGGGCCGGACGGCGGCGGCGCTCGGGCACGAGTGGGCGGCGCTCACCGACCACTCGCCGCGGCTGACGGTGGCACGCGGCCTGTCCCCCGAGCGGCTGCGCGAGCAGTTGGACGTGGTGGCGGAGCTGAACGAGGGCTGGGCCCCGTTCCGGCTGCTGACCGGCATCGAGTGCGACATCCTCGACGACGGCTCGCTGGACCAGGAGCCGGAGCTGCTGGAGCGGCTGGACGTGGTCGTGGTGTCGGTCCACTCCAAGCTGCGGATGGACGCCCGCGCCATGACCCGCCGCATGGTGCGGGCCGTACGCGACCCGCACGCGGACATCCTGGGGCACTGCACCGGGCGACTGCTGACCGGCCGGGGACGGCCCGAGTCCCAGTTCGACGCGGACGAGGTGTTCGCCGCCTGTGCGGAGTCCGGCACGGCGGTGGAGATCAACAGCAGGCCGGAGCGGCTGGACCCGCCGCGCCGGCTGCTGCGCCGGGCCGTGGACGCGGGGGTGCTGTTCTCCGTCGACACCGACGCGCACGCGCCCGGCCAGCTGGACTGGCAGGCCCACGGGTGCGCGCGGGCCGAGGAGTGCGGGGTGCCGCCGGAGCGGGTGGTCACCACCTGGCCGTCGGAGGACCTGCTCGCCTGGACCCGTGAGGGCCGCCTTCCGTCCGGAGTGGCGGGCCGCTGACGTGGTACTCGCTGCTCGAACCACGGACCAGGAAGGGAACGGTGCATGGAACGGGCAGCCGTGTTCGACGTCGACGGGACCCTCGTCGACACCAATCACCTGCATGTGACGACCTGGTGGGAGGCGTTCCGGCAGGCGGGCCATCAGGTGCCGATGCACGCGATCCACCGGGCCGTGGGGCTCGCCTCGACCGACCTCATCGGGCATCTGCTGGGCGAGGACCGGGACACCGACCAGGACGCGGGGCTCAGCGCCGCGCACAAGGCGCTGTACGGGCAGTACTTCGACCGGCTGCCGGCGCTGCCGGACGCCGGGGAGCTGCTGCGGCGCCTGGCCCGGGACGGCTGGAAGGTGGTCCTCGCCACCTCCGCGGGCGGGGCCGAGCTGGGCGCGCTGCGGCGGGCGATCGACGCGGACGACGCCATCGCCGCCACCGCGAGCGCCGACGACGTAGCGGCCGGGAAGCCGGCACCCGAGCCGGTGGAGCACGCCCTGGAGCTGGCCGGGGTGCCGGCCGAGCGGGCCGTGTTCGTCGGTGACACCGTCTGGGACATGCGCGCGGGCAGCAGGGCCGGGGTGCGCTGTGTGGCCGTGCTGTGCGGCGGGCTGCCCCGCGCCGACCTGGAGGAGGCGGGCGCGGACGCGGTCTACGCCGACCCGGCCGACCTGCTGGCCTCGCTGAAGGAGAGCCCGTTCGCATGAGCCACCGTGTCGTGACCCGTCTCCGTCGCCGGAGGCTTCGGCCCGTCGAGGGGATGTCCGGCGCCGTATGACCGCTGTGACACATACCGTCCGCGAGATGTTCCGGGGGCGGCGGCCGCTGGCCGCGGTGGGGTGGGAGGCGCGTGCCGTCGGGCGGGCGGCCCGGGCCGCCTGGCA
>MUMD01000370.1 GCA_002155895.1 Streptomyces rochei
CCAGATATGTTGATACCCCGACCTGATCGGTTCGATCGGGTTGAGGTTCCTTTGAAAAAACACAGCGAGGACGCTGTGAACGTCGGGACTATTCCTCCCGGCGTTCCGCTCTCGTGGTGTCAACCGGATTACCGGTAAACATTCACGGAGAGTTTGATCCTGGCTCAGGACGAACGCTGGCGGCGTGCTTAACACATGCAAGTCGAACGATGAACCACTTCGGTGGGGATTAGTGGCGAACGGGTGAGTAACACGTGGGCAATCTGCCCTGCACTCTGGGACAAGCCCTGGAAACGGGGTCTAATACCGGATACTGATCCTCGCAGGCATCTGCGAGGTTCGAAAGCTCCGGCGGTGCAGGATGAGCCCGCGGCCTATCAGCTAGTTGGTGAGGTAACGGCTCACCAAGGCGACGACGGGTAGCCGGCCTGAGAGGGCGACCGGCCACACTGGGACTGAGACACGGCCCAGACTCCTACGGGAGGCAGCAGTGGGGAATATTGCACAATGGGCGAAAGCCTGATGCAGCGACGCCGCGTGAGGGATGACGGCCTTCGGGTTGTAAACCTCTTTCAGCAGGGAAGAAGCGAAAGTGACGGTACCTGCAGAAGAAGCGCCGGCTAACTACGTGCCAGCAGCCGCGGTAATACGTAGGGCGCAAGCGTTGTCCGGAATTATTGGGCGTAAAGAGCTCGTAGGCGGCTTGTCACGTCGGTTGTGAAAGCCCGGGGCTTAACCCCGGGTCTGCAGTCGATACGGGCAGGCTAGAGTTCGGTAGGGGAGATCGGAATTCCTGGTGTAGCGGTGAAATGCGCAGATATCAGGAGGAACACCGGTGGCGAAGGCGGATCTCTGGGCCGATACTGACGCTGAGGAGCGAAAGCGTGGGGAGCGAACAGGATTAGATACCCTGGTAGTCCACGCCGTAAACGGTGGGCACTAGGTGTGGGCAACATTCCACGTTGTCCGTGCCGCAGCTAACGCATTAAGTGCCCCGCCTGGGGAGTACGGCCGCAAGGCTAAAACTCAAAGGAATTGACGGGGGCCCGCACAAGCGGCGGAGCATGTGGCTTAATTCGACGCAACGCGAAGAACCTTACCAAGGCTTGACATACACCGGAAAACCCTGGAGACAGGGTCCCCCTTGTGGTCGGTGTACAGGTGGTGCATGGCTGTCGTCAGCTCGTGTCGTGAGATGTTGGGTTAAGTCCCGCAACGAGCGCAACCCTTGTCCCGTGTTGCCAGCAGGCCCTTGTGGTGCTGGGGACTCACGGGAGACCGCCGGGGTCAACTCGGAGGAAGGTGGGGACGACGTCAAGTCATCATGCCCCTTATGTCTTGGGCTGCACACGTGCTACAATGGCCGGTACAATGAGCTGCGATACCGCGAGGTGGAGCGAATCTCAAAAAGCCGGTCTCAGTTCGGATTGGGGTCTGCAACTCGACCCCATGAAGTCGGAGTCGCTAGTAATCGCAGATCAGCATTGCTGCGGTGAATACGTTCCCGGGCCTTGTACACACCGCCCGTCACGTCACGAAAGTCGGTAACACCCGAAGCCGGTGGCCCAACCCCTTGTGGGAGGGAGCTGTCGAAGGTGGGACTGGCGATTGGGACGAAGTCGTAACAAGGTAGCCGTACCGGAAGGTGCGGCTGGATCACCTCCTTTCTAAGGAGCACTTCTTACCGAGTCCTTCGGGGCGAGGTCAGAGGCCAGCATGCGAGCGAACGTCTCGCACTGGTTGCTCATGGGTGGAACGTTGACTACTCGGCACACTTGATCGTCTTCTCCTTCTAGTACTGCTCTTCGGAGCGTGGAACGTCGAGGGAAGCGGGGAGTGTGTCGGGCACGCTGTTGGGTGTCTGAGGGTACGGCCGTGAGGTCGCCTTCAGTGCCGGCCCCAGTGCACTCGGGATGTTGTCCCGGGGTGATGGGTGGTTGGTCGTTGTTTGAGAACTGCACAGTGGACGCGAGCATCTGTGGCCAAGTTTTTAAGGGCGCACGGTGGATGCCTTGGCACCAGGAACCGATGAAGGACGTGGGAGGCCACGATAGGCCCCGGGGAGTCGTCAACCAGGCTTTGATCCGGGGGTGTCCGAATGGGGAAACCCGGCAGTCGTCATGGGCTGTCACCCGCTGCTGAACACATAGGCAGTGTGGAGGGAACGCGGGGAAGTGAAACATCTCAGTACCCGCAGGAAGAGAAAACAACCGTGATTCCGGGAGTAGTGGCGAGCGAAACTGGATGAGGCCAAACCGTATACGTGTGAGACCCGGCAGGGGTTGCGTGTGCGGGGTTGTGGGATCTCTCTTCCACGGTCTGCCGGCCGTGGGGCGAGTCAGAAACCGTTGATGTAGACGAAGGACATGCGAAAGGTCCGGCGTAGAGGGTAAGACCCCCGTAGTCGAAACGTCAGCGGCTTGCTTGAGAGACACCCAAGTAGCACGGGGCCCGAGAAATCCCGTGTGAATCTGGCGGGACCACCCGCTAAGCCTAAATATTCCCTGGTGACCGATAGCGGATAGTACCGTGAGGGAATGGTGAAAAGTACCGCGGGAGCGGAGTGAAATAGTACCTGAAACCGTGTGCCTACAAGCCGTGGGAGCGTCGGGATGGAGCTTGCTTCATCCTCGTGACTGCGTGCCTTTTGAAGAATGAGCCTGCGAGTTTGCGGTGTGTTGCGAGGTTAACCCGGGTGGGGTAGCCGTAGCGAAAGCGAGTCCGAACAGGGCGATTCAGTAGCACGCTCAAGACCCGAAGCGGAGTGATCTAGCCATGGGCAGGTTGAAGCGGAGGTAAGACTTCGTGGAGGACCGAACCCACCAGGGTTGAAAACCTGGGGGATGACCTGTGGTTAGGGGTGAAAGGCCAATCAAACTCCGTGATAGCTGGTTCTCCCCGAAATGCATTTAGGTGCAGCGTCGTGTGTTTCTTGCCGGAGGTAGAGCACTGGATAGGCGATGGGCCCTACCGGGTTACTGACCTTAGCCAAACTCCGAATGCCGGTAAGTGAGAGCGCGGCAGTGAGACTGTGGGGGATAAGCTCCATGGTCGAGAGGGAAACAGCCCAGAGCATCGACTAAGGCCCCTAAGCGTACGCTAAGTGGGAAAGGATGTGGAGTCGCACAGACAACCAGGAGGTTGGCTTAGAAGCAGCCACCCTTGAAAGAGTGCGTAATAGCTCACTGGTCTAGTGATTCCGCGCCGACAATGTAGCGGGGCTCAAGCGTACCGCCGAAGTCGTGTCATTCATACAACAGGGCCAACGCCTGTATGGATGGGTAGGGGAGCGTCGTGTGCCGGGTGAAGCAGCCGCGTAAGCGAGTTGTGGACGGTTCACGAGTGAGAATGCAGGCATGAGTAGCGATACAAACGTGAGAAACGTTTGCGCCGATTGACTAAGGGTTCCTGGGTCAAGCTGATCTGCCCAGGGTAAGTCGGGACCTAAGGCGAGGCCGACAGGCGTAGTCGATGGATAACCGGTTGATATTCCGGTACCCGCTGTGAAGCGTCAAACATCGAGCATCGTGATGCTAAGGCCGTGAAGCCGCCCTGATCTCTTCGGAGTGAGGGGAGTGGTGGAGCCGCTGAACCAAGCGGTTAGTAGGTGAGTGATGGGGTGACGCAGGAAGGTAGTCCATCCCGGGCGGTGGTTGTCCCGGGGTAAGGGTGTAGGACGTCAGGTAGGTAAATCCGCCTGGCAATAGTCTGAGACCTGATGCCGAGCCGATTGTGGTGAAGTGGATGATCCTATGCTGTCGAGAAAAGCCTCTAGCGAGTTTCATGGCGGCCCGTACCCTAAACCGACTCAGGTGGTCAGGTAGAGAATACCGAGGCGTTCGGGTGAACTATGGTTAAGGAACTCGGCAAAATGCCCCCGTAACTTCGGGAGAAGGGGGGCCATTCTTGGTGATCGGATTTACTCCGTGAGCTGGGGGTGGCCGCAGAGACCAGCGAGAAGCGACTGTTTACTAAAAACACAGGTCCGTGCGAAGCCGTAAGGCGATGTATACGGACTGACGCCTGCCCGGTGCTGGAACGTTAAGGGGACCGGTTAGCTCCATTTCGGTGGGGCGAAGCTGAGAACTTAAGCGCCAGTAAACGGCGGTGGTAACTATAACCATCCTAAGGTAGCGAAATTCCTTGTCGGGTAAGTTCCGACCTGCACGAATGGCGTAACGACTTCTCGACTGTCTCAACCATAGGCCCGGTGAAATTGCACTACGAGTAAAGATGCTCGTTTCGCGCAGCAGGACGGAAAGACCCCGGGACCTTTACTACAGTTTGATATTGGTGTTCGGTTCGGCTTGTGTAGGATAGCTGGGAGACTTTGAAGCTCGCACGCCAGTGTGGGTGGAGTCGTCGTTGAAATACCAGTCTGGTCGTGCTGGATGTCTAACCTGGGTCCGTGATCCGGATCAGGGACAGTGTCTGATGGGTAGTTTAACTGGGGCGGTTGCCTCCTAAAGGGTAACGGAGGCGCCCAAAGGTTCCCTCAGCCTGGTTGGCAATCAGGTGTTGAGTGTAAGTGCACAAGGGAGCTTGACTGTGAGACCGACGGGTCGAGCAGGGACGAAAGTCGGGACTAGTGATCCGGCGGTGGCTTGTGGAAGCGCCGTCGCTCAACGGATAAAAGGTACCCCGGGGATAACAGGCTGATCTTCCCCAAGAGTCCATATCGACGGGATGGTTTGGCACCTCGATGTCGGCTCGTCGCATCCTGGGGCTGGAGTCGGTCCCAAGGGTTGGGCTGTTCGCCCATTAAAGCGGTACGCGAGCTGGGTTTAGAACGTCGTGAGACAGTTCGGTCCCTATCCGCTGTGCGCGTAGGAGTCTTGAGAAGGGCTGTCCCTAGTACGAGAGGACCGGGACGGACGAACCTCTGGTGTGCCAGTTGTTCTGCCAAGGGCATGGCTGGTTGGCTACGTTCGGGAGGGATAACCGCTGAAAGCATCTAAGCGGGAAGCCTGCTTCGAGATGAGGACTCCCACCTCCTAGAGAGGGTAAGGCTCCCAGTAGACGACTGGGTTGATAGGCCAGATATGGAAGCCGGGTAACCGGTGGAGTTGACTGGTACTAATAGGCCGAGGGCTTGTCCTCAGTTGCTCGCGTCCACTGTGTT
>MUMD01000371.1 GCA_002155895.1 Streptomyces rochei
ACGCCGTGGAGGCGCACTTCCCGCCGGGCACCGGCGTCTCACCGGTCACCGTGGGCCTCCGGCCGGGCACCGACGCGGCGACGGCCGACCGGATCGCGGCGCTCGCGCCGGGCACCGAGCGCCGCGAGCTGCCCGACGGCACGGCCGTGCTCGAACTGCGCCCGGCGGGCACCGTCGACGGGCCGGCGGCCACCGAGCTGGTCGAGCGGGTACGGGAGCTGCGCGGCGACGAGCCGGTCCAGGTCACCGGCACCGCCGCCCAGTTGGTGGACTTCCGGCAGATGCTGGCCGACCGCGCGCTGTGGGCGGTGCTGGCCGTACTGGCGGGCATCTTCCTGCTCCTGTTCGCGTTCACCGGGCCGGTGCTGCTCCCGCTGCGCACGATCGCGACCACGCTGCTCAGCCTCGGCGCCGCGCTCGGCGCCGTGGTCTGGGTGTTCCAGCACGGCCGTCCGGCCGGGCTGATCGGCGCGGAGGGGCTGGGCGCGCTGAGTCTGACGGCCCTGCCGCTGATCATCGCGATCGCGTTCGGGCTCGCCATGGACTACGAGTTGTTCATCCTGGCCCGGATGCGGGAGGCGCGGGAGCGGACGGGCGACGACCGGGAGGCCGTGGTGACGGGTCTGCGCCGCTCGGGCCGGGTGGTGACCTGCGCCGCGCTGCTCCTGGCGGTCGTGTTCGGCGCCTTCATGACGGGCGGCTTCTCCCCCATCCTGCAGATCGGGCTCGGCCTGACCCTGGCGGTGCTCGTCGACGCCACGGTCGTACGGATGCTGCTGGTCCCGGCGAGCATGGCGCTGCTCGGCCGGCACGCCTAGTGGGCCCCGGAGCCGCTGCGCAGGGCGCACGCGAGGTTCGGGGTGCGTGAGGAGGCGGCCGTCCCGGAGCCGCCCGCACCGCCCGCGCCGGCCCGCCGCTGAGACCGGGAGCCGAGGCCGGGAGCCCAGGCCGGGAGCCCGAGGCCGGCGCGCCGGGCCCCTCCTCGCCGACAGGGGGGAAGGGGCCCGGGGTGTGGCGCGCTTGGGCCCATTCGCGCCGTTCGTGGGTGTTCACGGGGTGAACTCCCGCGCGCGGCAAGGACTTTCTCGACTTCACCTCTTGACGACGGGTACGCCCGGGAGCACATTGGCCGCACCCTGAGAGCGCTCTCAGAACCATCGCGGAGAGCGCCCCGGGCCACTTCCGCTTCCCTCCCCCGCATCGAGAGGCGACCCCCACATGAGAGAGACCTCCGGCAACCCGCCCGGGCGACGGCGACTGCGCCGGGCCCTGGTGGCCGTCGTCGGCACGCTCGGCCTCGCCGCGGCCGCCACCGCCGTCACCGGGCCGTCGGCCAACGCCACCGTCCCGCCTCCCCCGTCCGGTTGGACCCAGGTCTTCGCGGACGACTTCGACGGCGCCGCCGGCTCCGGCGTGAACACCGCGAACTGGCAGTACGCGACCGGCACCGGGTACCCGGGCGGCCCCGCCAACTGGGGCACCGGCGAGATCGAGACGATGACCTCCTCCCCGAGCAACGTCTCCCTCGACGGCGCCGGCAACCTGCGCATCACCCCCCAGCGCGACGCCGCCGGCAACTGGACCTCGGGCCGCGTCGAGACCAGGCGCGCCGACTTCGAGCCGCCGGCCGGCGGCAAGCTGCGCGTCGAGGCCCGCATCCAGGTCCCGAACGTCACCGGGGCGGCGGCCAAGGGCTACTGGCCGGCGTTCTGGATGCTGGGCGCTCCCTACCGCGGCAACTACTGGAACTGGCCCGCGGTCGGCGAGATCGACATCATGGAGAACACGCAGGGGCTCAACACCGTCTGGGCCACGATGCACTGCGGCACCTCTCCGGGCGGCCCCTGCAACGAGACCAGCGGCATCGGCGGCAGCACCGCCTGCCCCGGCGCCACCTGCCAGGCTGCCTTCCACACCTACCGCGTGGAGTGGGACCGCTCGACGAGCGTGGAGCAGATCCGCTTCTACGTCGACGGCAACAACTTCCACACCGTGCGCGCCGACCAGGTCGACGCCACGACCTGGCGGAACGCCACCGACCACGGGTACTTCCTCATCCTCAACGTCGCGATGGGCGGCGGCTTCCCGAACGCCTTCGGCGGCGGCCCGGACGCCGGCACCCAGCCCGGCCACTCGATGCTCGTGGACTACGTCCAGGTGCTCACGGCCGGTGGGAGCGGTACCACGCCGCCGCCGACCGGCGGTGACCGGGACGCCTACAGCACCATCGAGGCCGAGTCGTACGACGCCCAGTCCGGCACGATGACCGAGGCCACCTCGGACTCGGGCGGCGGCAGCAACCTCGGCGCGCTCGCCAACGGCGACTGGGTCCAGTACAAGGGCGTGAAGTTCGGGTCGAGCGCGGCCACGCAGTTCAAGGCACGGGTGGCCAGCGGTGCGGCCACCGGCGTCAGCGGCCTGGTGGAGGTGCGCCTGGACAGCCGTACCGGTACGCCGGTCGGCAGCTTCGCGGTGGGCAACACCGGGGGCTGGCAGTCGTGGCGGACGATCCCGGCGAACATCGGGGCGGTGACGGGTACGCACGACGTGTACCTGACCTTCACCAGCGGACAGCCGGCGGACTTCGTCAACGTGAACTGGTTCGGCTTCGGCCGCTGAGCGGCGGACGGCCGACCTCCCGAAGGAGGACGGAGGGGTCCCGCGCGGGCATGCGCGGGACCCCTCCGTCGTGTGTGTCTCAGCGCAGCTCGGCCCGGAACGCCGCCGGCGTCCGGTCGGTGTGCTGCTGGAAGAACTTCGAGAAGTTCGCCGCGTCCGGGAAGCCCACCGCCGCGCCGACCCGGCCGATCGGCATCTCGGTGTGGGCGAGGAGGCGCTTGGCCTCCAGGACGACACGCCGGTCGATGAACCCCTTGGGCGTCTGGCCGGTGGCGGCGCGCACCGCGCGGACGAGGGTGCGGCGGGAGTAACCGAGCGCGTCCGCGTAGGCGCTGACGCTGTGATTGGTGGCGAAACCCCGTTCGACGGCGTCCCGGAAGAGGGTGAACGTCGTGTCCCCGGACGCCGGCCCCGGGCGTTCCTGCTGCGCCGAGCTGACCGCGAGGTGCGCGAGCCGCAGCAGGAACGCGGAGAGCAAGTGGCGCAGCACGGCGGTGTGCAGGCTCAGCGGGAGGGTGGTGGCGTCCTCGTACTCCCGGCGGAGCTGGTCGAGGGAGGCGGCGAGAGCGGCCAGGCGCGCCTCGTCCGGACGCAGCAGGGGCGGCAGGTCGTAGCGGTAGAGGCCGGTGGCCTCCACGGTGGCGCGGGGCAGGAAGCCGGGCTGCATGGTCAGCACCGTTCCGCGGTACTCGCTGTCCGGCGAGAAGCGGTGGACCTGTCCGGGCCGGATCCACAGCAGCTCGCCCGCCGTCGCCTCGTACTCGGCGAAGTCGATCATGTGGCGGACCGGTCCGCCGGTGAACAGCATGACGACGTGGAAGTCGATGCGGTGCACGCGGTGCAGCGGGGCGTGCGCGTGCCAGGTGCGGCCGGCGCCCATGGGGCCGACCTGCATGCCGACGCCCAGGAGGCTGAGATCGACCGGGAAGGGGAAGGTTCTGATCCCGTCGCCGTCGCCCCGCGGGCCACCCCCGCCGTCTTGTCGGTTTTCGTGCGCCATGTCCTTCTCGTGCCGTCCCGCCCGTGCGCCCGCGCGCCGGGCCGTGTCCCAGTTTCACCACAGGCTGGCACACCACGACCTTCACTCTCAAAAGTCAGACTTTTAAGTTTGAACACGTCAGACCCGATACCCCGCTCCGATCGAGGATTTCTTGAAGATGAGCACGCACACAGTGGACAGCGCGGACCGCTTCGAATGGACCGAACTCGACCGGCGTGCCGTCGACACCGCCCGTGTCCTGGCGGCCGACGCGGTGCAGAAGGTCGGCAACGGCCACCCCGGCACGGCGATGGCGCTCGCCCCGGCCGCGTACACGATCTTTCAGAAGGTGATGCGGCACGACCCCGCCGACCCGGAGTGGACCGGCCGTGACCGCTTCGTCCTCTCTCCGGGACACACCTCGCTGACCCTCTACACCCAGCTCTACCTCGCCGGGTACGAGGTGGAGCTGGACGACCTGAAGGCCTTCCGCACCCACGGATCGAAGACGCCCGGCCACCCGGAGTACGGGCACACCGCGGGCGTGGAGACCACGACCGGCCCGCTGGGCCAGGGCGTCGCCAACGCGGTGGGCATGGCGATGGCCGCCCGCTACGAGCGCGGTCTGTTCGACCCCGAGGCGCCCGAGGGCGAGTCTCCCTTCGACCACACCGTCTGGGCGATCGTCTCCGACGGCGATCTCCAGGAGGGCGTCTCCGCCGAGGCGTCGTCGCTGGCCGGCCACCAGAGGCTCGGCAACCTCGTCTTCCTCTACGACGACAACCACATCTCGATCGAGGGCGACACCGCCACCGCGTTCTCCGAGGACGTGCTCAAGCGGTACGAGGCCTACGGCTGGCACGTGCAGCGCATCGAGCCCGCCGACGACGGTGACGTCGACGTGCACGCGCTGTACGCGGCGCTGACGGCGGCGAAGGCCGAGACCGGCCGCCCGTCCATCATCGCCATGCGCACCATCATCGCCTGGCCCGCCCCGAACGCCCGGAACACCGAGGCATCCCACGGCTCCGCCCTCGGCGAGGAGGAGGTCGCCGCCACCAAGCGCGTCCTCGGCTTCGACCCGGAGAAGTCCTTCGAGGTCGCCGACGACGTCCTCGCCCACACCCGCGGTGCCCTGGACCGGGGTGCGGAGGCGCACGCCGCCTGGGACAAGCGGATCGACAAGTGGCGGGGCGCCCGGCCGGAGCGCGCGGCGCTGTTCGACCGGGTGGTCGCGGGCCGGCTCCCCGAGGGCTGGGAGGACGCCCTGCCGGTGTTCGAGACCGGCAAGGCGGTCGCCACCCGCGCCGCGTCCGGCAAGGTGCTCCAGGCGCTCGGCCCGGTGCTGCCGGAGCTGTGGGGCGGCTCGGCCGACCTGGCCGGCTCGAACAACACCACCATCGACAAGACCAGCTCCTTCCTCCCGGCGGGCAACCCGCTGCCCGAGGCGGACCCGTACGGCCGCACCATCCACTTCGGCATCCGCGAGTTCTCGATGGCTGCGCAGATGAACGGCATCGCGCTGCACGGGAACACCCGCGTCTACGGCGGAACGTTCCTGGTCTTCTCCGACTACATGCGCAACGCGGTGCGCATGTCGGCGCTGATGCAGCTCCCGGTGACGTACGTGTGGACGCACGACTCCATCGGTCTCGGCGAGGACGGCCCGACCCACCAGCCGGTCGAACACCTGGCCGCCCTCCGCGCCATCCCGGGCCTGAACGTGGTCCGCCCGGCCGACGCCAACGAGACCGCCATCGCCTGGGCGGAGATCCTCAAGCGGCACTCCACCCACCCGGCCCCGCACGGTCTGGCCCTCACCCGCCAGGGCGTGCCGACGTACGAGCCCAACCCGGACGCGGCGCGGGGCGGGTACGTCCTCGCCGAGGCGTCCACCGGCTCCCCCGAGGTCGTCCTGATCGCCACCGGCTCCGAGGTGCAGCTCGCCGTCGCCGCACGGGAGGCGCTGGAGGCGGAGGGAACGCCCACGCGGGTGGTCTCGATGCCGTCCGTGGAGTGGTTCGAGGAGCAGCCCCGCGAGTACCGCGAAAGCGTGCTGCCGCCGTCCGTGAAGGCACGGGTGGCCGTGGAGGCCGGGATCGGCCTGACCTGGCACCGGTTCGTCGGCGACGCGGGCCGCATCGTCTCGCTGGAGCACTTCGGCGCCTCCGCCGACGCCAAGACCCTGTTCACCGAGTACGGCTTCACCGCCGAGCACGTGGCCGCCGCCGCCAGGGAGTCCCTGGCCGCCGCCCGCGGCTGAGCCGGACGCACCGAGAAGCAGAAAGAGAAGATGATCACTGTGACCGAAGCAACCGCGACCGCGGGAGCGCTGCGACGCCTGTCCGAGGCGGGCGTCTCCATCTGGCTGGACGACCTGTCGCGGCGGCGGATCGAGTCCGGCAACCTGGCCGAGCTGATCGAGACGAAGCACGTCGTCGGCGTCACCACCAACCCGTCGATCTTCCAGGCCGCCATCGGCTCCGGCGAGGGCTACGAGGAGCAGCTCGCCGACCTCGCGACCCGCGGCGTCACCGTCGACGAGGCGGTGCGCATGATGACCACCGCCGACGTCCGCGCCGCCGCCGACGTGCTGCGCCCGGTGCACGAGGCGACCGGCGGCCGGGACGGGTGGGTCTCCATCGAGGTCGACCCGCGCCTCGCCCACGACACCCGGGCCACGGTCGCCGAGGCCCGTCAGCTGGCCTGGCTGGTCGACCGGCCCAACGTGATGATCAAGATCCCGGCGACCAGGGCCGGTCTCCCGGCGATCACCGAGGTCGTCGGCGCCGGCATCAGCGTCAACGTCACGCTGATCTTCTCGCTGGAGCGCTACCGCGAGGTCATGGACGCCTACCTCGCCGGTCTGGAGAAGGCGCAGGCGGCCGGGCTGGACCTCGCCGGCATCCACTCCGTGGCCTCCTTCTTCGTCTCCCGCGTCGACAGCGAGATCGACAAGCGGCTGACGGTCCTGGGCACGGACGAGGCCCTGGCGCTGAAGGGGAAGGCGGCGCTGGCCAACGCGCGACTGGCCTACGAGGCGTACGAGAACGTCTTCGCGGGCAGCCGTTTCACCGCCCTGGCCGGAGCCCGTGCCCACGCCCAGCGTCCCCTGTGGGCGTCGACCGGGGTGAAGGACCCGGCATTCCGGGACACCCTGTACGTGGAGGAGCTGGTCGCTCCCGGCACCGTGAACACGATGCCGGAGGCCACCCTGAACGCCGCCGCCGATCACGGCGACGTGCGGGGCGACACGGTCACCGGCGGTTACGCCCAGGCCCGGGCGGACCTCGCGGCCGTGGAGCGGCTCGGCATCTCGTACGACGAGGTGGTGGAGCAGCTGGAGCAGGAGGGCGTGGCCAAGTTCGAGGTGGCCTGGCAGGACCTGCTGGACGCCGTGACGAAGTCCCTCGACAGCAAGGGAGTTGACGGGGAATGAGCGAGGACCTTCCCGCTGAGACGGTCGGCGAGACCAAGGCGACGAAGGAGGCCAAGGAGACCGAGGCGGCCCGGGAGGCGGCGGGGCCGCTGCACGCCCAGCAGGCCGAGGAGTCGCGGGCCGCCGGGGCGCCGAAGGCCGGCAAGTCGTCCAGGTCCGCCCGGGCCGGGAAGAAGTCGGGGGCGGCCGGCGCCACGAAGGGCGTGAAGGCGGACGAGAAGCCCGTCGAGCCGGTGGCGCCCCTCGACTGGAGCAACCCCCTGCGCGATCCCCAGGACCGCCGCCTCCCCCGGATCGCCGGCCCCTCGGGGCTGGTCATCTTCGGCGTCACCGGCGACCTCTCCCGCCGCAAGCTGATGCCGGCCGTCTACGACCTGGCCAACCGCGGTCTGCTGCCGCCGGGCTTCTCCCTGGTGGGCTTCGCCCGCCGCGACTGGGAGAACCAGGACTTCGCCGAGGTCGTGCACGACGCGGTCAAGGAGCACGCGCGCACGCCGTTCCGCGAGGAGGTCTGGCAGCAGCTCGCCGAGGGCATGCGCTTCATCCCCGGCGACTTCGACGACGACGAGGCCTTCGAGCAGCTGCGCAAGGCCGTGCAGGAGCTGGACACCTCGCGCGGGACCAGCGGCAACTACGCCTTCTACCTCTCGGTGCCGCCGAAGTTCTTCCCGAAGGTGGTCCAGCAGCTCAAGAAGCACGGGCTGACCGACGCCCCGGAGGGCTCCTGGCGCCGCGCGGTGATCGAGAAGCCGTTCGGGCACGACCTGGGCAGCGCCCGGGAGCTGAACGCGCTGGTGCACGAGGTCTTCGACCCGGAGCAGGTCTTCCGCATCGACCACTACCTGGGCAAGGAGACCGTCCAGAACATCCTGGCGCTGCGCTTCGCCAACCAGATGTACGAGCCGATCTGGAACCGGTCCTACGTGGACCACGTGCAGATCACCATGGCCGAGGACATCGGCATCGGCGGCCGGGCCGGCTACTACGACGGCATCGGCGCCGCCCGCGACGTCATCCAGAACCACCTGCTCCAGCTGATGGCCCTCACCGCCATGGAGGAGCCGGCCGCCTTCGACGCCCGCTCCCTGCTCACCGAGAAGCTGAAGGTGCTGCGGGCGGTGCGGCTGCCCGACGACCTCGGCGCGCACACCGTGCGCGGACAGTACGAGGGCGGCTGGCAGGGCGGCGCGCAGGTGCCCGGCTACCTGGAGGAGGAGGGCATCGACCCGGCCTCCACCACCGACACCTACGCGGCGATCAAGCTGGGCATCGACAACCGGCGCTGGGCGGGCGTCCCCTTCTACCTGCGCACCGGCAAGCGCCTGGGCCGCCGGGTCACCGAGATCGCGGTGGTCTTCCAGCGGGCCCCGCACTCCCCCTTCGACTCCACCGCGACGGAGGAGCTGGGCGAGAACGCGATCGTCATCCGCGTCCAGCCCGACGAGGGCATGACGGTGCGCTTCGGCTCCAAGGTGCCGGGCACGTCGATGGAGATCCGGGACGTGTCGATGGACTTCGCGTACGGCGAGTCCTTCACGGAGTCCAGCCCGGAGGCGTACGAACGGCTGATCCTGGACGTCCTGCTGGGCGACGCCAACCTGTTCCCGCGCCACCAGGAAGTGGAAGAGTCCTGGCGGATCCTCGACCCGATCGAGGAGTACTGGAGCACGCACGGGAAGCCCGCGCAGTACGCCTCGGGCGGCTGGGGCCCCCGGGAAGCCGACGAGATGCTCGCACGAGACGGACGGAGCTGGCGCAGGCCATGAGGATCGACCTGACCGACACCACGGCAAGCAAGATCAACAAGGCGCTGGTCCAGGGCCGCCGGGCCATCGGCACACCGGCCGTGGGCATGGTGCTCACCCTGGTCATCGTCACCGACGAGGAGAACGCCTACGACTCGATCAAGGCGGCCGAGGAAGCCTCGCACGAGCACCCCTCGCGCACCCTGGTCGTGATCAAGCGGCACCCGCGCAACCTGCGCGACCGCACCCGTTCGCACCTCGACGCCGAGGTCCGGGTGGGCTCCGAGGCCGGCACCGGCGAGACGGTGGTGCTGCGCATGTACGGCGAGGTTTCCGAGCACGCCGACTCCGTGGTGCTGCCGCTGCTGCTGCCGGACGCCCCGGTCGTCGTGTGGTGGCCGGTGGACGCGCCCGACGACCCCGCCGGGGACCCGCTGGGCGCGCTGGCCCAGCGCCGCATCACCGACCTGTACGCGGTGGAACGCCCGATGGAGACCCTGGAGCGCCGGGTCCGCACCTACGCGCCCGGCGACACCGACCTGGCCTGGACCCGGCTGACGCTGTGGCGTTCCATGCTGGCCGCCGCTCTCGACCAGGCCCGGGTGCCGGTGACCTCCGCGACCGTGGAGGCCGAGGCGGACAACCCGGCGGCCGAGCTGCTGGCCCGCTGGCTGGAGGCGCGGCTGCACGTCACGGTCGACCGTGTGATCACCGACGGTCCGGTCGTCACGGCCGTCCGCCTCGGGACCGCCAACGGCGAGATCGTCATCGACCGGCCCGAGGGACCGATCGCCACGATGACCCTGCCCGACCAGCCCCCGCGTTCCCTCGCGCTGAAGGTCCGCTCGACCTCCGAACTGATCGCCGAGGAGCTCAGGCGCCTCGACGCGGACGAGATGTACGCCATCGCCCTGCGCGGCGAGGCCGGCAAGGAGACCCCTGTCCATGTCTGAGACCGACACCCCGAAGCTCGACCGGCGGCCCGAGTGGACCGCGCTGGCGGACCACCGCAAGGACGCGCTGGCCCACCCGGACCTGCGCGAGCTGTTCGCCGACGACCCCGGGCGGGCCGAGCGGTACGTCGTGCGCGTCGGCGACCTGCGCATCGACTACTCCAAGAACCTGGTCACCGACGAGACGCTGGCGCTGCTGCGGGAGCTGGCCGCCGCGACCGGCGTGTTCGAGCTGCGCGACGCGATGTTCCGCGGCGAGCGGATCAACATCACCGAGGACCGGGCGGTGCTGCACACCGCGCTGCGCGCCCCGCGGGACGCGGTGATCGAGGTCGACGGCGAGAACGTCGTGCCCAAGGTGCACGCCGTGCTCGACAAGATGGCCGGCTTCGCCGACCGGGTCCGCTCCGGCGAGTGGACCGGCCACACCGGCAAGCGCATCAAGAACGTCGTCAACATCGGCATCGGCGGCTCCGACCTCGGTCCGGCGATGGCCTACGAGGCGCTGCGGGCCTTCACCGACCGCTCGCTGACCCTCCGCTTCGTGTCGAACGTGGACGGCGCCGACCTGCACGAGGCGGTCCGGGACCTGGACCCGGCCGAGACGCTGTTCATCGTGGCGTCCAAGACGTTCACCACCATCGAGACGATCACCAACGCGACCTCGGCGCGCTCCTGGCTGCTGAAGGGCCTCGGAGGCGACGAGAAGGCGGTCGCCCGGCACTTCGTCGCGCTGTCGACCAACGCCGAGAAGGTCGCGGACTTCGGCATCGACACGGCCAACATGTTCGAGTTCTGGGACTGGGTCGGCGGCCGCTACTCCTACGACTCGGCGATCGGGCTCTCCCTGATGATCGCCATCGGCCCGGACCGCTTCCGGGAGATGCTCGACGGCTTCCGCATCGTCGACGAGCACTTCCGCAACGCCGAGGCACCGGCCAACGCCCCGCTGATCCTGGGCCTGCTGGGTGTCTGGTACGGCAACTTCATGGGCGCCCAGTCGCACGCCGTCCTGCCGTACAGCCACTACCTGTCGAAGTTCACCGCCTACCTCCAGCAGCTGGACATGGAGTCCAACGGCAAGTCGGTGGACCGCGAGGGGCGCCCCGTTCAGTGGCAGACCGGGCCGGTGGTCTGGGGCACGCCGGGCACCAACGGCCAGCACGCCTACTACCAGCTGATCCACCAGGGCACCAAGCTCATCCCGGCCGACCTGATCGGCTTCGCCCGGCCCGTCACCGAGCTGAGCGACGAGCTGAAGGCCCAGCACGACCTGCTGATGGCCAACCTGTTCGCCCAGGGACAGGCGCTGGCCTTCGGCAAGACCTCGGACGAGGTCCGCGCCGAGGGCGTGCCCGAGGAGCAGGTGCCGCACCGCACCTTCCGGGGCAACCACCCCACCACCACCGTGCTGGCCACCGAGCTGACCCCCTCCGTCCTGGGCCAGCTGATCGCGCTGTACGAGCACAAGGTGTTCGTGCAGGGCGCGATCTGGAACATCGACTCCTTCGACCAGTGGGGCGTCGAGCTCGGCAAGGTCCTCGCCAAGCGCGTCGAGCCGGCCCTCACCGAGGGCGCCGACGTACCCGGCCTCGATCCGTCCACGGCCGCGCTGGTGGCCGCCTACCGTGAACTGAAGGAAGTGCACTGACATGCAGATCGGTCTTGTGGGCCTCGGCAAGATGGGCGGCAACATGCGCGAGCGTCTGCGCAACGCCGGCCACACCGTCGTCGGATACGACACCAACCCCGAGCTGGCCGACGTGAACAGCCTCGTCGACCTGGTCGAGCAGTTGGAGCGGCCGCGCGCGGTCTGGGTGATGGTCCCGGCCGGTGCCGCCACCCAGAGCGTCATCGACCAGCTGGGCAGCCTGCTCCGGCACGGCGACACCGTCATCGACGGCGGCAACTCCCGCTGGACGGACGACGAGAAGCACGCCGAGGAGCTGGCCAAGCACGGCATCAACTTCGTCGACGCCGGCGTCTCGGGCGGCGTGTGGGGCCTGAAGAACGGTTACGCGCTCATGGTCGGCGGCGAGAAGGAGGTCGTCGACGACCTCAAGCCGATCTTCGACGCGCTCAAGCCCGAGGGCCCCTACGGTTACGTCCACGCGGGCAAGGTCGGCGCGGGCCACTTCTCCAAGATGGTCCACAACGGCATCGAGTACGCCATGATGCAGGCCTACGCCGAAGGCTGGGAGCTGCTGGAGAAGGTCGACTCCGTGGACAACGTCCGCGAGGTCTTCCGCTCCTGGCAGGAGGGCACGGTCATCCGCTCCTGGCTGCTCGACCTGGCCGTCAACGCCCTCGACGAGGACCACCACCTGGACAACCTGCGCGGCTACGCGCAGGACTCGGGCGAAGGACGCTGGACCGTCGAGGCGGCCATCGACAACGCGGTGCCGCTGCCCGCGATCACGGCCTCCCTCTTCGCGCGGTTCGCGTCCCGGCAGGAGGACTCCCCGCAGATGAAGATGATCGCCGCGCTGCGCAACCAGTTCGGCGGCCACGCGGTGGAGGCCGCGAAGAAGTAGGCGCTCACCGGGGCGGTCCGGAAAGCGCGTTGACGTGATCGGCCGGTTCGGGTCAGAGTCCCTCCCTGATGGAGATCAACGACCTGACACCGGCCGAGACGCGCGTCTGGCGGGCGTTCGCCTCCGGCGCCCTCGTGGACTTCCGCGCCTCGGACGACGAGGACCCCGCCGACGGTGGCGCCTGGGGACCCGAACGCACCGTCCGCGCCCGCGTGTTGAGGACACTGCTGCTGGACGGCCCGCGCGCGGAGGGCGAGGTGCCCGCGCTCAATCTGGCGGGGGTGCGCGTCACCGGTGTCCTGGAACTCCAGTACGCGACGGTCGACCATCCCGTGCGGCTGCGGTACTGCCACTTCGAGGACGTGCCGCGCCTGTACGGAGCGCGGCTGCGCGAGGTGAACCTGAGCGAGTCCGTGCTGCCCGGACTGGTCTCGCACGCCGTCCGGGTGGAGGGTGTGCTGCGGCTGACCCGCACCCGGTTCGCGGGGATGGTGCGGCTCGGCGGCGCGGAGGTCACCGGGAGCCTGTACCTCGAGAGCGCGCGGATCCAGGCGCCGGACACCGAGGGACCGGTGCTCCAGCTCAACCAGGCCGTGCTGGGTGCCGACCTGTGGGCACCGGGCCTGGTGGCGCGGGGCGAGGTGCGGCTCGACGGCGCCCGGGTGACCGGTACCGTCAACCTCACCGACGCGGTGCTCGACCGCCCGGGCGGCACCGCGCTGAAGGCCGAGACACTGGCGGCCGAGTCCGACGTGCTGATGCGGAACGCCGGGGTGCGGGGCCGGCTGGAACTGCGCGGGGCGCGCATACCCGGGCGGCTGGACCTCTCCCACGCGCGTCTGGCCAACCCCGACGGAACCGCGATACGGGCCAGCAGCTGTGTGATCGGCGAACTGTGGCTGCGCCAGTGCCCGAGGGTGGAGGGCGCCCTCAACCTGCGCCGCTCCCAGGTGGACGTCCTGTTCCTCGAACCGGAGGCCGTACCGGCCTGGGTCCAGCTCAACGACCTCACCTACACCTCGCTCATCCCGCACGAGCCCGCCGAGCGACGGCTGCCGATGCTGGAGAAGGGCGACAGCTATCTGCCTTTCATCTACGAGCAGTTGACCGCCTCCTACCGCAGGATCGGTGACGACGACGCGGCCCGGACGGTCCAGCTCGCCAAGCAGCGACGGCACCGGCGCACCCTGCCCTGGTACGGCCGACTCTGGGGCCACGTACAGGACATGACCGTCGGCTACGGCTTCCGGCCGTTGCGCGCGGGCGGCTGGCTGCTGTCGCTGCTCGCGGTCGGCTCGGTGGCGTTCGGACTGCACCACCCGCCGCCGCTCAAGCCCGCCGAGGCCCCCGACTTCGACCCGGTGTTCTACACCCTCGACCTGTTGCTGCCGGTGATCTCCTTCGGGCAGGAGAACGCCTTCGCCCCCGAGGGCGGCCACCAGACGCTGGCGTACGTCCTCATCATCACGGGGTGGATCCTGGCCACCACGGTGATCGCGGGCCTGACCCGCACCGTCAGCCGGCAGTGAACGCCCGCACCGCGTGCTGCGCCGCCAGCCGGACCGGCGCGTTCGCCGCGCCGTAGCCCCGGTAGCCGCCGTCGCGCTGGACCAGTTCGAAGAAGACCCGGCCGACGGTGTGCGTGTAGCAGTGCCGGAAGGTGCCGTGCGCGTCGCGGTCGTAGAGGATGCCCAGCTCCCGGTACGTCTCCAGCTCCCCGTCGGCGAACTCGAAGCGGGCGGCGAGGTCGTCGTAGTAGTTGGCGGGTATCGGCAGCAGCGGGCCGCCGGCCTCGCGGTAGCGGCGGGCGGCGGCGACCACGTCGTCGGTGGCCAGGGCGAGGTGCTGGGCGTGCGCGGTGTCGTCCGTGGGTGCCGGGCCGACGGTCAGGGCGATGCGCACGGCGCCGTCGTCCGTGCTCACGACGCGGCTGCGCAGCAGGCCGTAGGGGTCGGCGACGTCCACGCTCTCCTGCGGGCGCAGGCCGAGCACGGAGCGGTGGAAGAGGGCCGCCTCGTCGAACTGGTGCCAGGGCTGGGCGAGGGAGAGGTGGTCGACGCGCCAGGGTCCCCCGTCGTGCGGCGCGGGCGCCACGTCCTCGAAGTCGGCGCGCCAGTCGGGCAGCGGGGAGCGCCCGGTCGCGCAGAAGAACAGCTCCGTGCCGTCGGGCGCGGCGACCGCCTCCAGTTCCGCGTCCCCGGGGGCGCGGCGGCGCGGAAGCACCGGGGCGAGCAGGGCCTCGGCGCGGCGGGCGGCACCGGCGGGGTCGGGCGACTCCAGGCCGACGGCGGCCAGCCGGGTGCCGTCGCGGCGCTCGGCCGGGCCGGTGTTGACCAGGACGCGGGCTTCGCCGTGCTGCCACAGGTCGACGGGCTTGCCGCGGTGGCGTGCGGTGCGGGTGAAGCCCAGCGCCCCGAGCACGGCGGAGACGGGGGCGGCGTCGGGCGTGACCAGTTCGGCGAAGGCGATCCCGGTGGGCGGTGCGGGGGCGGGCGGGGTCGCGAGGCCGACGGTCTCCTGGAGGGTCAGCAGGGAGCGCCGGGCGTCCACGGCCGTGGGGCCGGCCTCGGACTGGCGGAAGACGTCGTTGAAGACCTCCAGGGAGAGCGGGCCCCGGTAGCCCGCGCGCAGCACGTGCCGCACCAGACCGGCGACGTCGAAGCCGCCCTGGCCGGGGAAGCAGCGGTAGTGGCGGCTCCACTGGAGCACGTCCATGGCGAGCAGCGGCGCGTCGGCGAGCTGGAGGAAGAAGATCTTCTCGCCGGGGATGTCCTCGATGCCCTTGGGGTCGCTGCCCCGGGAGAGGATGTGGAAGCTGTCGAGGCAGGTGCCGAGCGCGGGGTGGTCGGCGCTCTTCACCACCTGCCAGGCGTGGTCGTAGGTGCTGATGTGCCGGCCCCAGGCGAGCGCCTCGTAGGCGACGCGGACGCCGTGGTCCTCGGCGAGGCCGGCGAGGCGGCTGAGCTGCTCGGCGGCGAGGGCGTCGTCGTCCAGGGCGTGCGGCGAGACGCTGGAGCAGACCAGGACGGTGTCCGCGCCGAGTCGGCCCATCAGCTCGAACTTGTGCCGGGCCCGGCGCAGGGCACGGGCGAACTCCTCCTCGGGCAGCGCCTCGATGTCCCGCATGGGCTGGTAGAGGTCGATCGAGAGGCCGAGGTCGGCGCAGCGGGCGCGGATCTCCTCGGGGGTGAGGGGGCTGGCCAGCAGGTCGTTCTCGAAGATCTCCACGCCGTCGAAGCCCGCCCGGGAGGCGGCGGTGAGCTTCTCGGTGAGCGCGCCGCTGAGGGAGACGGTGGCGATGGACGTCCGCACGTCGGTACCTCTTCCTACTTCGGGGCGCCGACCACGCCGGCCAGGTCGGCGATGTCGGCGAGCATCCGCACGGCGTCGGGTTCCCGCCCGGTGAACAGCCGGAACGCGTCGGCCGCCTGGAAGACCGCCATGCCGCCTCCGTCGAGGGTGGCGCAGCCCAGGGCGCGGGCGGTGCGCAGCAGTTCGGTCTCCAGCGGGCGGTAGACGACCTCGGCGACCCACAGCCCGGGGTGGAGCAGGGCGGCGGGCAGCGGCAGGCCGGGGTGGGCGGCCATGCC
>MUMD01000372.1:0-412 GCA_002155895.1 Streptomyces rochei
CGTCACGCACACCGCCGGACTCCCCGCCCTGCCCGCCGACTTCGTCCCCCGCGCCCTGCCCGCCTGGCGCACCAACCCCTACGCCCGCTACCCCGCCGACCGGGTCACCGGCACCTTCCTGCGGCACGGCCCCCGGCACCGCCCCGGGACCCGCTGGCACTACTCCAACTACGGCGTCTCCGTGCTCGGGCACGCCCTCGCCGCGGCCACCCGCACCCCCTGGGAGGACCTGCTCACCGGCCAGGTCCTGCGCCCCCTCGGCCTGAGCGGCACCGCCCTGCGCGCCGAGGACGAGAAGACCGACGCCACCGGCCACCGCAAGGACGGCCGCACCCCGGTCCCGGCCTTCGACGCGGGCGGTTTCGCGGCGGCCGGAGCCGTCCGCTCCACCCCGCACGACCTGCTCACCTTC
>MUMD01000372.1:466-590 GCA_002155895.1 Streptomyces rochei
GGCACGGCCCTGGCCGCGGTCTGCACCCGGCGCTTCCGCGCCCGGGACCCGTTCATCGCCACCGCCTACGCGCTGCTCGCCGGGGAATGACGAAGGCGCGGGCCCGCCTCGGCGGCGGCCCCGC
>MUMD01000373.1:0-153 GCA_002155895.1 Streptomyces rochei
TGCGGCGCGGGCTGGGCCACCGGCACGTGCACACCGTGGCGTGGTTCCGCCACCCCACCGACGGCGGGCCGATGTACTTCCACAGCGGCGCCACCCTCGGCCAGCAGGCGTTCCTCGGCTTCCGGCCCGACACCGGCACGGCCCTGGCCGCGG
>MUMD01000373.1:171-831 GCA_002155895.1 Streptomyces rochei
CGCCTCGGCGGCGGCCCCGCGCCCGAGCCGTACGGCGGGCTCGGCCTCCGTCAGACACGCTGCCACAGGGCCGGCGTGGCCTCGGGCGACCAGACGCCCTGCGCCTGGTGGTTCTGCAGGCACCGGTACCGCAGCCCCGCGTGGGACACCGTCGCCCCCACCTCGTAGACCCGGCCCGCGGCCCACGCGTCCGCCGCCGCGTTGTCCTGCGGCGCGGGCGTGCCCGTCTGGGCCGAGGTGGTCCTCAGGGTGAGGCCGAAGTCGCTGAGCAGCGGGTTGACCGGCTGGTAGAACGTCGTCCCGCCGCCGGTGCAGTCGCCCGAGCCGCCCGAAGTGGTGCCCTGCGCCTGTGTGCCCGCGACGAACGGGCCGCCCGAGTCGCCGGGCTCNNGGTGACGCTCGTGTCGTGCTGCTGGACCGTGCCGCAGTGCCATCCGGTGGTGGAGCCGGAACGGCACACGGACGCGCCCACCAGCGACTCCACCGAGCCGGTGACCTGCACCTTCTGGTCGTTCTCGCCCTTCACGTCCGGGGTGGCGGTCCAGTCGGCGTTGACGCCCACCCAGGCCATGTCCTTGCCCGGGAAGGTGGACGCCTGGAAGGTGCCCTGGTCGGTCTCGTCGAACCCGGTGGTCTTCGCCCCCGGCCCGCCGCAGTGGC
>MUMD01000374.1:0-3089 GCA_002155895.1 Streptomyces rochei
CCGTGCCGATGCCTGTGCCGGTGTCCGTGCCGGGGCCGGTGTCCCGCGTGTCGTGCCCGGGGCGCGTGGGCTGGGCGGGGATGGCGGCCGGCGCCGGGGCGGGCGGCCGCGCGCCGCCGTCGCGGGCGTCCGAGAGGTGGTCCTCCAGACGGCGCAGCAGTTCGTGGGCGCGGGCCGTGGCCTGCTCGCGGTCGTAGGCGAGGAGCAGGCGGCAGTCCTGGCCGTGGGCCGGGCGCGACTGCGGCAGCCAGCCGAGCCAGGACCACTCCGCGGTCCGCTCCTCCAGCGGACGGGAGCGGTCCGCGCTGATCAGNNCACCGGCACCGCGGGCAGCGGCGTGTCGCCGCCGGGCGCCACCCGGTCGGCCGTGCCGAGCCGCACCGTGAGCGCCTCCGGGTGGCCCGGCCCGCGCTCCCACAGCCGGGGCCCCGGTCCGAGCGCCGTCAGCAGCAGGGACGCGGGGTCCGGCCAGGTCTCGGGCGCGATCGGCGCACCGGTGGCCGGGGCCGACGGCGTGACGGGCACCGCGCCGCTCTCGTCCGGGTGCGCGGCGAAGACCTCGGTGTCCTGGGCCCCGCCGCGCCCGGAGGCCAGCCGCCGTGCCCACGCGCCGAGCCCGCCCCGCCTGCGCACGCCCTGGGGGACGTCGGTGCCGCGCAGCGGCGTGCCCTTGCGTCCCGTACCGCCGTCCGGGCGGCCGGAGGCACCGGCGGGCCGCGCCTCGGGGAGGGCGGCGCCGGGAGCGTCCGGGGCGAGGGCGCCCGCGCCGGGGGTGTCCGGGCCGTGGGTGCCCGCTGCGGGGAGGCCGGTGCCGGGTGCGCTCCGGCCACCGGGGGCGGCGGCGGTCGCGTCCGCGCCGAACGTGCCCGTCCCGTACGCCGGAGTGCCCGGCGCGTCGGTGCCGGGTGCGCCCGGTCCGAACCCGCCACCGTGCGTCCCGCCCGCCGGGAAGGCCGGCCGGGGGCCGCCCGTCACGGGGCCGGTGCCGTGGCTCTCGATGCGCGGTGCGCCGCCCTGGCCGGGCACCTGTGCGGGGCCGTCCGGGACCGCGCCGGCCCCGGGGCCCGCCGCGCCGTGGGCGTGGTGGGTCGACCCGGCGGGAGCCTCGCGCCCGTCGGGGCCGGTCCGGCGGGCGGGGCCGTCCGCCGCGCCGGGCGTGCGCGGGTGGCCGGTCGCCCCGGCGGGGCCGTCCGGGGTGCCGGTGTGGGTGCGGTGTGTCGAGCCGCCCGTCGCGTCCGCGTCCGCCGGGTGCCCCGGGCGGGCGCTCCACGCCCCCGTCGTGTGCCCGGTGCCGCCCGCGGCGGGGGACGGGTGCGGCCCGGCGGGTGCGGCGCCGTCGTGGCCGGTCGCGCGGTCGCCCGCGCCCCCGGGGAGGCCGCCCTCGGGGGTGCCGCCGGGCGCCGCGCCGGCCCGGTGCCCGGGACCGCCCGGCGCTCCGTCCCCGGGCTCGCCCCCGACCTCGTGCCAGGACGAGGGCGGACCCGCCAGCCGGACGTGCCCCTCGCCGTCCGCCGTCGTGGCCAGCCGCACCTCGGCCGTGGGGCGGGCCGGCGCCAGGCGCAGCGCCGACTCGCCGATCCGCAGCAGCGCGCCCGGCGTCAGGCGGACCGGGCGGTCGCCCACGCGGGCGCCGTCCAGCGTCGTGCCGTTGGTGGAGCCGAGGTCGGCGACCGAGACGCGGCCGTCGGGGTCGACGGTGACCGCGCAGTGCATCCGGGAGACGTCCGGGTCGTCGAGCGCGATGTCGGCGTCGGCGGAGCGGCCGAGCCGGATCTGCCCGCCGTGCAGCAGGTGGACGCCGCCCGCGTCGGGGCCGGCGACCACGTGCAGCTGGGCCGGGGCGCCGGCCGGGTCGGTGTGCGGGTCGGGCTCGCCGGGGGCGCCCAGACAGAGCACGGCGCCGTCGATCAGCGGCGGCTCGCCCAGGGTGCTGCGCTGGGCGTCGAGCCGCTGCGCGCCGGCGTAGAGCACCACCTGGCCGGTGCCCGGGCCCTCGCCGCCGGGGAGCGCCGCGGCCAGCGCGGAGGCGACCGCGGCCAGGGCCGTGCCGGCCGGTGCGGTGACCAGCACGTCGCAGCTCGCGGCGCGGTCCCCCTCCGGAGCAGGCGGGCCCAGCGGGTCTACGACGGTCAGCCGGATCTGCATCGCCGTCAGCGGTCCCTTCGCGCGGGCGCCCGCACGCCGGGGACAGAAGCCGTCCACCACGGTCCCCCACCGCGGACTTCCCCCACCGCCACACGAGCACGTCGGCCAGTACTGCACGCATCCTCGCACCTGCCACCGACAACGTGCCCGCCGCCCGCCGCCAAATGATCTTGATTGGTCGGCTGTGCCCGCAAAAGTGCCTGACAGTTGCCGCCCCGGTGACCGAACGGCGTCCGCTTGAGATCGGTCACGTCCGGGCCCGGCAACCAAGGGACCGGGTCGAGCGTCTTTCCTTCGAACATGCACCTGAACGGGTGCCGGATGCGGAACGTAAGACGTACCTGCGGACCAATGGGAACCCACGGAACGACGACAGCCCCGTGCCGCGGGCACGGCACTACAGTGGGTCGGAACAGCCAGCAAGCAACAGGGAGCGCATGACGTGCGGCCGGTAGGCAGCAAGTACCTCCTCGAGGAGCCCCTCGGCCGCGGCGCCACGGGCACCGTCTGGCGTGCCCGCCAGCGCGAGACGGCGGGCGCCGAGGCCGCCGTGGCGGGACAGCCCGGCGAGACGGTCGCGATCAAGGTCCTCAAGGAGGAGCTCGCGAGCGACCCCGACATCGTGATGCGCTTCCTGCGGGAGCGCTCCGTCCTGCTGCGGCTGACCCACCCCAACATCGTCCGGGTCCGCGACCTGGTCGTCGAGGGTGAGTTGCTGGCGCTGGTCATGGACCTCGTCGAGGGCCCCGACCTGCACCGCTACCTGCGCGAGAACGGGCCCTTCACCCCGGTCGCCGCCGCCCTGCTCACCGCCCAGATCGCCGACGCCCTCGCCGCCAGCCACGCCGACGGCGTGGTCCACCGCGACCTGAAGCCGGCCAACGTGCTGCTCCGGCAGGACGGCGGCGAGATGCACCCGATGCTCACCGACTTCGGCATCGCCC
>MUMD01000374.1:3113-3324 GCA_002155895.1 Streptomyces rochei
GAGCTGGTCACCGGGCGGCCCCCGTTCGGCGGCGGCTCCGCCCTGGAGGTGCTGCACCAGCACCTCAGCGCCGAGCCGCGCCGCCCCTCCACCGTCCCCGACCCGCTGTGGACGGTCATCGAGCGCTGCCTGCGCAAGAACCCGGACGAACGCCCCAGCGCCGAGAACCTCGCCCGCGGCCTGCGCGTCGTCGCCGAGGGCATCGGCGTGC
>MUMD01000375.1 GCA_002155895.1 Streptomyces rochei
CCCCCGCGACCCCCGTCACGAAGAACCTGCTCGACCCCGGGTTCGAGCTGACCCTGCGCCCCATGCGCTACCCCGACTTCTACGAGCGCTACCGGGACGCCATCAAGAACACCTGGCACGTGGAGGAGGTCGACCTCCACTCGGACGTCGCCGACCTCGCGAAGCTCAGCCCCGAGGAGCAGCACCTGATCGGCCGGCTGGTGGCCTTCTTCGCCACCGGCGACTCGATCGTGGCGAACAACCTGGTGCTCACCCTCTACAAGCACATCAACTCCCCCGAGGCGCGGCTGTACCTGTCCCGCCAGCTCTTCGAGGAGGCCGTGCACGTCCAGTTCTATCTGACGCTGCTGGACACCTACCTGCCCGACCCGGACGACCGGGCCGCCGCCTTCGCGGCCGTGGAGAACATCCCGTCCATCCGCGAGAAGGCCGAGTTCTGCTTCACGTGGATGGACTCGGTCGAGTCGATCGACCGCTTGGAGACCAAGGCCGACCGGCGCCGCTTCCTGCTCAACCTGATCTGCTTCGCGGCGTGCATCGAGGGCCTGTTCTTCTACGGCGCCTTCGCCTACGT
>MUMD01000376.1:0-4224 GCA_002155895.1 Streptomyces rochei
GTCCCGGCCCTGGCCCCGGCTCTTCATCCGCACCCGCCGGGCGCGTGGCCCGCCCCGCCGTCTTCGGTCGCCTCGCCTCCTGGTCCCGGCGCCACCGCTGGGGCGCCCTGCTGCTCTGGGTGGCCGTGGTCGCCGCCGTCACCGTCGGCTCCCAGGCCGCCGGCAGCGCCTACCGCAACGACTTCTCCCTCCCCGGCACCGACTCGCAGGCCGCCGCCGACCTGCTGGAACGGCACGGTTCGGCGCAGGCGGGCGACAGCGTGCAGATCGTCCTCCAGGACCCCGCCGGGCTGAGCGGCGCCCGTGCCGAGGTGGAGCGGACCCTCGACCGGGTGAGCGCGCTGCCGTCCGTCGCCGAGGTCCGCAGCCCGTACGCCGACGCCGCCGCCGTCTCCGCGGACGGCACCATCGCCTACGCCACCGTCGTCCTGGACGCCAAGGCCGAGGAGGTTCCCGGCGAGGACATCGCCCGCATCGTCGACACGGCACGATCGGCGGCCGGTGACGGCCTCACCGTCGAACTGGGCGGCGAGGCGGTGCGCGGCGCCGAGGAGGGCGGCGGCGGGGCCGCCGAGGGCGCGGGCATGCTCGCCGCGCTGGTCATCCTCGTACTGCTCTTCGGGTCGGTGGTGGCCGCCGCGCTGCCGCTGGTCACGGCGGTGTTCGCGGTCGGCGGCGCGGTGGGCCTGATCGCGCTCGCGTCGCACGTTTTCACGGTCGCCGACTTCACACCGCCGATCATGATGCTGGTCGGCCTCGGTGTGGGCGTCGACTACGCGCTGCTGATCTTCTACCGCTACCGCCACGAACTCGTCCGGGGCACGGACCGCGACACCGCCGCCCGCACCGCCCTGGACGCTGCCGGCCGTACCGTCTTCTTCGCCGGCTGCACCGTCATCATCGCCCTGCTGGGCCTGGTCGCCCTCGGGCTGGGCGCCCTCCAGGGCGTGGCGCTGGCCGTGGCGCTGACCGTCCTGGTCACGATGGCCGCCTCGCTGACCCTGCTGCCGGCCCTGCTCGCCCTGTTCGGCGCGCGTATCCAGCGCCACGTCCTCAAGCGCGCGGCGAAGGCCGGGGCGAAGGGCACCGAGGAGGGCCGGGGCTGGCGCCGTCTCGCCGTCGCCGTACAGCGCCGTCCGCTGCCGGCGCTGCTGGCGGCGGCCGCGGCACTGCTGGCCCTGTCGGCACCCGCCGCCGGGATGCGGCTGGGCTTCGCCGACGCGGGCAACGACCCGGCGGCTTCCACCAGCCGCAAGGCCTACGACCTGCTGGCCGAGGGCTTCGGCCCCGGCTTCAACGGCCCCCTGATCGCCGTGTCCCAAGGCGACGAGGGGGCGGCTACGGCCCTGCGCGCCACGCTCACGGACACCCCGGGCATCGCGGCGACGACCCCGCCCCTGCCGTCCTCCGACGGCGCGGTCTCGACGGTCATCGCCTTCCCCGCCACCGCACCCCAGGCGGAGCCCACCGCCGACCTGGTCCACACCCTGCGCGGCGAGGTGTTGCCCGGCCTGGCCGACCGCACCGGCGCCACGTATCTCATCGGCGGTCCGACGGCCGCCGCGCAGGACTTCGCCGACTCGGTGTCGTCCCGCATCCCGCTCTTCGTGACCATCGTCGTGGGCCTGTCCTCGATCCTGCTCCTGCTGGTCTTCCGCTCGCTGTGGATCCCGGTCAAGGCGGCGGTCCTCAACCTCCTCTCCATCGCGGCGGCCCTCGGCGTGATCACCCTGGTCTTCCAGCACGGCTGGTTCGGGGTGCAGCCCGGCCCGGTGGAGGCGTTCATCCCGGTCATGGTCTTCGCGATCGTCTTCGGGCTCTCCATGGACTACGAGGTGTTCCTGGTCTCCCGCATCCACGAGGAGTGGGAACGCACCCGTGACTCCGCCCTCGCCGTCCGCGAGGGTCTGGCCGCCACCGGCAGGGTCATCACGGCGGCGGCGGCCATCATGATCGTCGTCTTCGCCGCCTTCGTCCTCAGTCCGAGCCGGATGCTCCAGCAGTTCGGTCTGGGCCTGGCGACGGCGATCCTCCTGGACGCCGCGCTGATCCGCTGCCTGGTGGTCCCCGCGGTCATGCACCTCCTGGGCGACCGCGCCTGGTGGCTCCCGTCGCCCCTGGCCCGGCACCTGCCGAAGGTACGGCTTGAGTCGGAGTCCGATGCGGAGCCGGCGCCGGCGCGGTGAAGGGGGAGAGGGCGCCCCTCACGAGGGCCGGGATGAACGACGGCCGCGAACGGCTTCTTCCCTCCAGGGACGACGAACGGGCGGGCCACGGCCCGCGGGAGAGGAGAGGAGAACCGATGAGCCTTCGTCAGTTCGAGTACGCACTGGCCGTGGCCGAGAAGGGCTCGGTGACCGCGGCGGCGGAGGCGCTGCGCGTCGCCCAGCCCTCGGTGTCCCAGCAGATCCGCGGACTGGAGCGGGAGCTGGGTGTGGAACTGTTCGCCCGTACGCCGACCGGGCTGGTGCCCACCGCCGTAGGCCGGGCGTTCCTGCGGGACGCCGAGGCCGCGGTGAGCGCCGCCCGGCGGGCCCGGGCCACGGCACGGGCCGGGGCCGAGGAACTGGTGGGCGAGCTGGTGGTCTCCGCACAGCTGGGCCTGGGCACGCGGCAGCTGCCGGGTGCGCTGGGCGCCCTGCGCCGCCGCTTCCCACGCCTCGAGGTCACCGTCTTCGAGGAACCGAACTCCGCCGAGCTGGAGCGCCTGTGCCGCCGGGGCGTCCTGGACCTCGCCCTGATGGCGGCGTGCGAGCGGAGCCCCGCCGACGCCCACCACCTCGGCGACGAGGAGTTCGTCGCGGTGCTGGGCGCCGGACACCCGCAGCTCGCCGCGGACCGGGTCGAGCTGAGCGCGCTGAAGGGGGAACCGTGGGTGCGGTTCGACCACGACAGGGTCCTGGACGGCGTACTGCTGAACGTGCTGCGCGACACCGACCCGGCGCCCGTCACGGCCGCCCGCGTCTCCCAGACGGCGACGGCCGTGCGCTGGGCCGCCCACGGACTGGGGGCGGCGCTGGTGCCCGCCTCGGTGGTGCCCCGTGACCACCGGCACCTCGTCCGCCCGGTCCTCCCGGCCGTGTCCCAGCCCGTCATCGCCGTGCTCCGCCAGGGCGCGGGCCCGGCGGAGCAGGCCCTGCTCACCTTCCTGCGCGAGGAATTCCGGTCCGACGCCGTTCCCTTCCCGTCCATTCCCTGACAGCCGAGGCGAGCACAGACATCACCCACGCATTAATTCCGCGAAACCACTTCTCGAAATCACTGGATGAAACTCTCGACGGAGATCCGGGGTGTCAGCCCCTGGGGAATTCTCCGCCGTCCACGAAGATGTTGCTTCCGGTGAGCCAGCCCGCCCGGTCGGACGCGAGGAACAGCACCGCGTCGGCGATGTCGCCGGGCCGGCCGTCGCGGCCCAGCGGTGTGGTGGTGTCCGGTCCCGGGCCCTCGGACAGACGCGCCCACTGCGCACGCGTCGCCTCGCCCCCGGGCGTGGTGACCCGGCCGGGGCTCACCGTGTTGACCCGGACGCCGGCCGGGGCCAGCTCCGCGGCCATGCCCCGGCTGTAGTTCTCCAGCGCCGCCTTCGCCGCCTCGTAGTGCAGGAACGGCGGCAGCGCGGCGGGGACCGCGGCCGAGGAGACGTGCACGATCACGCCCGAACGCCGCTCCCGCATCCCCGGCGCCAGCAGCGCGTCCAAGCGCACCGCCGCCAGGAAGTTCAGCTCCAGCGCCGCCCGCCACTCCTCGTCGGGGATGTCCAGTGCGCTCCGGTACGGCTGGGCACCGCCCGCGTTGTGGACCAGGACGTCCACGCCTCCGAGCACGTCCCGCGCCGCCTGCGCGAGCACCTCCGCAGCGGCCGGGGTCCCCACGTCGGCCGCGACGAACGAGGCCCCCTCCGGCGCCGTGCCCGCCGCCGACCTGGCGGCCGTCAGCACCTTCGCGCCCGCGTCGAGGAACTGCCGCACGACGGCCGCCCCGATCCCCCGGGTGCCACCCGTGACCAGCACTCGCTTCCCCGCGAATTCCTTTTCTCCATATCCGGTCCCGCTCGGGTTCTCGTTCTCGGCCATGCCGCATTCCCTACCGTCGTGAGCGTAGTTCGAGGTGATCACCTCGTCGGTCGGCTTCACGCTACGACCGAAAAAGAAAGGGAGGCAAAGACGAAATGTGATCGGGGGGCATAGGAAATCCCTATACCGGCGCTGTCGCTGTCGCTGTCGC
>MUMD01000376.1:4253-4559 GCA_002155895.1 Streptomyces rochei
CGGTGGGGCCCTTCGACATCGTGCCCGGTGAGGCACTGGCGGAGGATACGAGATTCGAACTCGTGAGGGGTTGCCCCCAACACGCTTTCCAAGCGTGCGCCCTAGGCCTCTAGGCGAATCCTCCGCCGAGAACATTACATGACGTCGGGGAGTGCTCGCGAACTCGTTCTCCGGCGCCCGGATCGGGTAACCTGTGGCGCAGCCCCTCACGCGGCGCTATCTGACTGAACTCCCCCAGGGCCGGAAGGCAGCAAGGGTAGGTTGGCTCTGGCGGGTGCGTGGGGGGCGCTTGCGTTCGCGGGGGTG
>MUMD01000377.1 GCA_002155895.1 Streptomyces rochei
CCGCCCTCGCGCCCGCCGCCTTCCGCTCCGCGGCGCCGCACTGGCTGGCGCCGCGGCTGGAGGGAACGTGGGACGCGGAGGTGTTCGCCCGGCGGAAGGCGGCGGGCGCGAGGGCGGCCGCCCCGGCCGGAACGGCGCCCAGGAGCGGCGCGCCGGCCACGTCGGGGAGGTCCGCGAGGTTGCAGCGCGCGGCGAGGTCCGGGGCCTCGGGCCAGCTGCCGATCACCACGCCCGGCAGGTCCAGGCCGCGGGAGCGCAGCTCGCGCGCGGTCAGCTCCGTGGTGTTGAGCGTGCCCAGCCCGGCCGGGACCACCAGCAGCACCGGCGCGCCCAGCAGCCCGGCGACGTCCGCCAGGGTCCCGCCGGCCGCGTCGAACCGCACGAGCAATCCGCCCGCGCCCTCGACCAGCACCAGGTCGTGCTCGGTGGCCAGCTTCGCCGCCGCCTCCGCCACGTCCCGCGGACGCACCGGCGCCAGGCCGGCCCGGCGCGCCGCCGTGGCCGGCGCCAGCGGCTCCGGGTAGCGGGCGACCTCCGCCGCCGTCACCCCGCCCGCGAGACGCGCCACCTCCCGCGCGTCCCCCGGCTCGTCCGGCCCCACGCCCGTCTGCGCGGCCTTCAGCACGGCCACCGACCGGCCGGCCGCCAGCGCCGTGGCGGCGACGGCCGCGGTCACGACCGTCTTGCCGATCTCCGTGCCCGTCCCCGTGATCACCAGTACCGGCATGTCATCCCTCCCGTGCCGCCGCGCACACGGCGCGCGCGATCCGTGCCACGTCCGCGTCGCCCGTCACGTACGGCGGCATCGTGTAGACCAGATCGCGGAACGGCCGCAGCCACACACCCTCGCGCACCGCCGCGGCCGTCGCCGCGCGCATGTCGACGGCGTGGTCGAGCTGCACCACGCCGATCGCCCCGAGCACGCGTACGTCCCTCACTCCCGGCAGTTCGCCGGCGGGCGCCAGGCCCTCGCGCAGCCCCGACTCGATCCGCTTGACCTCCGCGAGCCAGTCCTGGCCGAGCAGCAGCCCGATGGAGGCGCAGGCCACGGCGGCCGCCAGCGGATTCCCCATGAACGTCGGCCCGTGGGCCAGCACCGGCACCTCGCCCCGCGAGATCCCCTCGGCCACCTCGGAGGTGCACAGCGTGGCCGCCATCGTCAGATAGCCGCCGGTCAGCGCCTTGCCCACGCACATCACGTCCGGCGTCACGGCCGCGTGCTCCGCCGCGAACAGCGCGCCGGTGCGTCCGAAGCCGGTCGCGATCTCGTCGAACACCAGCAGCACGCCGTGCGCGTCGCACGCCTCCCGCAGCACCCGCAGATACGCGGGGGAGTGGAACCGCATCCCGCCCGCGCCCTGCACCACGGGCTCGACGATCACGGCGGCCAGTTCGCCGGCGTGCCGCTCGATCGAGGCGCGCAGATGATCCGCGTACGTCTCCTCGTACTCCGTCGGCGGCGCGTCCGCGAAGACCTGGCGCGGCAGGACGCCCTGCCACAGCTCGTGCATCCCGCCCTCGGGGTCGCACACCGACATCGGCTGCCAGGTGTCGCCGTGATAGCCGCCGCGCCAGGTCAGCAGGCGCCGCTTCTCCGGCCGGCCCAGCGAGCGCCAGTACTGCAGGCACATCTTCACCGCGACCTCGACGGAGACCGAGCCGGAGTCGGCGAGGAAGACGTGCTCCAGACCCTCGGGCGACATGTCGACAAGGAGTTTCGCCAGTCGCACGGCCGGCTCGTGGGTGAGCCCGCCGAACATCACGTGGCTCATGCGCTCCAACTGCTCGCGCGCGGCCTCGTTGAGGACCGGGTGGTTGTAGCCGTGGATCGCCGACCACCAGGACGACATCCCGTCGACCAGTTCGCCCGAGCCGTCGGCCGGGCGCAGCCGCACCCCGCTCGCCGACTCCACGACGAGCGGGTCCTGCCGGCCGGGCATGGGGCCGTACGGATGCCAGACGTGCCGCCGGTCGAGCGCCAGCAGTTCGTCCACGGTCAACGCGGGCTCAGGCATTGGGCGCGAGGTCCGTTCCGGCACCACGGCGGCGCACGGCGACCAGGTCCGTGCGCGGCTCGCCGGCCACCGCGGGCACGGCGCCGGCGCCCTTCTCGGCCGGGGCGGAGCCGCAGAGGCTCCCTCCCTCGTGCGCGGAGCCGCAGCCCCCGCCCTCACCGTGCGACCCGCAGCCCGCGCCTTCCCCGTGCGAACCGCACCCGCCCCGGTCCGCGACCCGGTGCTCCGGCAGCGTCACCTCTCCGGCGCCCTCCACCTCGAACCCGGCGTCCGCGATCATCTCCAGGTCCGCCCGGCCGGCCTGCCCCTCGCTGGTGAGGTAGTCGCCGAGGAAGATGGAGTTGGCCAGGTGCAGGGCGAGCGGCTGCATCGTGCGCAGGTGGACCTCGCGCCCGCCCGCGATGCGCACCTCGACGTCCGGGCAGACGAACCGCGTCATCGCCAGGATGCGCAGGCACCGCTGCGGGGTGAGGTGCCACTCCTTGGCGAGCGGCGTGCCCTCCATCGGGATCAGGAAGTTGACCGGCACCGAGTCCGGGTCCAGCTCCCGCAGCGAGAAGACCACGTCGACCAGGTCCTCGTCGCTCTCGCCCATGCCCGCGATCAGCCCGGAGCAGGCGGACAGCCCGGCGGCATGCGCCTTGTTGACCGTGTCCACCCGGTCGGCGTACGTGTGCGTGGTCGTGATGTCCCCGTACGTCGCCTCGGACGTGTTGAGGTTGTGGTTGTAGGCGTCGGCACCGGCCTCGCGCAGCCGTTCCGCCTGGCCGTCGGAGAGCAGGCCCAGACAGGCGCACACCTCGACGGCCTCGTTCTGCTCCTTGATGGCCTTGATGGTGTCCGAGACCCGGTCCACGTCCCGGTCGGTCGGACCGCGCCCGCTGGCCACCAGGCACACCCGCTTGGCGCCCCCGGCCACGCCCGCGGCGGCGGCCTGCGACGCCTGGTCGGGCTTGAGCCAGGTGTACTTGAGGATCTCGGCCTTGGAGCCGAGCCGCTGCGAGCAGTAGGAGCAGTCCTCGGGGCACAGGCCCGACTTGAGGTTGACGAGGTAGTTGAGCTTCACCCGGCGGCCGAACCAGTGCCGGCGCACCTTGCCGGCCGCGGCCACCACATCGAGCAGGTCGTCGTCGGAAGTGGCGAGGACGGCAAGGGCCTCCTCGCGGGTCGGCGACTCACGCCGAAGCCCCTTGTTCACCAGCGTGTTCAGCAGGTCCATGAGAGCCGATCCTGTCCTAAGGGGCCACCCGGGGCCAAGGAGAGTTTGCACAACACTGACAGATCACCGTGTGGGTATTGCCACACCTCGCGGGGGTGGCGGTACCGCTATCGTCTGTCCACTGCCTACAAAACCGACGGAGGACCGATCCATGGCGTTCGGCTGGATCGACGAGCAGGCCCTGGTGCGCCGCCGGGCGGGTCTCGTACGGACTCTGCGCCCCCGGCCGGCCGACTCGCCGCTGCTGGACCTGGCCAGCAACGACTACCTCGGACTGGCCCGGCACCCGGAGGTCACCGAGGGCGCGGCGCGGGCCGCGCGGGCCTGGGGCGCCGGGGCGACCGGCTCCCGGCTGGTGACCGGGACGACCGAACTGCACGCCGAACTCGAACGCGAACTCGCCGACTTCTGCGGCTTCGAGGCCGCGCTCGTCTTCTCCTCCGGCTACGCGGCCAACCTCGCCGCGGTGACCGCGCTGGCCCCGCACGGCTCCCTCGTCGTCTCCGACGCGGGCAACCACGCCTCGCTGATCGACGGCTGCCGGCTGGCGCGCGGCACGACCCAGGTGGTGGGGCACGCGGACCCGGACGCCGTGCGCAAGGCCCTGGCGACGCACGAGGGGCCCGCGGTCGCCGTCTCCGACACGGTCTTCTCGGTCGACGGCGACGCGGCGCCGCTGGCGGCGCTCGCGCAGGTGTGCCGCGCGTACGGGGCCGGACTGGTCGTGGACGACGCGCACGGCCTCGGGGTCCTCGGCGAGGGCGGGCGGGGTGCGGCGCGGGAGGCGGGTCTCGCGGGCTCGGACGACGTCGTCGTGACGGTGACGCTGTCCAAGTCGCTCGGCAGCCAGGGCGGCGCCGTGCTCGGGCCAGCCCGGGTGATCGAGCATCTGGTCAACGCGGCCCGCACGTTCATCTTCGACACCGGTCTCGCCCCCGCGGCGGCGGGCGGGGCGCTGGCGGCGCTGACACTGCTGCGCCGCGAGCCCGAACGGGCGGCGCGGGCGCGGGCGGTGGCGGCCGAACTGCACGCACGCCTGACCGCCGAGGGGCTGTCCGCGGTGCGTCCGGACGCCGCGGTCGTCTCGGTGCGCGCGCCCTCCCCGGAGGGGGCCGTCCGGTGGGCGGCCGACTGTCGTGCGGCCGGCCTGGCCGTGGGGTGCTTCCGCCCTCCCTCCGTGCCCGACGGCATCTCACGGCTCAGGCTGACCGCCCGTGCGGACCTCTCCGGGGTACAGATCGAACGCGCTGTGCGGGTCATCGGCGAAACGCGACCATGAGTCGGCGTGACACGGCCGTGCGCCGTCCGATGCCCGCCCGGATCAGCCGCTGTGGATGGCGGCGGTGAACGACGCCCAGCTCCCCGGGGAGAAGAGCAGCGCGGGTCCGGCCGGATCCTTGGAGTCGCGCACGGCGAGCAGACCGGCCCAGGGGCCGTCCGACGGCCGGGCCGTCTCCACACAGTTGTTCGCTCCGGTGCTGTAGCTGCTGCGCAGCCATCGCGCACCGGGCAGCGCCGTACTCACGGGGACGTTCCGGGGACGTGTCGACGTGGAATCCGACGTGGTGCCTGACATGGTGCCTCCTTACGCGCCTGCCGCGGTCGCGGCGATGAAGTCCAACGAGTCCTCGGGCGAAAGGGCATGAACCAGAAGGGCGTTGAATGCCTCGGTGTAGGCCTCTACGTCTTCTTTCCGTTCGAGGTGCAGGCTACTCGTCAAGTGGTCGAGAACAACCACGTCCAGATCAGAAGTGCTCGAAAAAGAGAAGATTACGAAAGGGCCGGTGACGCCGATGTGCGCCCCGGCGGCGAACGGCAGGACCCGGAGCGCGACATGGGGGAGGCGTGCGGCTTCGACCAGCCGCTCCAGCTGACGGGCCATGACCCCGGGTCCGCCCACCTCGCGCCGCAGCACCGCCTCGTCCAGGACCGCGCTCAGCTCCAGCGGCGGCTCGGCCCGCAGCACGTCCTGGCGGGCCAGCCGCACCTCCACCAGCGTGTCCAGCCGCTCCTCCGACAGTCCGTCCACCGCGGCGTGCGTCACCGCGCGGGCGTACTCGGGCGTCTGGAGCAGGCCGGGGACCACCGTGGTCTCCAGCGTGCGCATCGCGCTCGCCTGCGACTCCAGGCTGATGAAGTCGCGGTAGGTCGGCGGGAGCACCCCGCGATAGGCGTGCCACCAGTGATTCCGGCCCCCGCCCGGCCCGTCGGTGCCGGCCAGCACCTCCAGCAGCTCCCGCAACTGGGCGTCGTGCACACCGTAGGCGTCCAGCAGTAACCGCACGTCGGCCGGTTTCGCCCCGCTCGTGCCGGTCTCGATCCGGCTGACCTTCGACTGGTGCCAGCCCACCAGCCGGGCCGCCTCACCGCTGGTGATCCCCGCCGATGTGCGCAGGGCGCGCAGTTCGGCGCCCAGCTTCCGGCGGCGCACCACGGGACCGTGCTGCATGGGCCACTCCTCTACTCCTGACGAGCCGCCCACATACGCTCTGGGGTCGCAGAGTTCACCGCATCGAGCGACAGATATATGCATATCTTGGTGGATCGCCGCCCTTCGCGGGCCGGGTGATGGCAGTCTGGCGGCGAAGCACCAGTCCGGGACCGTACTCGAACCAGCCGCTCCGTGTCGGACTGCGGTCCCGTGGGAAAGGGACGACGTCGCCATGGCAGACCATCTGGAAGCATCCGTCACTCTGCCGAGCGATCCCGCCTCGGTGGCCGCCGCGCGGTCCTACGTGGTCGGCACACTGGCGGAGTGGGGACTGCCGGCGGAGGCGGAGGTGTCGGAGACCGTTCGGCTCATCGTCTCGGAGCTGGCGACCAACGCGGTGCAGCACACGTTCGGCCAGTCGCCCACGTTCACGGTGGACCTCGCGCTCGACCGCGACGAGCGGCTGCGCCTGGGCGTCACCGACAGCCATCCCCGGTTCCCCAAACGCCTGCCGGCCGCCGTCCAGCAGGACAACGGCCGGGGCATGGTGATCATCCGCTGGCTGACGGCGGAGTGCGGCGGCAAGCTGAGGGTGCGCCCGACACGTGAGGGCGGCAAGACCGTCTCCATCGAGCTTCCCTGGACGCCGCCGGACGGCGCGGGAGGGGTGACGGCGGGTCAGGACTCCGTCACCCTTCCCGGCCGGGCTACTTGACCCGGCCGTACCAGACGCTGCCGGTCCAGATCTTCTGCAGGCGCACCACGTCTCCGGTCTTCGGGGCGTGCCAGATCTTGCCCTTCCCGGCGTAGATGCCGACGTGGTAGACACTGCGGCCCGAGTGGAAGAAGACCAGGTCACCGGCCTTGCGGTTGCCGGCCGAAATGTGCCGGGTCTTGTTGTACTGCTGGGCCGCCGTGCGCGGCAGCTTCTTGCCGGCCTTCTTGAACGAATACAGCGTCAGCCCGGAGCAGTCGAACCTGTGTGGTCCCACGGCGCCCCATGCGTACGGTGAGCCCTTCTTGGAGGCCGCGATCTGGAGCGCCTTGGTGGCGTGGGCGGCCGCGGACGCCTCGGAGGCGGCACCGGGGACCACGACGGAGCCGCCCACGGCGGCGAGGGTGAGAGCGGAGGCCGTACCGGCACGGGCCATCAGGGACGGGACTCGATTGAGCGCAGACATGCGCAACCCTTCGTCAGCCGCCTGTGAAGGATGACCTGTCGGATTCGGGCTGGCGAAGTTGCCCGGCCGCACGGATGCGGCTTCACCCCAAGGGTCACTCGGCCCGGCGTCGTCCTCCCGGAGACGGCCGTACCGGCGACCCGTCGTGCTCGGGTCCTCCACTCCTGCCGATCCACTCCTGTCGACCGGTCGTCCGGACGGCGGCAGGACTCGGCGTCCGCCCGGACCGCCCCGCCGCTGCGGCGGGGGCTTGTCGTCAGTCACGGATCTTGTCCCGTCCGGTGGGAAAATCCCAACGGAACGTGCCCTTTGTGTTGTTACTCACCACTCACCCGTTCGGGTGGACGCCCCTTCGTTCGACGTCTCGCCGCCCGCCAGGGCGACGTCGGGACCAGCGGCGCGAGCCGAAACGGCGGTGCCGGGGCGGACGGCCCGCGCAACCCGGGGCGGTCCCGAATCGGAGGTGTTCCTACGCTGAAAGGGGGTAAGCCGTTCGGTCCGTTTCGATGCCGTGCGCACGGGGGCCCGGACGGCGGGTCTCAGTCGGCGGGGTGCCGCGGGATGGCGAGCCGTGCCGTCCGCCGCTCGCCGTCCAGTACCCGAAGGGCCCGGGCGAGGGTGCTCGCGTGCACGTCCGTCTCGCCCCTGCGGTGCATCAGTGCCAGCGCGTCGCGCAGGGCGCTCGCCTTGCCGACCAGCGCCTGGGCGGCGCGCAGTCCGCCGTAGGTGTCGCCGTCCCGTGCCGGGTTGATGCGTCCGAGCAGGTCCACGACCTCCAGGTAACGGTCGATCAGCTCGGCCTCCGCGCGGGTCAGGGCCGGCAGCGGAGGGGGCTCCGGTGGCAGCATCGGCGGCTCACCTCGCGCCGGACGTGTGCCGCGGCGGGACCCCGCGGCCGGGCACGATCCGGTCCACCAGGCCGTACTCCAGCGCCTGGCGCGCGTCCAGCACGGTCTCCCGTTCGAGGTCCGCGCCCACCTGCTCCGGGGTGCGGCCGGTGTGCCGTACGAGGATCTCCTCCAGCCGGGCGCGGACGCGGGCCAGTTCGCCCGCCCGGACGGCCAGGTCGCGGGCCTGCCCGTGGACCGGCTCGGTCAGGGAGGGCTGGTGGATCACCACCCGTGCGCCGGGCAGCACGGCCCGCTTGCCCGGCGTGCCCGCCGCGAGCAGGACCGCGGCGGGCGGACCGGCCTGTCCCAGACAGGTCGTCGCCACGTCGCAGGCGATGTGGCGCATCGTGTCGTAGATCGCCGTCATGGCGGTGAAGGAGCCGCCGGGGGAGTTGACGTACAGGGCGATGTCGCGGTCCGGATCCTGGTGCTCCAGGTACAGGAGCTGCGCCGGCACGTCGTTCGCCGAGGTGTCGTCGATCGGTGTTCCCAGGAAGACGATCCGTTCCTCCAGCAGCTTGGCGTACGGGTCCAGCGCCCGCTGCCCGGCACCGGTGCGCTCGGTGAACTCGGGCAGGACGTGACGGGCGGACGGCCTGGTCATGGCGAACCCCTCTCCGTGACGGACGTGACGGAACCGGCTGCGGCTCTCGCCACCTCTGTAAAAAATGTACAGGACGTACGTTGGTGGAGGGTGGTGTTCCCCGGATCGCCGTGCTCGCCGGTCGCGGAGGGGTGAACCGTAAGCTGGGGGCATGGCCTACGAGATTCCGGTGACGCAAGCCAGAGCTGAACTCGCCGACCTGATCAACCGGGTGGTCTACGGCGGTGAACGCGTCGTCGTGACGCGCCACGGCAAGCCTCTCGTCGCCCTCGTCTCCGCCGCCGACCTGGAGCGACTGGAACAGCTCCAGGAGCCCGCCGGGGACCAGGTGGTCACCTCGGTCTCCCGGGTCCGCGACGCCTCCGCCGGGGCCCCGCGCGAACACCACCGCTTCGGCATCGCGGCGGAACACCGGGGGCCCGACCCGTCCTAGGCAGTCTCGTTTGGACCAGTCGGTCGTTGGTCCGAAGGTGCCGTTGACTGATGCGCAGTGGGCGCGGATCGAGCCGTTGCTCCCGGACCGGACGCCGAAGCGGGGTGGCCGTTGGCGGGATCATCGTGAGGTGATCGACGCGATCGCCTACAAGTTCCAGACCGGTACCCAATGGATGCACCTGCCGGAGAAGTACGGCAACTGGCGGGGCGTCTACAACCGGCTGCGGATGTGGGCTGTCGATGGCACCTGGGAGCGGGTATTCACCGCGCTGGTGGCCCAGGCCGACGCAGATGAGCACCTGGCCTGGGCGGTCTCGGTGGACTCCACGATCGTGCGCGCTCACCAGCACGCGGCCGGGGCCCGCAAAAAGGGCCCCTGACGGTGAGCCGGACAACCACGCCATCGGTCGCTCCCGCGGCGGACTGACTACGAAGATCCACCTTGCGGCCGACGGCCGGTGCCGGCCCCTGACGTTCGTCCTCACCGCCGGACAGGCTGGCGACGCACCCGCCTTCACCCAGGTGCCGGCTGGCCTGCGCGTGCCTCGACGCCGTGGACGACCTCGCACCAGGCCGGACATGATCCTGGCCGACAAGGCGTACTCCTCGCGTGAGATCTGCATTCACCTGCGCAGACGCGGTGTCCGCGCAGTGATCCCGGAACGGGCCGACCAACGGGCCAACCGGGTGCGGCGCGGAAGAACCGGTGGCGGGCCGCCTGTCTTCGACGGGGCGGCGTACGGCAGCGCAACACCGTCGAGCGGTGCATCAACCGCCTCAAGCAGTGGCGTGGCATCGCCACTGGTTATGAGAAGACGGCGACCATCTACATGGCCGAACTCCACATCGCGGGCATTTTCCTCTGGTCGGCCCGATGAGAAGGGCGTCACCATGGGCCAAGTACGGTGTCCGTTGCGGTGGGACTCTCGGTGTTCTCTCACAGGATGCTCACGGTGCTGCCAGGTCGTCCGCTTAGCGTGCGGCGCATGTTCTTTACCTATCTGCGTCGCGAGCTGCGCCGCCGGAGAAAGTCGGCGCTGGTCGTCGCTTCCGGGCTGGCTCTCGGTATCGCTCTTGTCATCGTGGTCAACGCTGTCTCGACCGGCATGGGCAAGGCCCAGGACCAGGTCCTGGAATCCCTTTACGGGCTCGGTACCGACATGACCGTCACCAAGGCTCCAGAGCCACCGTCGGAGGACGGTGGCGAGCGGCCGCGGTTCCGCTTCGACGCAGGCGACGGGGAGGACGGCGAGCAGCAGAGCAGCGACCGGGTCATGGTGCAGGGTTTGCAGACCCTGGATGCCGCCACCGTCTCGTCCGTGGCGAAGGCGGACGGTGTGGCGGACGCCGTGGGCGGGCTCAGCCTTAACGTGGTCAAGGTCGACGGCGAGTTCAGCCGCGGCCAGTTCCAGCAGCGGCCGGGCGCAGGAGGCGGCGGGCCCACCGGTGACGTGACGGGAGGCGGTGCCGACTTCTCCATCGACAGCTTCACCGTGTACGGCACGGACGTCGCGCATCCGGATATGGGTCCGCTGTCTTCCTCGGAGATCACCGACGGACGCGGCTTCGAGACGTCGGAGGCATCGGCGAAGGTGGCCGTGGTGGACAGCGCCTACGCCCAGGAGAAGAAGCTCGCCATCGGTGACACGGTCACGGTGAGCGAAACGAAGTTCGAGATCATCGGCGTGGCCACGGCGACCAGCGGGGACGCCGCCGCCAACGTCTACCTGCCGCTCGGCCAGGCGCAGACCCTGGCCGACGCCAAGGACAAGATCACCACCGTCTACGTACAGGCCGATGACGCACAGCAGCTCGGTGCGGTGGAATCGGCGGTGCTCAAGGCGGTTCCGGACGCGACTGTGACCACCTCCGAGGACTTGGCGGACACCGTTTCGGGGTCGCTGTCCACCGCCTCCGGCCTCGCCGAGACGGTCGGCCGCTGGCTGTCCGTGGTGGTCCTGGCGGCGGCGTTCCTGGTCGCCGGCCTGCTCACCTCGTCCGCCGTCACCCGGCGCGTGCGGGAGTTCGGCACCCTCAAGGCCCTGGGCTGGCGCTCGCGTCGGGTCACCGGGCAGGTCGTCGGCGAGGCCGTCGTGACGGGCCTGGTCGGTGGCGCGCTGGGCATCGGGCTGGGCCTGGCCGGCGCGTGGGCGGTTACGGCGTTCGGGCCCTCGCTCTCCGCGGAACTGGGCGCTTCCGGCGGCGGGATGAGCGGCCCCGGTGGCGGTGGAGGCATGGGCGGTCGCGGTGGCGGAATGGGCGGCGGCGCCGCACGCGAAACCGCCGCGCGGACGCTGGACGTGGTGCTCACCGCGCCGGTCAGCCTCTCCGTGATCGTCCTGGCCGTCGGCCTCGCCGTCGCGGGCGGCCTCGTCGCCGGTGGCTTCGGCGGGTGGCGCGCCTCCCGGCTCCGCCCCGCCGACGCCCTCTCCCGCGTCGCCTGACCGGCCCTCGTCCCACCTCCGCAGGAGCAACCACACCATGTACGAACTCACCGGCGTCACCCGGCGCTACACCCGCGGCAAGGGCGTCGTCGACGCGCTCGCCGGAGTGGACCTCACCATCACCGCAGGCGACTACCTGGTCATCAAGGGCCCCACCGGCGGCGGCAAGTCGACCCTCCTGCAGATGCTCGGCGGCCTGGACCGGCCGACCTCCGGCAGTGTGCTGCTCGACGGCATCGACCTGGCGAAGCTGCCCGAGGCCCGCCTGACTCGCCTGCGCAGCGAGAAGATCGGCTTCGTCTTCCAGAGCTTCAACCTCATCCCCACCCTCACCGCCCAGGAGAACGTCGAAACGGCCCTCGTGCCGCTGGGCGTCAAGCCGAAGGAGCGGTGCGAACTGGCCGCCGAGGCTCTCACCTCGGTCGGGCTGGGAGAGCGGCTGGGCCACGTGCCCAGCGAGCTGTCCGGCGGCCAGCAGCAGCGAGTGGCCATAGCCCGGGCCCTGGTCAAGAAGCCACAGGTCCTGCTCGCGGACGAACCGACGGGCAACCTCGACGAGTCCACCCGCGACGAGATCATGGACGTCCTGCAGACCCGCTGCAAGGAGGACGGACTCACCTTCATCATGGTCACGCACGACTCCCACCTGGCCAAACACGCTCCCAGGGCCATCACGCTCCGCAAGGGCAAGCTGGCGGCCTGACACAACGCCGCTGCGCATCCGCACCGGGCCCGGCGCGCCCCACACGCCGACGACGCGCCGGACCCCGGTGCGGGGATAGCCTCCACGACGGGCCGGCGAGTGCCGGGCCTGGGGAGAGAACGGAACGTAGTGCCGACATGACCGAGCGGACCGAAGAGAACCGGCAGCACCGGCTTCTCGTCGTCGAGGACGAGCCCAGCATCCGCACGCTGCTTGAATCGACGCTGAGTCTCACCGGCTACCACGTGCGGAGCACGGACACGGGAGTCGCCGCGCTGGCCGAGGCCGCTCGCCTGCAGCCCGACCTGATCCTCCTGGACATCATGCTGCCCGACCTCGACGGCTACGAGGTGACCCGCCGGCTGCGCACAGCCGGCAACCTCGTGCCCGTTCTTCTGCTCACCGCACGCACCGGCGTGGACGACCGCATCAAAGGGCTGAGCATCGGCGCTGACGACTACGTCACCAAACCCTTCAACATCGAGGAAGTACTCCTGCGCATCCAGGCCATCCTGCGGCGAACCCTCGGTCCCGGGGCCCTGCTGCCGGACACCGTCGTGCGCTACGCCGACCTCGAACTCGACGAGAGGGCACACGAGGTGCACCGGGCCGGCCAGTACCTACAGCTCTCACCGACCGAGTTCAAGCTGCTGTCCTACCTCCTGGACAACGCCGGCCGGGTCGTGAGCAAAGCCCAGATCCTCGACCATGTCTGGCAGTACGATTTCGCGGGCGACACCCGCGTGGTCGAGACCTACATCAAGTACCTGCGCAAGAAGATCGACCGCTTCGACCCGCCCCTCATCCACACCGTCCGCGGCGTGGGCTACAGCCTGCGGCTGCCTCGCACGGGCCACGGGGCAGCGGACCGTTGACCGGCCTCCGCGCGCCCCGCTCACTGCGCCGGCGTCTCGTCCTCGGGGTCACCGTGCTGGCCACCCTCGCTGTGCTGGCCGCCGAACTGATCGGCTTCCTCGTCCTGCGGTCCTGGCTCCTCGACGGCGTCGACCAGCGGCTCGCCGACTTCCGGCCCATGCCTGCCTCCGCCCTCCTCGACACACCCCGCCCCCGCAAGCCGGAACCCGGGGCGCTGCCCTCGGACTTCCACGTCTACTTCTACGACGCCCGCGGCAACCGCCTGCCCCAGACACTCGGCTCCGACGACAAGCCGGGCCCCCGGCTCCCCGACAACATCGACCGCCTGCCGACCGAAGGCAGCCCGACCTCGGTGGCAGCCGAGACCGGAGACGGGAACTGGCGCGTCCTGCGCCGGGACGGACCACGCGACCTGACCGCCGTCATCGCCCTGCCACTCGACACCGTGGACGGGGCGACGTCAAAGATCCTCTGGCTGAACGGCCTGCTCCTCGTCATCACCGTGGCAGCCCTGTGGGTACTGGGCCGTGGAGTGGTGCGGCTCAGCCTGCTGCCGCTGACCCGCATGGAGCGCACCGCCGAGGCCATCACCGCCGGGCAGCTCGACCTGCGGCTGCCGGACACCGACCCGCACACCGAGATCGGACGGCTCGGCACCGTACTGAACACCATGCTCGACCGACTCCAGCAGGCCCTGCACGAGCGCGAGACCTCAGAGGGGCGGCTGCGCCGCTTCGTCGCCGACGCCGGACACGAACTGCGCACTCCGCTGACCGCCATCCAGGGGTTCGCCCAGCTCGCGCTGCGCTCCGACCGCCGCACCGCCGAGGAACGGCAGGAAGCCGACCGGCACATCGCCCAGAACGCGGAGCGGATGAGCCTGCTCGTCGACGACCTTCAACTACTCGCCCAGCTGGACCGTCACCCCGACTACCAGCAGGAATATGTAGACCTGTTGTCCCTTGCGGCTGACGCGGTGAGCGCGGCAGCCCTGCAGCGACCGAATCACCCCGTGAGCCTGTCCCCCCTACGCGCGCGCACCGCCGACACCGACGGGGAGGGAGAGGGGGAACTAGATGTGGTGGAAGCCGTGGGAGACCCCCACCGTCTCCGGCAGATCGTCGACAACCTCCTGGCGAACGCCCACACCCACACCCCACCCGGCACCCGGATCCACGTGCGCGTAGGAGCGGGCCGGGCCGGTGCCCGCACCGGTGGCACCGACGCACTGGGACGCGTCAGCATGGCACCACCCTTCCCGGCCGGAACCCGAGTCGCCGTCATCGAGGTCGAAGACGACGGTCCCGGGCTGACGGCCACCCACGCGGAGCGCGTGTTCGAGCGCTTCTACCGGGCGGACCCCGCACGCACCCGAGCACGAGGCGGCTCCGGACTGGGCCTAGCCATCGCCACGGCCATCGCCCAAGGCCACAGCGGCCGCCTCGAACTCGACACGGGCCAAGACCGCGGCGTCACCTTCCGCCTCGTCCTGCCACTCCCTCCAGCAAACTGATCCCCAAGCTGCAGGTCCGCTGGGCAGACCTGCAGCGGCTCCCGCACGACTGCCAAGGTCTGCTCACTCGCCGCCCGCTCCCGGCTCAGCAGCGCGGCCGCGCACCCGAAGCCGGCGCAGCAACCGCCGTAAGCATTAGCGCGACACCGCCACCCGCTACGCGAAGACGACGACCATCTACCTGGCAGGACGCCACAGCACAGACACCTTCCTCTGGTCCACCCAATGATCCAAACGAAACCGCCTAGCCAGGCGCCACTCCCGGACCGCTTGCCCCCCACCCGCCCCGCGACGCGGGGTGCACGGCAGCGGTGACCCCCGCCCGGCGGGCGGGGG
>MUMD01000378.1 GCA_002155895.1 Streptomyces rochei
CGCCGCTGCCCGGCCGCACACACCGGAGGGCCCCGCCGCGTTCCCTCATCACGCGACGGGGCCCTCCCTCCACGGTGGTCACACGGGGACGGCCTCCACGAGGGAGATCGCCGCCGCCGTCTCCACGACCCGCTCCAGGCGGAACCCGGCACGGGCCAGGAGATCGGCGTACTGGCCGGGAGTACGCTCACGGCCACCGACCAGGAGCATCAGCCACAGGTCGACCAGCTTCCCGGAGTGCGGCTGGTCACCCTGCTCCGGTATCACCATCTCGGCGATCAGCAGCTTGCCGCCCGGCTTGATCGCCGCCCGCACGTTGCGCAGGATCCGCAGGGCCTGCTCCTCGGGCCAGTCGTGCACGATGTGCTTGAGGACGTAGGCGTCGGCGCCGCCCGGCGGCACGTCGAACAGGTCGCCGGCCACCCGCTTCGTCCGGTCGGCCACACCCTGCGCGGCCAGGTACTCCGCAGCCCCGTTCTCCTCGACCCGCGGGTCGAACAGGACGCCCTCGCACCCGGGCGCCGCACCCAGGATGCCCGCGAGCAACGCGCCCTGGCCGCCGCAGAAGTCCACCACCGTCCCGAACTGCGAGAAGTCGTACGCCGCCAGGATCGGCTCCGTCTCCGAGGCGGACATGCTGCCCATGCCCTGGAAGAACACCTGGCCGTACTCCGCGTTCTTCGTCAGGAACTCGAAGGCGTGCATGCCGCGCAGCTTCGGCAGCGCCGGCTCGCCGGTGACCACCGTCTCCGGGAAGCCGCTCCAGTCCTCCCAGTGGATCGGGTGGCCCATCAGCAGCGCGATGCCCCGCATCGACATCGGATGGTCGGCGCGCAGCGCGTCCGCCATCGGCGTCAGCTCGAAGGCGCCGTCCGGGCGCGTGGCGAACACACCGTTGCTCGCCAGCAGGCGCAGCACCCGGCCGAGCGCGTCCGCGTCCGCACCGACCCGCCCGGCGAGCTCGTCGGCGGACAGCGGACCCTCGGCGAGCGCCTCGGCCACCTTCAGTTCGGCGACGACGTGCACCGCACGCGTGACCATGACACCCATGATCAATTCCAGCAGAGCGAACGGCGGAGGCGCGAGTTCCCGGCTCTGCCGCTGCAGATCCGCTCGTGCTTTCTCCGCTTCCCGTACGACGTGCGGAGGCGGCAATTCGGGCATGAGTTTCCTCCATGGCAGGAGCGCAAAAGTCTGTCCCAACCGCCGGAAGGGACCGGGACTACAACGATATGGAAAAAGGTCGACGCCTCCTGGAGGGAGACTCGAATACCGCTGGTTTACGGGTTCACCCACTTTTTCCTGCGGAAAATTTGACGCAATAAAACCGGCGACTGCCCTAGGGTGGCGCTGATTTCGCATCCGCTCTCCGGGAAAAGGGGGGAGCATTGGAAACCGAGGAGAGAAATGGCGAACTCGCGTAACTCCTGGACGAAGATACTTCTGGCGGCGGGCGCGGCCGGCGCCGTCGCCGTCCCGCTGACCGCCGGCCCCGTCCAGGCCCAGCCCCAGGCCCACCGCCACGGTCACACCCACACCCGCACCGAGGCGACCGTGACCGTCGTGGCCTCCCAGCTGAACAACCCGCGCGGCGTCACCGCGCTGGGCGACGGCGGCGTGCTGGTCGCCGAGGCCGGCGCCGGACTGGCCGACTGCCCGGTCGACCAGACGTGCGTGGGCACCACCGGCTCCGTCTACAAGGTCAAGGGAAGCTTCCAGGGCCGCGTCGCCACCGGCCTCGCCTCCACGGCCAAGGGCGTCGCCCCGGGCGCCCCGATCTCCGCCAACGGCCCCAGCGACGTCGTGCCCGACCGGTTCGGCGGCTACGTCGTCGTCAGCGGCCTCGGCGGCACCACCGAGTCGCGCGCCGCGCTGGGCGAGGGCGCCCAGACCCTGGGCACGGTCTTCCGCACCCGCGACCACAAGGTGCTCGCCGACCTCACCGACCACGAGACGCGACTGAACCCCGACGGCGGCGACGTGCACGCCAACCCGTGGCGGCTCGCGCGCAGCGGCAGCGGCTACCTGGCCACCGACGCGGGCGCCAACACCGTCGTACGCGGCAACGCCGACGGCACCACCGCCACCGAGTACCTCCTCCCCAAGAACGAACTGCCCACCGGCGCCGCCGAGACCGTACCCACCGGCATCGCCAAGGCCGCCGACGGCACCGTGTACGTCGCCGACATGAGCGGCGGCCGGGTCGGCGCCTCCCGCGTCTGGAAGATCGCCCCGGGCCAGCAGCCCGAGATCCTCGCCACCGGGATGACCAACCTCATCGACCTGGACCTGGACCGGGACGGCGACCTGATCGCCCTGTCCTACAGCGCCGCCGCGCTGGCCGGCCCGCCGCAGCCGGGCGCCCTGTTCGAGATCGACGCCGACAGCGGCGCGGTCACCGAGATCCCCACCGGCGACCAGCTCAAGCAGCCCACCGGCGTCGCCGTCGACCCCTGCGGCAAGGTGTACGTCACCAACAACACGCTCGGCACCAACGGCCAACTGGTCCGCGTCAACCGCTGACCCCCCCCCGCAGGGGGGTGCGCCGCGCACACCCCCCTGCCAGGCCCCGCCGGTCCCGCACCCCTGCGACCGGCGGGGCCTCGGCGTGCCCGGCGCCGGACGCCCGCGGCCGATGGGAATCCGCTCGGCGGCCGCTCGACAGCCGACGGAGGGCGACGCCCCCGCACAGCCCGGCTCGGCATCCTGGCCGGGCATCCACTTGCCGGACAACACATTCGACGCTCAGGGAGGCTGCCCCGTGACGCAAGATGCCATGACCTCGGCCGACGAGACCCGGACCGGCGTGTGGCTCGTCGGAGCCCGCGGTTCGGTCGCCACGACGGCGGTGTCGGGCTGCGCGGCGCTGGCGGCAGGACTGCTGCCACCCACCGGCATGGTCACCGAGACGCCCCCCTTCGCACACTGCGGCCTGCCGGCCCTGGCCTCCCTCGTCTTCGGCGGCCACGACACGGCGACCACCCCCCTGCCCAAACGCGCCGAGGAACTGGCCGCCCAAGGAGTACTGCCGCCCTGGCTGCCGACCGCCGTCCAGGGGGAACTGGCCGCCGCGGACGAACACATCCGCCCCGGAGGACCGGTACCCGGCGACCGTCGCGCCACCGAAGAGCTGATAGCCGACTTCGCCACCGACCTGCGCACCTTCGCCCGCACCACCGGCGTCGCCCGCACGGTCGTCGTCAACGTCGCCTCCACCGAACCGGACCCCGCACACGGCGCGTGGCCGGCCAGCTCCCTGTACGCCGCGGCGGCCCTGCGGGCGGGCTGCCCCTACGTCAACTTCACGCCGTCGACCGGGCTGAGCCACCCCCAGCTGGCGGGCGCGGCCCGCGCCTCGGGCCTGCCGTACGCGGGCCGCGACGGCAAGACCGGGCAGACCCTGCTGCGTTCGGTGCTGGGGCCGATGTTCGCCCAGCGGGCGCTGGCGGTGCGGGCCTGGTCGGGCACGAACCTGCTGGGCGGCGGCGACGGCGCCGCCCTCGCCGACCCCGCCGCCGCCGCGGCGAAGAACGCCGGCAAGGAACGCGTCCTCACCGACACCCTCGGCACCCGGGTCGAAGGCGAGGTGCACATCGACGACGTCCCCGCCCTCGGGGACTGGAAGACCGCCTGGGACCACGTCGCCTTCGACGGGTTCCTCGGCACCCGCATGGTCCTGCAGACCATCTGGCAGGGCTGCGACTCCGCCCTCGCCGCACCGCTCGTCCTCGACCTGGCCCGCCTGCTCGCCCGCGCCCACGAGCGGGGCCTGTCCGGCCCGCTGGGCGAACTCGGCTTCTACTTCAAGGACCCCGACGCCGAAGGCTCCGCCCTGGCCGAGCAGTACACCCGACTGCTCACCCTCGCCGACCGGCTCGGAGGAACCAGGTGAGCGCTCAGCGGCCCGCCCACGGCCCGGCCCGCGACGGGCGCCTCCACGCCTGGGCCGAACTGCTGCGCGCCCCCGCCGCGTTCACCGTCCCCGGTGACGTCCTCGCCGGCACCGCGGCCGCCGGCACACGGCCCACCGGACGCACCGCCCTGGCGGCCGGCGCCTCGCTGTGCCTGTACGAGGCGGGCATGGC
>MUMD01000379.1 GCA_002155895.1 Streptomyces rochei
CGCGCGGTGCACCGCGCGATCACGCGGACAGCACTTTACCTCACCTGCCGGGCCACGCCTAAGCGGGCACCGACGGGGGACAATCGGCTCATGGACAGCCCTGCCGACACTCCCCGGGACAGCACGACGGACCGCACGTCGACGGACCCCACGGCCTCCGGCCGCCCGATGGGCGCGCGGGACCGCGACGAGGAGGGGCGGGCGCGCAACTCCAGGCCCCGGGACGGGCTCGGCCGGCCCCTGCCGTACGGCGCGGCCGGTGTCCCCCGCCAGCCGGAGGGCGTCGTGCGGGAGCCGGAGGAGACCGTCGCCGAGGCGCAGCGGCTGCTGGACGAGGGGAAGCCGTTCCACGCGCACGAGGTGTTCGAGGACGCCTGGAAGTCGGGGCCCGACGAGGAGCGGGAGCTGTGGCGGGGGATGGCCCAGCTGGCCGTCGGGCTCACCCACGCGGCCCGCGGCAATGTGACGGGCGGTGCCAGGCTGCTGCGGCGCGGGGCCGGGGCCGTGACGGAGTGGGCGGCGTCGGGGGCCGGGCGGGAGCGGCCGTACGGGATGGACCTGGGGGGAGTCGCCGAGTGGGCCCGCGCGCTGGCGGACGACGTCGAGAACGGCGCCTCCGTGGACGCGGCGGCCCGCGCGCCGCGGCTGCGGGGCTGAGGGCGGCCCGGCCGGGGAGGTGTTCGAGGCGTACGGCAGACTCGTGGCGTGCGGACAATTCATGTGATCGGTATCGGCGCGGGCGACCCCGACCAGCTCACCCTGCAGGCGGTCAGGGCGCTGCGCGACACGGACGTGTTCTTCGTCCTGGACAAGGGCGAGGTGAAGGCCGACCTGGTCCGGCTGCGCCGGGACATGCTGGAGACGCACGTGCCGGAGGGGACGTACCGGATCGTCGAGGCCCGCGACCCCGAGCGGGACCGGAAGGCGGGCGGCGCGGACTACTCCCCCGCCGTCGGCGACTGGCGCAGCGCCCGCGCCGGCATCTACGAGCGGATGATCGCCGAGGAGCTGGGCGAGGACGAGAGCGGCGCCTTCCTGGTGTGGGGGGACCCCGCACTCTACGACAGCACGCTGGGCATCCTGGAGGAGATCCTGGAGCGCGGCACGGTGGCGTTCGAGTACGACGTCGTGCCGGGCGTCAGCAGCGTCTCCTCGCTCGTCGCCCGGCACCGCACCGGACTGAACCGGGTGGCGCGGCCCGTGCAGATCACCACCGGGCGGCGGCTGGCCGAAGGCTTCCCGGAGGGGGTGGACGACGTCGTGGTGATGCTCGACGCCCACCAGACCTTCCGGAAGTACGCGGACCAGGACATCCACATCTACTGGGGCGCCTACCTCGGCACCCCGGACGAGATCCTCGCCTCCGGTCCGATCGCCGAGGCCGCGCCCCGCATCGAGCGGCTGCGCGCCGAGGCCCGGGAGCGCAAGGGCTGGATCATGGACACGTACCTGCTGCGGCGCAACCCCGGCGACGGCTGACCGGACCCGCGGCCGCACCCGGGCGGACCGCCCCCGCATGCGTGGCCGGTGCACCGGTGTGATCGTGACGGTGTGACAGTCGCCGAGGAAACGCCGCGGACCGCCGCTCAGCCGCCCGTGCTGGACAAGCGCCGTCGCAACGTCGTCTTCGTCACGATCATGCTGGGCATGCTGCTCGCCGCCCTGGACCAGACGATCGTCGGCACCGCGCTGCCGACGATCGTGTCGGACCTGGGCGGCGGCGAGCACATGTCCTGGGTGGTGACCTCGTACCTGCTCGCGGAGACCGTGGCGACGGTGCTGGTCGGCAAGTTCGGCGACCTCTTCGGCCGCAAGGTCGTCTTCCAGGTCTCGGCGGTCGTGTTCATCACCGGCTCGTTCCTGTGCGGCCTGGCCACCGACATGTTGCTGCTGATCGCCTGGCGCGCGATGCAGGGCATCGGCGCGGGCGGTCTGATGGTCACCTCCATGGCTCTGATCGCGGACGTCATCCCGCTCCGCGAGCGCGGCAAGTACCAGGGCGCCATCGGGGCCGTGTTCGGTGTCTCCACGGTCATCGGTCCGCTGCTGGGCGGCCTGTTCACGGACCACCTGTCGTGGCGCTGGGCGTTCTACGTCAACGTCCCCATCGCGATCGTCGTGGTGATCGCCGCCGCCCGCACCATCCCGGTGGTCAAGTCGGCCGTGCGGCCCGTCATCGACTATCTGGGCATCGCCCTGGTGGCGGTGGGCGCCAGCGCGCTGATCCTGGCGACCAGCTGGGGCGGCAACGAGTACGCCTGGGGCTCGGGCGTGATCATCGGGCTGTTCGCGGGCGGCCTGATCGCCCTCGCGCTGTTCTGCCGGGTGGAAACCAAGGCTGCCCAGCCGATGCTGCCGATGCGGCTGTTCTCCAACCCGGTGTTCACGGTCTGCTCCGTCCTCAGCTTCATCGTCGGTTTCGCCATGCTCGGCGCGCTGACGTATCTGCCGACCTATCTGCAGTACGTGGACGGCGACTCGGCCACCGTCTCGGGCGTGCGGACGCTGCCGATGGTGATCGGCCTGCTGATCGCCTCGGTCTTCAGCGGCAGCGTGGTCAGCAGGACCGGCCGGTACCGGCTCTTCCCGATCGTGGGGACGCTGGTCATGGGCGTCGGCCTCTACCTGATGTCCCTCATGGGCCCTTCCACGGGTGCCCTGCTCGAGTCGCTGTACATGTTCGTGCTGGGCACGGGCATCGGCCTGTCCATGCAGGTGCTGACCATCGCCGTGCAGAACACGGTCGACTACGCCGACCTCGGCACCGCGACCTCCGGCGTGACCTTCTTCCGCACCCTGGGCAGTTCCTTCGGCACCGCCGTCTTCGGCACCATCTACGCCAACACCCTCACCCCCAACCTGCGGGACGGTGTCGCGGCCGCCGCGGGCACCGGCGCCGCCGATCCCGCGGTGATCGGGCGGGCGGCGACCAGCCCGGAGGGCGTGCACCGGCTGCCGCCCGAGGCGTCGGCACCGATCGTCGGCGCGTACGCGGACACCATCCAGACCGTGTTCCTGTGGACGGTGCCGGTCGCGGCGCTGGGCCTGCTCGTCGCCCTGTTCCTCAAGCAGGTGCAGTTGCGCGACAGCGCGCGGCTGGGCTCGACGGACATGGGCGAGGGATTCGCCTCACCGCACGACGCCGACAGCAGGCGGGCGCTGGAGGCCTCCGTCGGCAAGATCATCGGCAGCACCGAGCTGGACACCGCGCGGCGGATCATCGCGGACAGCGACACCCGACTCGACGTCGCCGGGGCGTGGGCCGTGATGCAGGTGGAGCTGTTCACGCGGCTGGTCGGGCACGCCAGTCTCGGGCTGATCGCCGCCCGCCGCCGGCTGCCGCCCGAGGTGCTGCTGCCGGTCTTCGACCGCATGGTCGAGGAGGGCTTCCTGACCCGGCACGGCTCCCTGCTCTCGCACACCGAGGCGGGCGCCCGTGAGGCCCTGGTCATCGGCCGGGCGTGGGCGAGCTGGCTGGAGGACCGGGTGCAGCAGGACATCGGCCGGCCCTCCGGCACGGAGCTGCGGGCCGCCGTCGACGCCATCGCCAAGCGGCTGCTGGTCGAGGATCTGAGCAACGGCCTGCCGGACCACGCCCACCGGCCGGTAGCGGCGGGCTGAACGCGGGCGCGAGGGGGGTGCGGCCCCGGGGCCGTCACCGCGGACGCGGGCCCAGCCCGTCCAGCCCGTCCAGTCGGGCCAGCCGTTCCAGTGCCGTCGGCACGTCGGGCACCACGGGCACGCCGTCCGGCAACGGGGGCCGGCGGACCACGACCACCGGCAGGCCGAGGTCCCGGGCCGCCGTGAGCTTGGCCGCGGTGGCCGCTCCCCCGCTGTCCTTGGTGACCAGCACGTCGACGCGGTGCTCGCGCAGGAGGGCCGTCTCGTCGGCGACCGTGAAGGGGCCGCGGTCCCTCAGGAGGCGGGTGTCCGGCGGCAGCGGTGGGTCGGGTGGCTCCACCGAGCGGACCACGAAGTGGAGGCCGGACAGGTGCGCGAAGGCGGCGAGACCCAGACGGCCGGTGGTGAGGAAGACCCGGTCGCCGAGGCCCGGCAGCAGGTCGGCGGCCTCGGGGAGGGAGCCGACCGGGTGCCAGTCGTCGCCGGGGCCCGCCCGCCAGCCCGGCCTGCGCAGGAGGACGACCGGTGTGCCGGTGGCCGCGGCGGCGTGCGCGGCGTTCGCCGTGATGCGCGCGGCGAAGGGGTGGGTCGCGTCGACGAGGGCGTCCACCCGTCGTTCCCGCAGCCAGGCGGCCAGTCCCTCCGCCCCGCCGAACCCGCCGGTCCGCACGTCCCCGGCGAGCGGACCGGGGCGGCTGACGCGGCCGGCGAGGGAGGTGGTGACGCGGACGCCCGGCCGGGAGGCCAGGTCGGCGGCCAGGCGGCGGGCCTCGGTGGTGCCGCCGAGGATCAGCACGTGGGGGGAGGGAGGGGACATGGGCCGAGCGTACGGCCCCCGGGGAGGTCCTGGACACGCCCCCTCAGGGCAGCAGCAGCTGGAGGCCGCCCACCACCGTCGCCGCGATGACCAGGCGCTCGAACAGCCGTTGGTCGATGCGGGTCACGGCCCACTTGCCGAGGAGCGCGCCCGGCACCACGAACACCACGAGCACGGCGTCCAGGAGCAGCGACCGGCCGTCGATCAGGCCCAGGCCCGCGCTGAAGGGCAGCTTGGAGACGTTGACGATCAGGAAGAAGAAGGCCGACGTGCCCAGGAAGCCGAGCTTGCGGAAGCCCGCCGAGAGGAGATACATCGACATCACCGGGCCGCCGGCGTTGGCGACCATCGTGGTGAAGCCGCCCAGGACGCCGTAGGAACGGGCCTTCACGCGTCCGGCCCGCGTGCCGCCCGCCCCGGGCTGCCCGGCCGCGTCCGGCCGCCCCTCGCCGTCGGCCTGTCGGCGGCGCCACACGGTCACCCCAGCCATCAGCAGCAGGATCACGCCGATCGACGTCCGGACCACCGCGTCGTCGGCCCACACCAGGAACACGGTGCCCACGACCACACCGGCCCCCACCGCCGGGAACAGCCGCCACAGGGTGGGCCAGTGCGCGTGGCGCCGGTAGGTGAGGACGGCGAGGATGTCGCCGGCGATCAGCACCGGGAGCAGGATGCCGGTGGAGGCGCGGGCCGGCAGCACCGCCGCGAAGATGGCGAGGCTGACCGTGTTGGCACCGCTCACCGCCGTCTTGGAGAAGCCGACGAGCAGGGCGGCGAAGGCGAGGGCGGCGAATCCCCAGCCGGTGAGGTGCCACAGCGTCATGGTGTCCATTGCGGGCACCGATGCTATGCGCACCCGGCCGGCGGCGTGAGCACCGTCTCGCCGTACGGACCTGACACCCGTCAGCGGGGCGCGTACCGTGCCCGCAGCTCCCGCTTCAGCACCTTCATGCTCGGTCCGAGCGGCAGCTCCGGCGCGAACTCGACGCGGCGCGGGTACTTGTACCTGCCCAGGCGCTGCTTGGACCAGTCGACGATCTCCGCGGCGTCCGGCGCCGTGTCCGGAGCGGGGACCACGACGGCGCACACCTCCTCGCCGTGCAGTTCGTCCGGCAGGCCGATGACGGCGACCTGCGCGATGCCGGGGTGGCGCATCAGGACCTCCTCGACCTCGCGGGGGTAGACGTTGTAGCCGCCGCGGATGACGACGTCCTTCTTCCGGTCGACGATCCGCAGGAACCCCTCCTCGTCCTTGGTGCCGAGGTCCCCGGTGCGGAACCAGCCGTCGACCAGCGCCTCGGCGGTGGCCTCGGGGCGGCCGAGGTAGCCGGAGAAGACGTTGTGGCCGCGCACGACGACCTCGCCCAGCTCGCCCGGCGGCAGCAGCTCGACGCTGCCCTCGACCTCCGCGCGGGCGATCTCGACGTCCACGCCCCACAGCGGGTGGCCGATCGTGCCGGGCCTGGTGCCGAACACCGGCTGGTTCACGGCCGCCGCCGGGGAGGTCTCCGACAGCCCGTACCCCTCGTAGATCTCGGCGCCGAACGCCGCCTCGAACCGCTCCAGCACGGCGACGGGCAGGGAGGCGCCGCCGGAGACGCACACCCGCAGGTCGGGCAGGGCGTCCGCGTCGGCCGCCGCGGCGGCCAGGGCCACGAACATGGTCGGCACCCCGTGGAAGGTGTTCACCTTCTCCCTCACCATCAGCTCGATCGCGCGCGCCGCGTCGAAGCGGGGCAGGAGGACGAGGGTGGCGCCCGCGCGCCAGGTGGAGTTGAGGGAGACGGTCTGGCCGAAGGCGTGGAACAGCGGCAGGGCGCCCAGCGCGACGTCGTCGGGCCGGATGTCGTTGGCGTCGAAGGCGTTGACGGTCGCGTTCATGACCAGGTTGAAGTGGCTGAGCACGGCGCCCTTCGGCACGCCCGTGGTGCCGCTGGTGTAGAAGACGACGGCCGGGTCGTCGGCGTCGCGGGTGACGTAGGAGGGCAGCGGCTCGGCGTCGGCCGCGAGTTTGCCCAGCTCGTCGCCGAGAGTGATCATCCGTACGCCGGTCTCCCGCGCGGCGGCGGCCCCGGTCTCCGCCTGGGCCGGGTGGCACAGCAGCAGACTCGCGCCGCTGTCGCGCAGCACGTGCTCGACCTCGCCGGGCGACAGCAGCAGGTGGACCGGCACGACCACGCCGCCGGCGGCGGCGATCGCGTAGTACGCCTGCGGGAAGTCGGCGGTGTTCGGGGCCATCAGGGCGACCCGGTCCCCCGGTCGCACGCCCAGGCCGGTGAGGGCGCCGGCCTGCGCCCGGGCCCGCTGCCACACCTCGGCGAAGGTCAGCCGCAGGTCGCCCTCGACCAGCGCTTCCTTGTCGGGACGGCGCCGGGCGTTCTCGGCGAGGACGGCGGCGACGGAGAGGGTTGCCATGGGATGTTGCTCCGTTCCTTGCTGCGGCTCTGCTCAGGGGTGGGTGGCGTCGTGGACGCGGCGGGGCCTGGCCGGCGGATCAGATCGCGGGAAGGGCCCTAGTGCCGCTCGACCAGCACCGCGCTGCCCTGCCCCACGCCGACGCACATCGTGGCGAGCCCGCGGGCGGCGCCGGTGCGGCGCATGCGGTGGAGCAGGGTGGTGAGGATGCGGGCGCCGGAGCAGCCGAGCGGGTGGCCCAGCGCGATGGCGCCGCCGGTCGGGTTGACCCGGTCCGGGTCGATGCCGAGCCGGTCGACGCAGGCGAGGGCCTGGGCGGCGAACGCCTCGTTGAACTCGGCCGTCGCGAGGTCGTCGACGCTCCAGCCGGCGCGGGCCAGGACCTTGCGGGTGGCGGGGACCGGGCCGATGCCCATGACGTCCGGGTGGACACCGGCCGAGCCTCCGGCCACGTACCGGCCCAGCGACTCGAGTCCCAGCTCGTTCAGTGCCTCCTCGCTGACCAGGAGGAGTCCGGCGGCGCCGTCGTTCATCGGGGAGGCGTTGCCCGCGGTGACCGTGCCGCCGGCGCGGAAGACCGGCTTGAGGCGGGAGAGCTTCTCGACGGAGGTGTCCTCGCGGACGCACTCGTCGGTGTCGACCAGCACGCCGTCGGGGCGCTCGACGGGAAGGAGTTCGTCGTCGAAGTGGCCGTGTCTGCGGGCCTCGGCGGCCAGGCGGTGGCTGCGCAGGGCGAACTCGTCCTGCCGCTCGCGTCCGACGCCGTACCGCTCGGCGACCTCCTCGGCGGTCTCGCCCATGGCCAGCAGGCCGTGCAGTTCCTTCATCGCCGGGTTGACCAGGCGCCAGCCGAGCCGGGTGTCGGCGGTCTCGATGCGGTGCGGCAGGGCCTCGTCGGGGCGGGGCAGGACGAACGGGGCGCGGCTCATCGACTCCGAACCGCCGGCGAGCACGATGTCGGCCTCGCCCGCGGCGATGGCGCGGGCGGCGGTGGTGACCGCCTCCAGACCGGAGGCGCACAGACGGTTGACCGTGGCGCCGGGGACGGAGTCGGGCAGCCCGGCGAGCAGGGCGGCCATGCGGGCGACGTTGCGGTTGTCCTCGCCCGCCTGGTTGGCGGCGCCCCAGTAGACGTCGTCGACGCGGGCCGGGTCCAGGGCCGGGACGTCGGCGACCAGGCCCCGGATCACGGCGGCGGCGAGGTCGTCGGGGCGCACGGTGGACAGGGCGCCGCGGAGCTTGCCGATCGGCGTGCGGCGGGCGGCCGCGAAGTGGACGGGGCGCACGGGGACTCCTGACCGTCGCTGGGCCGCCGGTGGCGACCGACACGTAACCGACTTAATTAGCACTGCTAGTTTTGGACTATAGACCGCCGGGCGCCTCCCTGGGAAGATCCCCCGGTGACCTTCACCGAGGCAGCCGGAGGAGACATGACCGAGGCGCGCGAGCACCATCTGGCCGGGACGCGGGGGCGGCTCACCGCCTACGAGTGGCCCGCCGAGCGGCCCTCCTACGTGACCCTGCTGGTGCACGGCTACGGCGAGCACATCGGCCGCTACGAGGAGGTTGCGGGCGTCCTGAGGCGGCACGGGGCGGCCGTCCACGGCGTCGACCACCTCGGCCACGGGCGCTCGGAGGGCGAGCGGGTCCTGATCGAGGACTTCGAGGACGTGGTCACCGACGTGCACACCGCGGCGGAGCACGCCGAGGCCGCGCACCCGGGACTGCCGGTGGTCATGATCGGCCACTCGATGGGCGGCCTGATCGCCTCCCGCTACGCCCAGCGCCACCCCGGGGAGCTGACCGCGCTGGTGCTGTCCGGCCCGGTCATCGGCGACTGGGAGCTGCCGCGCACGCTGCTCGCCCTGGACGAGATCCCGGACAAGCCGATCAGCCCGTCCTCGCTCTCCCGGGACCCGGCGGTCGGTGCGGCGTACGCGGCGGACCCACTGGTGTGGCACGGCCCGATGAAGCGGCCGACGGCTGAGGCCTTCGTACGGACCCTGTCCACCGTGGCCGAGGGCGGTGACGTGGGCCCGCTCCCGGTGCTGTGGGTGCACGGCGACGACGACCGGCTGGTGCCGCTGCCCGGCAGCCGCCCCGGCGTGGAGGCGCTCAGCGGCGGCGACCTCACCGAGCGGATCTACCCGGGCGCCCGGCACGAGCTGTTCAACGAGACCAACCGGGCGGAGGTGTTCGCGGACGTCACGGGTTTCCTGGACGGCGTGCTCGCCCGCTGACCGGCGGGGGCGTCGGCGTTTACCCGGGGAGCCCCGTGGGCACCCGCGCCCGCGTACACAGGCACGACGACCCGGAGAGGGGCACCTCATGGCCGACGCCCTCGAACTCGACGCGCTGTGGGAGGACTTCCACCGCGTGGTGAACATGACCTCCGCGGAGCTCGCGGACTGGCTCCGGGTGCGCGACTCCGGCGAGCTGACCGAGCCGCTGCCCGACGACGCCGGGCCGCCGCTCGGGCAGCACGTCCTGGCGATCCTGCAGAAGCGGCGCACGGATCTGACCGAGGACGACCTCCGCGCGATGCGCAAGGTGGTCGACACCGTGACGTCCCAGGCCGACCTGGAGAACGAGCCGAAGGCCGAGGACAGCGGTCTCAGGCACCGCCTCATGACCGTCGGGCACGACCCGCTGAAGCCGTAGGCCGTGGGCCGGGACCAGGAGCGCGTCGTACGGGAACTCGTCGACGCGCACGGGCGGACGTACGCCGAGGAGGCGGGCATCGGGCTGAAGGACACCCCGCAACCGCTGTACCGGCTGCTGGTCCTCGCCCACCTGCTCAGCGCCCGCATCCGCGGCTCGGTCGCCGTGGCCACCGCCCGCGCCCTCCAGGACGCCGGCCTGAGCGACCCGCGCCGCATGGCGGACGCCGACTGGCAGGAGCGGGTCGACGCGCTCGGCCGGGGCGGCTACCGGCGCTACGACGAGCGCACCGCCACCCAGCTCGGCGAGGCCGCGGAACTGCTGAACGAGCGGTGGGGCGGGGATCTGCGGCGGCTGCGCGAGGAAGCGGAGGGCGAGGTCGGCGAGGTGCGGCGGCTGCTCCAGGAGTTCCCCGGCATCGGTCCGACCGGCGCGGACATCTTCCTGCGGGAGGTCCAGCGGGTGTGGCCCGATGTGGCCCCCTGGCTGGACCGCAAGGCCCTCCAGGGCGCGGAACGCCTCGGGCTCCCGAAGGACCCCGACCGGCTCGTGCGGCTCGCCGACCGGACGGACCCCGCCGTCCTCGCGGCGGCGCTGGTGCGGGCCTCCGTGGACGAGGAGGTCGCCCGGGACACCCTCGACCGCAGCGCGTGAGCCACCGGGGTGATCCGCGGGAACGGCCCGACCGGGGTGACCGGCGGCGGTGGCCCGCCCCTCGACGCCGGGTCACCCGAACAGTCACGTCCGCTGGTGGCGTGCCGGGGGCGGTGATGCGCTGAGGGTCACCGTGTCACGTCCCAGGAGGCATCCGCGATGAGCCGTCGTCCCGTCGTCCCCCCGTTCCGTCTCGTGGCCTCCGCCCTGGCCGCGGCCGCGCTGCTCACCACCGCGGCCTGCTCGGACGACGGCGCCGCGACGACGGCCGCGGACACCGCCGCCGACCAGGCACGTGCCGCCGAACGGGACATCGCCGAGCAGGCGCCCACGGGCTCACCCACCGGCTCACCCACGGGCTCACCTACCGGTTCCGCGACCGCCTCCCCCTCCGCCCTCACGGAGTCCGGCGCCAAGGCGGCCCTGCTCACCGAGACCGATCTCGAGGGCGGCTGGAACCAGGTGCGGGACGCCGGCAAGTGGCGTGACAGCATGCTGATCGGCCAGGTCGACGTGGCCCGATTCCTCACCGGCAAGGCCGACGCCTCGGACTGCCAGGAACTGGTCGACGGACTCTACGGCGAGGACCTGCTCGGCAAGCCCTCGGGGGCGTCGGCGCTCACCGGCTTCCAGCAGGGCGACTCCCGCCTGCTGGAGCAGGTCGCCGCGTACGACCGCGCGGCCCTGGACGACCGGCTGAAGTGGATGGCCTCCCTGCCCCAGAAGTGCGACCAGTTCACCCTCGACGGTTCCGGGGGCGGCGAGCGCACCGTCCAGGTCACCGAGGTCTCGGTGCCCGAGGTGGGCGACGCCCGCCAGGGCCTGCACGTGACCGTGCGGGGGGACGCGGACGGCGGCCCCGCCACGCTCTCCCTCATGGTGACGGCCGTACGCGTGGGCGACAGCGCCGTCACCGTCACCGGCGGCGGTCTGGACGGCGACCAGAAGGACTCCGTGGAACAGGCGACGCAGGCGGGTGCCGAGCGGCTGCGGACCGTACTGGACGGCGGGACGCCGTCCCCGCAGCCCACCGACCTGGACTGAACCACCCGCGAGGGCTCCGGGCGACTCGGGCGAAACCCGGACAGCGTGATCCCCGGACGGCACAATGGGGTGCGGCGGACGGCGCACGCGCGAAGGAGCCGACACGTGAGCGAGAGCGGCCCCGTTCCCGGCGGGCGTCCGGGTGAGGTCGAGCGGGCCACCGCGCTGAGCGCGGAGCTGTCCGCACAGGACGTGCACGGGGTGGTGCTGGCCTACGTCGACACGGCGGGCATCGGCCGGGTGAAGACCGTTCCCACCGCGAAGCTCGCCTCGGCGGCCGCGTGGGGCGTCGGCATGTCCCCGGTCTTCGACACCTTCCTGGCGAACGACGCGATCGTCACCACGGACGTCCTCGGATCCCCCGACGGCGACCTGCGCCTGTACCCCGACCTCGACCGGGTGACCGTCCTGTCCGCGCAGCCCGGCTGGGCGTGGGCGCCGGTCGACCGGATCACCCAGGAGGGCGAGCCGCACCCGGCGTGCGGACGCACCGTGCTGCGCCGGGTCGTGGCCGAGGCCGCCCGGTCGTACGGGATCGCCTTCAAGGCCGCCGTGGAGATCGAGTGGGTGGTGGGCCGGGGCGACACGCCCGGCGACGGCTTCGTCCCGGCGGTGTCCGGACCGGCGTACGGCGCGACGCGGCAGATCGAGCTGAGCGACTGCGCCGCCGACACCCTGGCGGCGCTCGCCGCGCAGGGCGTGGACGTGGAGCAGCTGCACCCCGAGTACGCGGCGGGGCAGTTCGAGGTCTCGGTGGGCGCCCTCGACCCGGTGGCGGCGGCCGACCGCAGCGTACTGGTGCGGCAGACGATCCGGGCCGTGGCCCGGCGGCACGGGCTGCGGGTCTCCTTCGCGCCGGCGGTCCTCGGGCAGGGCGTCGGCAACGGCGGGCACCTCCACCTCTCCGCCTGGCGCGACGGACGCAATCTGCACGCGGGCGGCCCGGGCCGGTACGGGATGACGGCCGAGGCCGAGTCCTTCGTGGCCGGGGTGCTCGACCACCTCCCGGCGCTCACCGCGATGACGGCGCCGAGCCCGGCCAGCCGTCTGCGGCTGCGCCCCTCGCAGTGGGCGGGCGTGTTCACCGCCTGGGGCCGGGAGACCCGCGAGGCCGCCCTGCGGGTCGTCACCGGCACGACCGGGGTGCGCGACCGGGCGGCCAACGTGGAGGTCAAGCCGGTCGACCTGGCCGCCAACCCTTATCTCGCCCTCGCCTCGGTGATCGCCGCCGGGCTGGACGGGATCGCGTCCGGCGCGTCGCTGCCGGCGGAGACCACCGGCGACCCGGCCCGGCTCGACACGGCACAGGCGGCGGCCCACGGGGTGCGCCGCCTGCCGGTGACGCTGGCGGAGTCGGTGGAGGCGTTCCGCGCGGACGGCGTGCTCAGAGCCGCGCTGGGGCCGGTCCTGGCCGACGCCGTGACCGCCGTGCGACGCGGCGAGACCGAGGCCGCCGCCGGACTGGACGACGACGGTGTGGCGGCGGCCTACCGCTGGAGGTACTGACGTGGCGGCCGGCCCCGTGCACGAGGCGCTCGCCGCCCTGGACCTCGTGGACCACCACTGCCACGGCGCGGTCACCCACGGGCTGGACCGGATGGGTTTCGAGTCCCTCCTGACCGAGGGCGAGGCATGGCCCGGCGTCTCCCCGTTCGACAGCCCCGTCGGCCTCGCCGTCCGCCGCCACTGCGCTCCCCTGCTGGACCTGCCGCGCCACGCGCCCGCCGACGTGTACCTGGCCCGGCGGGCCGAGCTGGGCGCCGAGGAGATCAACCGGCGGTTCCTGCGCGCGGCGGGCACCGGTGTCTTCTGCGTCGACACCGGGTTCGCCCCGGACCGGGTGACGACACCGGCCGAACTGGCCGGGGCCGCGGGCGCGACGGCGTACGAGGTGGTGCGGCTGGAGAGCGTCGCGGAGGCGGTGGCGGCCGACGGCGTCGAACCGGACGCGTACGGGGCGGCGTTCCGGTCGGCGGCGTGGGAGGCGGTGCGGCGTCCGGGCGTGGTGGGCGTCAAGTCGGTGGCCGCTTACCGCACCGGCTTCGGCCTGGACCCGGAGCGTCCCTCGCCGGCGGAGGTCACCGATGCCGCCCGGCGCTGGCTGGCCCGCGGCGGCCGGCTCGACGACCCGGTGCTCGTGCGGCACCTGCTGTGGACCGCGGTGGACCTCGGGCGTCCGCTCCAGCTGCACACCGGTTTCGGCGACGGCGACCTCCGCCTGCACCGCGCGGACCCGTCCCTGCTGACCGACTGGCTGCGCCTGACCGCCGGCACCGTCCCGGTCGTGCTGCTGCACTGCTGGCCCTTCCAGCGCCAGGCGGCCTACCTGTCGGCGGTCTTCGGACAGGTCCACCTCGACGTGGGCCTCGCCCTGCACCACGTCGGCCCCGCGCGGGCGGGCACGGTGCTCGCGGAGGCGCTGGAGATCACCCCCTTCCGCAAGCTGCTCCACAGCTCGGACGCCTACGGGGTGGCCGAGTTCCACCACCTGGGGGCGCTGGCCTTCCGGCAGGGGCTGGCCGGGCTGCTCGAGCAGCGGGTGCACGCCGACGAGATGGCCCTGGCGGACGCGCTGCGCATCGCGCGGTGGACGGGGCGCGACAACGCGCGCCGGGTCTACCGGCTGCCGGGCGGCCCGCTGGACGGGGCGCCGGACGACGGCTGAGCGGCGTGGCACCCATCACAGTCCCGGAGCGCCGCCCGGGAAGCAGGAACGGCTGAAAGTATGATCAAGCGATGTCTGACATGACCGAGACCACGCCGGGCTGGCTGACGACCGACGAGCTGGAGATGGCACGCGCCCGCATGCCGATCCTGTACGTCGAGGCGGTGCCCGTGCGCGTCGACGACAGCGGTGAAGTCACCAGCGTGGGCCTGCTCCTGCGCATCGGACCCGACGGGACGGTCAGCCGGACGCTGGTCTCCGGGCGGGTCCTGCACCACGAGCGGGTCCGGGACGCCCTGCTGCGTCATCTGGAGAAGGACCTCGGCCCGGTGGCGCTGCCCCGGGTGCCGGCCTCGCTCCAGCCGTTCACGGTGGCCGAGTACTTCCCGACGCACGGGGTCACCCCGTACCACGATCCCCGGCAGCACGCGGTCTCCCTGGCCTACGTGGTGCCCGTGACCGGTGACTGCCGGCCCCGGCAGGACGCGCTGGACCTGGTCTGGTTCGACCCGCGGGAGGCGCTGTCCGAGGCGGTGCAGAGCGAGATGCCCGGCGGACACGGGGTGCTGCTGAAGCAGGCGCTGGCCCACGTGGGCTGCGTGGGCTGACGTCCGAGCCGTTCCCTCGGCCGCCACCACTCCGCTGCTTCTCCCGCTGCTCCCTGTCGCTACTCCTCCCGCTGCTCCATGTCGCTCAGCTGCGGGTCCAGGTCGTCCCGCAGCAGGCCCCGCGACCCCGTCTGCCCGGTGCGGTACGCGGAGCGGGCGACCAGGTGGGAGGCGACCGGGCTGGTCAGGAACTGGAAGAAGACGATGAGCGCCAGGGTGCCCACGTCGATGCCGTGCCGCAGCCGGAGCGCCACCCCGACCAGGACGAGGAGGGTCCCGAGGGTCTGCGGTTTGGTGGCGGCGTGGCTGCGGGAGAGCACATCGGGGAACCTGAGCATCCCGATCACGCCGAGCAGACTCTGCAGGCAGCCCAGGAACAGCAGGACGGCGCCGGTCAGGTCGGCGGCCCGGGCCCAGGCGTTCACCGGTGGTCCTCCGTGCCGTCCGCCCGCACCGAGGGCCGGTCGCGCACGGCGATGAACCGGGCGATGCCTACCGAGCCCGTGAAGCCGAGGAAGGCGAGCACCAGCATCACGGGGAAGTAGAACCCGTCGCCGTCGTGGGCGGCCTTGACGCCGATGCCGGCGACGATGAGCGCCGCCGCCACGTCCAGGGCGACCGCCCGGTCCAGCATCGAGGGGCCGTACCAGATGCGGTACAGCAGCAGCGCGCCGGCGACGAGGATCATCACGAGCGAGGCGGTCAGCAGCGCCTCCTCGACGTCGTGCAGGGTGGTCACGGCGGGGTGTCCCCTTCCGGTACGGGGCGGGCGGCGTGGGCGATGTCCTCGGCGGTGCCGAAGGCGCGGGCGACGAGTTCCTCCATGCGCCACACCTGTCGCCGGGCGCTCTCGATCTCGCCGGGGTCGTCGGCGTCGAGGACGTGCAGGAACAGGGTGGCGGTCGAGCGGCGCACCTCGATCACGGAGCCGCCGGGGACGTTGGAGACGGCGACCGCGGTGGCCGTGAGCATCAGATCGCTGCGCACCCGCAGCGGAACGGCGACGACCGCGGCGTGGTAGGGGCCCTTGGCGAAGATCTGCCGGGTGACCTCGACGCTGGACGAGAACATGTCGTAGAGCAGGTAGACCGCCAACCGCAGGATGCCCAGCGGACGCAGCCGCAGGCCGATGTCCACGGCGGGCAGTGGGAAGGCCAGGCACAGGCACACCGCGACGACGATCCCGTTGACGAGGTTGGCCCAGGACAGGGTGCCCCACAGCAGGATCCAGATGGCCGTGAGCCAGGCGACGAGCGGCAGGTCCAGCACGCGTCTGCCGCTGCCGATGCGGAAGGACCAGCTGTAGGGGGAACGGTCGCGGAAGAGGTTGCTCACCGGCCGAGCACCGCCTCGATGTAGGGGGTGCGGGCGAGGAGTTCGGCGGCGGCGGCCTCGGTGAAGGTGGTGAGGGGGCCGCCGAGCACGGTGTAGAGCAGGCCGAGGGCGACGGCGGCGCCGGTGGCCAGCAGCATCGGCCAGGGCAGCCGCTTGGTGGTGGTGATCGACTGGCCGAGCAGGCCGGCGGAGACCACGGCGCCCGCCGGGACCGGCAGCCCGCGTCCCGCCCCCGCCGCCGGGTCCCCCTCGTCCTCCTCGTCGTCCCCGTCGTCCCCGGGTTCGTCCCCGGCGGACTCCAGGACCACGCCCTCGCCCTCGGCACCGGGCGGCGCGTCCCGCCAGAAGGCCAAATTCCAGACCTTCGCCATGACGTAGAGGGTGAGCAGGCTGGTGGCCGCGGACCCGGCGACCAGCGCCCAGGCCCAGCCGCCGCCGTTGTCGATGCCCGCCCGCATCAGACCGACCTTGCCGATGAACCCGGACAGCGGCGGGATGCCCGCGAGGTTCATGGCGGGCACGAAGAACAGCACCGCGACCAGCGGCGCGGACTTCGCCAGGCCGCCCAGGCGGGTCAGCTCCGTGGTGCCGTCGCGCCGTTCGACGAGCCCGGCGACGAGGAAGAGCGTGGTCTGCACGGTGATGTGGTGGGCCACGTACACGATGGCCCCGCTGATCGAACCGCGCCCGGCCAGCGCGATGCCGAAGACCATGTAGCCGATGTGGCTGATGAGGGTGAAGGACAACACCCGCTTCAGGTCGGTCTGGGCGACGGCGCCGAGGATGCCGACGACCATGGAGGCGAGGGCGGCGAGCATCAGCAGGTCGCCGAGGCGGTGGCCGGGGAAGAGCAGGGTCTGGGTGCGCAGCATCGAGTACACGCCGACCTTGGTCAGCAGGCCGGCGAAGACCGCGGTGACCGGCGCGGGGGCGGTCGGGTACGAGTCGGGCAGCCAGGCCGCGAGCGGGAACACGGCCGCCTTGATGGCGAAGACCGTCAGCAGCATCGCCTCCAGCAGGGTGCGCGCCCCGTCCGGCGCCTCCTGGAGCCGGCCCGCGAGCTGGGCGAAGTTCACGGTCCCGGCGAACGCGTAGGTCATGGCGATGGCGACGAGGAAGAGCACCGAGGAGAACAGCGAGATGATCACGTACGTCGATCCGGCCCGGATGCGGGTCGCGGTTCCGCCGATGGTGAGCAGGACGAAGCTCGCCACGAGCATGATCTCGAAGCCGACGTAGAGGTTGACGAGGTCGCCGGCCAGGAAGGTGCAGGAGACGCCCGCCACCAGGATCAGGTAGGCGGGGTGGAAGACGCCGACCGGCGTCTGGTCGTCGCGGTCGGCCATGCCCTGGCCCAGCGAGTACACGTGGACCAGCAGGGTGACGGCGCTGGAGACGGTGAGCATCAGGCCGGCGAGGCGGTCGGCGACCAGGGTGATGCCGATGGGCGGGGCGAAGTCCCCGAGGTGGACGCTGAGCGGGCCGTGGCGGTCGGCGGCGATCATGAGGAGCACGGAGAGCACCAGGACCGCGCCGAGCACGGCGAGGCTGATGAAGCGCTGGAACCGCTGGAGCCGGGGCCCGATGGCCAGTTTCAGGCCCGTGACGCACAGGGGCAGCAGGACGGGGAGCGGGACGAGGGCGTTCACCTGGTTCCTTCCGTGCCGGCGCCCCCGGGGTCGTCGGGCTGGTCGGGCGACGGGTGGCAGGAGTCCTCGCCGGGGCGGGAGTCGGGCTCGCGGCCTGTTTCCTCGGGGTCGTTGGAGGGACCGGCGACACGGGCCGGTGCCGGGCCCGGACGGCCCGTCGCGTCGGTGGTGCCCCGCTCCCGGCCCTCGCGGTAGTCCTCGGGGTCGGCGCCGAGGATGTCGTTCCAGAGGTTTCCGGAGACGTCGTTGGCGCGGGCCTGGTAGGCGCGCTCCTCGCGGACCCGTTTGCGCAGCCGTCGGCGGGCGTCCCGGTAGCGGGCGCGCTGTTCGGGGCTGGTGCCGCCGTCGGCGCGGTCCTCGCGGTAGCGGTCCCGCAGTTCGCCGCGCCGGTCGAGGAACTCGGCGCGCAGCGCGACCAGTCGGTCCTCGGTGTCGTCGCTGATCTCGTCGGAGCCGGTGACCTGGTGGCTGCGGTAGGCCATGGCGAGCAGGAACGCGGTGGTGGCGAGGGTGATGACGATCGCGGTGAGGGCGATGGCCTGGGGCAGCGGGTCGGTGACCCGGTTGCGGATGACGTGCGGGTAGAGCAGTGGCGCGTCGCCCGCGCTGCCCGTGGAGGCGAGGACCAGCAGGTTGACGCCGTTGCCGAGGACGACCGCGCCGAGCAGGATCCGGGTCAGGGAACGGGTGAGCAGCAGAGTGCCGCCGACGGCGGCGAGCACGGCGGCGGCCACCAGGAGGGAGAGGCTCACGGTCACGCGGGGCCCGCCTCTCCGCGGGCGCGCAGGGCGGCGGCACGTTCGATCTGGCGGTCGATGCGGGCACCGAGGGCGCGCACGATGTCCAGGACCACTCCGAGGACGAGGAGGTAGACCCCGCAGTCGAAGAGGACGGCGGTGGACAGGTGGGCGTCGCCCCAGACCGGCAGGTGACCGTGCCAGGTCCAGCCGTGCAGCACGGTGCCCTCGGCGAGGCCGCCCAGCGCGACCGAGGTGGACACGAACAGGCCGAGGCCGGTGAACAGGCCCGGTTTGAAGGGCACGGCGTCGGCGAGTTCGTGCCGTCCGCCCGCGAGGTAGCGGGTGATGAAGGCGACCCCGGCGGTCAGGCCCGCGACGAATCCGCCGCCCGGCAGGTTCTCCGCGCACATCAGCAGGTAGACGGAGAGGACGAGAACGGGGTGGAAGATCAGCCGGGCGACGACTTCCAGGACCAGGGAGCGGCGCTCGGGGGCCAGCGTGGAACTGGCCGCGAGCCAGGTCCGCTCCGGCGCCCCCTCGTCCCCCTCGGGCAGGCCCGCCAGTTCGTACCGGGTCGCCCGCCAGGCCGTGCGCAGGCCCGCGTGCGGATGGTCGCCGGGCAGCGGAAGCACGGGCTGCTCGGCGCCGTCGGTGCGGCGGTGCAGGTAGATGAGGCTGGTGACGCCGATCGCGGCGGCGGCGAGCACCGCGGACTCCCCCATCGTGTCCCAGGCGCGCAGGTCGACGAGGATCGTCGCCACCACGTCCTTCAGGCCGTGGTGGGCGGTCTCCTCGACCATCGCCGCACCGGCGGGCCGACAGCGCCGGTGCGGCGATGGTCGA
>MUMD01000038.1 GCA_002155895.1 Streptomyces rochei
CGGCGGGTGCTGCGCCCCGGCGGTGAGGTGCGGTTCTTCGAGCACGGCGCCGGCGGCGGCCGGGTGATGGCCTTCACCCAGCGCGCGCTCGACCGGACGCTGTGGCCGCCGCTGAGCGGTGGCTGCCACCTGTCCCGGGAGCCGGTCGCCTCGCTGCGCGAGGCCGGCTTCACGCTGGGGCCCTACCGGCGGATGACGATGCCGGAGAACGGCCCGGCGCTGCCGAGTTCCTACTGCGTGCTCGGTACGGCGTGGCGCCCGCCCGGCGACGGGGCGTAGTCACGCGCTCCACCGGCGCAGCTCGTCCGCGATGGCGTCGACCGACGCGTCGCCCTTCTTGACCAGCAGGGCGAGGTCCCGCACCCGCTCGGCGGTGGTGGTGATCTCGACGCCGCTGGCGACCAGATAGGCGTAGGCGACGGCGGAGGCGAACAGGGCGTTGGAACGCTCCAGGGCGGGGACGTGGATCAGCAGCTGGAGCAGCGCGGCCGCGCGGGCGTGCGGACCGTCGTAGACGGGGGTGTCGAATATCTCGGCCCGGTGGCGGGCGACGGCCGCCACCAGCGCCCCCCAGTCGGTGACCTGGGGGTCGCCGGGGGTGCGCTGTTCGGCGAGCATGAGCAGCCAGGCGAGATCGATCGTGAGGTCGTTCATCGGGGTGCGCGCGACGGCTCAGCGGCGGCCCTGTCCCTCGCCGACCTCCTCGGCGAAGACCTTCTCGTACTGCCGCATGAAGTCGGCGGCCGCCTCCACGAAGGCGCGGCCGGACTCACCGGTGTCCTGCCGGACCAGTTCCTCGATGTAGCGGTTGACGCTCATCCCCCGGGCCACGGCCCGCTCCCGGGCGGCCCGGGCGGTGCCCTCGTCCACCCGGACGTTCAGCTGGGCCTTCCTGGTCTTCGCCATACCTCGAAGCTAGCGCCGGAACGCTAGCAACGGCAAGGGCGGGGTGGGGCGGGCGAACGCGCTGACGGCCGCCGGGCGCGGGTGGTTGACTGCGGGAGCCCGAATTCCCGCCCGCGCGAGGAGAGTTCATGTCCCGTCCGTACCGCTTCGGTGTCAACCTGACGGTGCCCGCCCCGGCCGAGGAGTGGGGTGCGAAGTGCCGACGGGCGGAGGAGCTGGGGTACGACGTGATCCAGGTCCCCGACCATCTCGGCATGGTGGCGCCGTTCCCGGCGCTGGTCGCGGCGGCGCGGGCCACCGAGCGTCCCCGGCTGGGCACCTTCGTGCTCAACGCGGGCCTGTGGAACCCGGTCCTGCTCGCGCGCGAGGTCGCCACCACGGACGCCCTGACGGGCGGACGCCTGGAACTCGGGCTGGGCACGGGCTACGTACGGGCGGAGCACGAGGCGGCCGGGCTGCCGTTCGGCTCGCCGGGCGAGCGGGTCGACCACCTGCGGCGCACCGTGGAGGAACTGGAGCGGCTGCTCGGCGACGAGGAGTACCGGCCGCGCCCCGCGCAGAAGCCCGGTGTGCCGCTCCTCATCGGGGGCAACGGCGACCGGATGCTGGAGCTGACCGCCCGGCACGCCGACATCGCCGCGTTCACCGGCGCGCGTACGGTGCGGGGCAGCCGGACGGGGCAACTGGCGCCCGTCACCGCCGAGGAGCTCGACGAGCGCGTCGGCCGGTACCGGGAGTTCGCGGCGGGCCGCGCGGAACCGGCCGAGCTGAACCTGCTCGTCCAGACGGTCGTCGTGAGCGAGGACCGCGAGGCCGCCGTCCGGCCTCTCCTGGAGCACGTGCCGCACCTGAGCGTGGAGCAGGTGCTGGAGCTGCCCATCTTCCTGGCGGGGACCCTGGAGGAGGTCACCGCCCAGGTGCGGGCCCAGCGCGAGCGGTACGGGTTCACGTATCTGACGGTGCTGGAGCCCTCGATGGAGGCCTTCGCGCCGGTGATGCGGGCGCTGCGCGACGAGTGACGGTCCCGGCGGGCCCGGCCGTCCGCATGCCGGAACGGGGGCGTGGGCCCGCGCGGTGCGTGGTGGGATCGGAGGCATGACCGATCTGCGCGTACGGGCCGCCGGGCCCGAGGACCTGGACGCCGTGCTGGCCTTCTGGAAGACCGCCGCCGAGGGGACGAGCATCAGCGACGACCGGGACGGGGTGGAACGGCTCGTCGCCCGTGACCCCGAGGCACTGGTCCTGGCCGAGCGGGACGGCGAGCTGGTCGGCACGGTGATCGCCGGCTTCGACGGCTGGCGCTGTCATCTGTACCGGCTGGCCGTCCACCCCGACCACCGGCGTCAGGGGATCGGCTCCGCGCTGCTGGCGGCGGCGGAGGAGCGGTTCCTCCGGCTCGGCGGACGCCGCGGGGACGCGATGGTGCTGCGGCGCAACGAGCGGGCCCAGCATGCCTGGCGGGCCGCCGGGTACGCGCCCGAGGAACAGTGGCGACGGTGGGTGAAGCCCCTCACCGACGGAAAGGTCGTGACCGACGGCGCATGAGCGAGCCCTCCTCGGCGATACCCCGGCCGGTGCCACCGTCGGCGGACGACATCGCGCGCACCTCCGCCTCCTGGCCGATCATGGATCCGAGGTGACCCGATGACCGAAGTGCTCCTGCTGCTGGTGGCGGTCCTGCTCTCGCTCATGTGCGGCGCCTTCGTGGCGGCCGAGTTCTCGCTGACCACGGTCGAGCGCGGTGAGCTGGAACGAGCCGTGGAACGCGGTGAGCGGGGCGCGGCGAGTGCGCTCAAGGCCGTCCGGAACCTGACGTTCCAGCTCTCGGGCGCGCAGCTCGGCATCACGGTCACCAACCTGGTGGTCGGCATGCTGGCCGAGCCGTCGGTCGCGGCCCTGATCTCGGAGCCGCTGGAGAGCGCGGGCATGTCCGGCTCGGCGGCCTCCTCGCTGGCGCTGGTGCTGGGCACGGCCCTGTCGACGGTCTTCTTGATGATCGTCGGCGAGCTGGTGCCCAAGAACTGGGCGATCTCCTCACCGCTGGCCGTGGCCAGGCGGGTGGGCGGTCCGCAACGCTGGTTCAGCGCGGCCTTCCGCCCCTTCATCACCCACCTGAACAACACGGCCAACCGCGTCGTGCGCCGGTTCGGCGTCGAGCCCGCCGAGGAGCTGGCGTCCGCCCGCGGACCGCAGGAGCTGGCGGCGCTCGCCCGGCACTCGGCCAAGGAGGGCGCGCTGGAGGCCGACACCGCGGAACTGTTCGTCCGGACGCTGAACCTGGCCGATCTGACGGCGCAGAACGTGATGACCCCGCGCGTCCAGGTCGTCGCCCTCGACGCCCGGGCGACGTGCGCGGACGTGGCGAACGCGACGCGGGCGACCGGGCTGTCCCGGTTCCCCGTCTACCGGGACACCCTCGACGCCGTGGTGGGGACCGCGCACGTCAAGGACGTGCTGGCGGTGCCCGCCGAGCGCCGGGCGCGGATGCCGGTGGCCGAGCTGATGCGCGAGCCGCTGCTGGTGCCGGAGTCACTGACCGTCGACCGGCTGCTGGACCGGCTCTCCGGCCGGCGCACCATGGCCGTCGTGATCGACGAGTACGGCGGAACGGCCGGCGTGGCGACGCTGGAGGACATCGTCGAGGAGGTCGTCGGCGAGGTGCGGGACGAGCACGATCCGCACGAGACGCCCGAGCTGGCCCCGGCCGGCACCGACGAGCGGGGCCGCGCGCTGTACCGGGCCGACGGCGCGGCACGCGTGGACCGGCTGGCACGTCTGGGGTTCAAGGTGCCCGAGGGGCCGTACGAGACGGTGGCCGGGCTGGTCGCGGCCGAGCTGGGCCGCATCCCCGCCGTCGGCGACACCCTGGAGGTCGAGGGCTGGCGGCTGGACGTCGAGGACGCCACGGGACGCAGGGCGGCCCGGGTCCTGCTGCACGCGCCGCTCGACGACGCGCGCGCCGGTGAGCAGGAGAGGGGGGCGGGGCGGTGACCGCACTGCAACTGCTGATCGGTCTGGCGACGCTCGTCGTCAACGCCTTCTTCGTGGGCGCCGAGTTCGCGCTGATCTCCGTGCGCCGCAGCCAGGTGGAGCCGTACGCCGAGGAGGGCGACCGGCGGGCGAAGAGCGTGCTGTGGGGTCTGCAGCACGTGTCGGCGCTGATGGCGGCCGCCCAGCTCGGCATCACGCTGTGCACGCTGGTGCTCGGCGTGGTCGCCGAGCCGGCCATCGCGCACCTGCTGGAGCCGGTGTTCCACGCGGTGGGCGTGCCCTCCGGCGCGGGGCACGCGGTGTCGTTCGTGATCGCCCTCGCCCTGGCGACCTATCTGCACATGCTGCTCGGCGAGATGGTCCCGAAGAACATCGCCCTGGCCGAGCCGGTGCGCAGCGCGCTGCTGCTGGGGCCGCCGCTGGTGGCCCTGTCCCGGGCGCTGCGCCCGGTGATCTTCACCGTCAACGCCTTCGCGAACGCGCTGCTCAAGCTGCTGAGGGTGGAGACCAAGGACGAGGTCTCGGCGACCTTCACGGACGCGGAACTGGCTCAGATCGTCAAGGACGCCAGCGAGGCCGGGCTGATCGACGACCGCGCCCAGGAGCGGCTGCACGACGCGCTGGAGCTGGGCCGGCGGCCGGTGCGGGACGTGGTGCTCCCGCTGGAACGCGTCGTCCACGCGCGGGTGGGCATCACCCCGGAGCAGTTGGAGCGGCTGTCGGCGCAGTCCGGGTTCTCCCGCTTCCCGGTGGTGGACGACGGTCGGCGGATCGTCGGCTATCTGCACGTGAAGGACGCCCTGGACGCCTCGCCGCGGGACCTGCCGTTCCGGCTCGACGACATGCGGCCCATCGCACGGGTGCGGGAGAGCACCCCGCTGGACGACGTGCTCACCGCGATGCGCCGCAGCCGCACCCATCTGGCGGCCGTCCTGGGCTCCGACGGGCGGCTGGCGGGGCTGGTGACCATGGAGGACGTGCTCAGGGAGCTGTTCGGGCAGCGGACCTGAGGCGGAGGGCGACCGACCGTCGGGTATGTGCGTGGGGCTACCATTTCTGTCGCCATGCAGACGAATCCCACCCACACCAGTCTCGTCGCCGTCGGCGACTCCTTCACCGAGGGCATGTCGGACCTGCTGCCCGACGGCTCCTACCGGGGCTGGGCCGACCTCCTCGCCGCCCGGATGGCGGCCCGCACCCCCGGTTTCCGGTACGCGAACCTCGCGGTGCGCGGCAAGCTGATCGGGCAGATCGTCGACGAGCAGGTCGACGTGGCGGCGGCCATGGGGGCCGACGTGATCACGCTGGTCGGCGGCCTCAACGACACCCTGCGGCCCAAGTGCGACATGGCCCGGGTGCGGGACCTGCTGACGCAGGCCGTGGAGCGGCTCGCCCCGAACTGCAAGCAGCTGGTGCTGATGCGCAGCCCGGGTCGCCAGGGTCCGGTGCTGGAGCGGTTCCGGCCGCGCATGGAGGCGCTGTTCGCGATCATCGACGACCTGGCCCGGGAGCACGGCGCCGTCGTCGTCGACCTCTACGGCGCCCGGTCGCTGGCCGACCCGCGCCTGTGGGACGTGGACCGGCTGCACCTGACCGCCGAGGGGCACCGCCGGGTCGCGGAGGCCGTGTGGCAGTCGCTGGGCTACGAGCCCGAGGACCCGGAGTGGCACGCGCCGGTCCCGCCGACGCCCCCGCCCGGCTGGGTCATGCGCCGGAGCGCGGACGTCCGGTTCGCCCGGCAGCACCTGCTGCCCTGGATCGGCCGCAGGCTGACCGGCCGCTCGTCCGGGGACGGGCGCCCGCCGAAGCGTCCCGAGCTGCTGCCGTACGAGGACCTGGCCCCCTGATCGTCCAGGTCACGGCGGTTTCGTAGGTTCCGACGAGGAACCCCGTGGCGCCGGCCTGCAGGAATCGCCAGTAGAATTCCGCTACGTGACTTCCGCTCCCGCCAAGCCCCGCATCCCGAACGTCCTCGCCGGACGCTACGCCTCCGCCGAGCTCGCCACGCTCTGGTCGCCCGAGCAGAAGGTGAGGCTGGAGCGGCAGCTCTGGCTCGCCGTGCTGCGGGCCCAGAAGGACCTCGGCATCGAGGTGCCCGACGCCGCGATCGCCGACTACGAGCGCGTCCTGGACCAGGTCGACCTGGCCTCGATCGCCGAGCGCGAGAAGGTGACGCGGCACGACGTGAAGGCGCGGATCGAGGAGTTCAACGACCTCGCCGGGCACGAGCACGTGCACAAGGGCATGACCTCCCGGGACCTGACGGAGAACGTCGAGCAGCTCCAGATCCGGCTGTCGCTGGAGCTGGTCCGCGACCGCACGGTGGCGGTGCTCGCCCGGCTCGGCAAGCTGGCCGGCGAGTACGCCGAGCTGGTCATGGCCGGCCGCTCCCACAACGTCGCCGCGCAGGCCACGACGCTGGGCAAGCGCTTCGCCACCGCCGCCGACGAGCTGCTGGTGGCGTACGGCCGGGTGGAGGAGCTGCTGGGCCGCTACCCGCTGCGCGGCATCAAGGGCCCGGTCGGCACCGCCCAGGACATGCTGGACCTGCTCGGCGGGGACGCGGACAAGCTGGCCGAGCTGGAGCGGCGGATCGCCGGTCACCTGGGCTTCTCCGAGGCCTTCACCTCGGTCGGCCAGGTCTACCCGCGCTCGCTGGACTACGAGGTCGTCACCGCGCTGGTGCAGCTGGCGGCGGCGCCGTCGTCGCTGGCCAAGACGATCCGGCTGATGGCCGGGCACGAGCTGGTCACCGAGGGCTTCAAGCCCGGCCAGGTCGGATCCTCGGCGATGCCGCACAAGATGAACACCCGCTCCTGCGAGCGCGTCAACGGCCTGACGGTGATCCTGCGCGGCTACGCGTCGATGACCGGCGAGCTGGCGGGCGACCAGTGGAACGAGGGCGACGTGTCCTGCTCGGTGGTGCGCCGGGTGGCCCTCCCCGACGCGTTCTTCGCCCTGGACGGACTGCTGGAGACGTTCCTGACCGTGCTCGACGAGTTCGGTGCCTTCCCGGCCGTCGTCGCCCGGGAGCTGGACCGCTACCTGCCGTTCCTGGCCACCACCAAGGTGCTGATGGGCGCGGTGCGGGCCGGTGTCGGCCGCGAGCTCGCGCACGAGGCGATCAAGGAGAACGCCGTCGCCTCCGCGCTGGCGATGCGCGAGCAGGGCGCCGAGCGCAACGAACTGCTCGACAAGCTGGCCGCCGACGAGCGCATCCCGCTGGACCGGGCGGGTCTGGAGGCGCTGATGGCCGACAAGCTGTCCTTCACGGGCGCCGCGGCCGCCCAGGTCGGCGTCGTCGTCGGCCGGATCGAGGAGATCGTGAAGCAGCGCCCGGAGGCCGCCGGGTACACCCCGGGAGCGATCCTCTGACGCGCTTCACCCCGGCGGAGCTGGAGGCCGCCCGCGACCGTCTCGTCCCGGACGTCGTCGCGGACGGCCTGCGCGTGCTGTTCTGCGGGATCAACCCCGGACTGATGACGGCGGCGACCGGCCACCACTTCGCCCGTCCGGGCAACCGCTTCTGGCCGGTGCTGCATCTGTCCGGGTTCACCCCGCGGCTGCTCAAGCCGTCGGATCAGGACGAACTGCTGTCGTACGGGCTCGGGATCACGAACGTCGTCCAGCGGGCCAGCGCGCGGGCGGACGAACTGACCGCCGAGGAGTACCGGGAGGGCGGCCGGCTGCTGGCGCTGAAGGTGGCGCGGCTGCGGCCGCGTTGGCTGGCCGTCGTCGGTGTCACCGCGTACCGCGCGGCGTTCGACGACAAGAAGGCCCAGGTGGGACCGCAGGAGCGGACGATCGGGGACACGCGGGTCTGGGTGCTGCCCAACCCGAGCGGTCTCAACGCGCACTGGACGGCGCAGACCATGGCGGAGGAGTTCGCCCGGCTGCGGGTCGCGGCGGAGTCGGACCCGGAGGCGTAGTCGGCGCTCCCGAGGTCACGGGGGCGCCTCCTGGGTGACCACGGCCAGCAGCCGCACCTCGTCCGTCTCGTCCCGGTCGGCGACGGCGACCGCGACCCAGCGGCCGGTCCCCGCCGCCTCCCACACGTACGCCAGGCGCGCGCGGGCGCTGAGGGCCGCCCACGGCTCGGGTATCTCCTCCAGCTCCGTGCGCAGGAGGACCGTCTGCAGATTCCAGGGCTCCGTCTCCCCCCAGCGCGAGGCGAGGCGCTCGTGGAGGGCGTCGCGGTACTTCTCGTACTGCTCCACGGTCACCGCGCGCTCCCCCTGGTCGCCGTCGCGCAGGCCGCGGCTGCACTCCAGCACCGCCGTGAAGTGGCCGGGCCCCGCCGTGTCCCCGTCCGACGGGCCGTGCTCCGCCGGGAAGGGGCGGAAGCACAGCTCGTCGATGAGGGCGATGTGCCGCGCGATGTCCATGCCGTCCAGTAAACCGGCCGCCACTGACAATTGGCGGGCCGTCAGGCGGCCTTCGGCGTCAGGCGTCCCGGTGGCGCAGGCGCCAGGCCCCGGCGAGGAGGGCGGCCGCCGCCCACGCGGCGGTGACGGCGAGTCCCGTCGCGGGTCCCAGAGGCCCCTCGTACGACTGGTGCAGGACGATCTGTCCCGCCTTGTCGGGCAGGAAGTCGGCGGCGCCGCCCGCCGCGTCCCCGATCACGAAGGACACGATGAGGATGAACGGGATCAGGACGGACAGGGTGGCCACGCCGCTGCGGAACAGGGTGGTGAGTCCGGCGGCGAACAGGGCGATCAGCGTGAGGTAGACGCCGCAGCCCATCACCGCGCGCACCTGTTCCCCGGTGGTGAGACCGTCCGCGGCCGGGCCGAGTCCGGCGCGCGCCGCGAGCAGGGCGGCGAACGCGGTGGCCGTTCCCACGGCGAGGACCGGTAGGGCGACGACCGTCATCTTCGCCGCGAACCAGCGGCCTCTCCGGGGTACGGCGGCCAGGGAGACGCGGATCCCCGCGCGGTGGTACTCCGAGGAGACGACCATGGCGCCGAAGGCGATGGCGGCGATCTGACCGGGCATCACTCCGGACAGCGACGTGTACAGCGGGTCGAAGTCCGGTTCGGACGTGCCGGAGGACCCGGCCAGCGCCGAGAACGCCGTGGTGACCGCGAAGACGGCGAGCAGGGTGCCGCACAGCGAGCGCAGGGTGAGCACCTTGAGCGCCTCGGAGCGGAGTACGGGCGTGAAGGGCATGGGTCAGACCTCCTGGGACGGTGACTGGGCGGCGAACTCGGTCTCGGCGGCGGTCAGGTCCAGGTAGGCCTGCTCCAGGGTGCCCTCGGCGGAGCTGAGTTCGAGGATCGGCACCCCGGCTTTGGAGACGGCGCGGCCGATGTCGTCCACCCGGGCGTGCGGCACGGTCCAGGACCCGTCCTCCTGGCGCACCGCCTCGTGCCCGTGGTCGGCGAGAGCGGCCTGGAGCGCGGTGTCGTCCGAGGTCCGGACACGGACGCTCGGCCGCACCCGCGCCTCGATGAACTCCCGCATCGGGGTGTCGGCGAGCAGCCGGCCCCGGCCGAGGACGACCAGGTGGTCGGCGAAGGACGCGGTCTCGTTCATCAGGTGACTGGAGACCAGGACGGTGCGCCCCTCGGCCGCGAGCCGGCGCAGCAGGCCGCGGATCCAGATGATGCCCTCGGGGTCCAGCCCGTTGGAGGGCTCGTCCAGCATCACCACCTCGGGGTCGCCCAGCAGCGCCGCGGCGATGCCGAGCCGCTGACGCATCCCCAGGGAGTACGTCTTGACCCGGCGGCGCGCCACCGACGCGATGCCGGTCTCCTCCAGCACCTCGTCGACGCGGCGTGCGGGAAGGCGGTTGCTCGCGGCCAGGACGCGCAGGTGGTCGCGGCCGGTGCGGGAGCCGTGGGCGGCGTCCGCGTCGAGCAGGGCGCCGACGTGCCGCAGCGGCTCGTCGAGGGCGGCGTAGGGGCGTCCGCCGACGGTCGCGGTGCCGGAGGTCGGCCGGTCCAGGCCGAGCACCAGCCGCATGGTGGTGGACTTCCCCGCGCCGTTGGGACCGAGGAAGCCGGTGACGCGGCCGGGCCGGACCGTGAAGGTGAGGTCGTCGACGACTCGTCGGGTGCCGTACTCCTTGGTGAGGTTCTGGACGTCGATGCTGGTCATGGACACAGCGTCGCCGGTGACGGCGGGCCGGGTCCTCCCCCGCCGGTGGACGGCGTCTCCCCCGCTCGGGGGAACTGGTCGTCCGCGCGGACTGGCACGATGGCGCGATGGCACGGTTCCTGCGCCCGCTGCTGAGCGGGAGGACGTACACGCGTCTGCTGCACCTGTGGATGCCCGTGGCGGCGTACAGCCTGTGGTTGTTCGTCCAGCCCGGCAACCACTGGGTGCCGGTCCTGGTGGTGGCGGCGGTCGGTCTGGTGCCGGTCGTCCGGGTGGCCGAGGGCGTGCAGGCGCGGCTGCTGCTGGCGCCGGGCGACGAGCGGCCGGAGTTCTCCGTGCGGCCCGCCACGACCTGGCGCGACCGGATCCGGACCGTGCTGTGGCTGGAGACGCGCCTGGTGCTCGGCACGGTGACCGCGTTCGCCACGGTCTGGCTGCCGATCCTGTCGTACACCGCGGCCTCCTGCGCCGTCGGCCACGTCCCGGAGGACATGCGCGTCGTGGCCGGGACGCAGCCGCACTGGGCCTACGCCCTGTTGGTGCCGGTGCCGCTGGTCGTGCTGTACGCGGTCCTGGTCGGACTCGGCGCGCTGGCCACCGCCGCGGCGCGCCGCCTCCTCGGCCCCTCCGCCGCCGAGCGGCTCGCCGCGCTGGAGGAACGCACCGAGCAGCTCCTGGAACGCAACCGCATCGCCCGCGAGCTGCACGACTCCATCGGCCACGCGCTGACCGTCGCCGTCGTCCAGGCGGGAGCCGCCCGGGCGGCGAACAGCCCGGAATTCACGGACCGCGCGCTGACCGCGATCGAGGAGACGGGCCGGGCCGCGCTGGAGGATCTGGAACGGGTGCTCGGCGTCCTGCGGGAGGCGCGACCGCCCGTGGGCGCCCGGCCGACCCTGGCGGACGCCGACCGTCTGCTGGAGTCCGCCCGGGCTTCCGGCGCCAAGGTCGACGCCGAGGTCAGCGGCCCGCTGGACACCCTGCCGGGCCCGGTCTCCCGCGAGGGCTACCGCATCCTCCAGGAGGCGCTGACCAATGTCCTGCGGCACGCGGGTGCCGTGCCGACCCGGGTACGGGTCGAGGTGGCGGAGGGCGCGCTCACCCTGGACGTGCGCAATCCGCTGCCGGACGGCCGAGCCGCTTCCGGCCGCGGCAGCGGGCTGCGGGGCATACGGGAGCGGGCCGCGCTGCTGGGAGGGCGGGCGCGCACCGGCCCCGACGGCGCCGGTGACTGGGAGGTGTGTGTGGAGCTGCCCGGGGGCTGATCTACGCTGGTCCGATGCCCATCAGAGTGCTCCTCGTCGACGACGAACCCCTGGTGCGCACGGGTCTGCGGGCCGTGCTGGAGGCGCAGCCGGACATCGAGGTGGTCGGGGAGGCGGCCGACGGGGCGGCGGTGATTCCGCTGGTGCGGCAGGTGCGGCCGGACGTGGTCGCCATGGACGTACGGATGCCGCTGCTGGACGGGATCGAGGCCACGCGGGCGCTGCTGCGGACGGTGGCCGATCCGCCGAAGATCCTCGTGGTGACGACCTTCGAGAACGACGAGTACGTGTACGAGGCGCTGCGCGCGGGCGCCGACGGGTTCCTGCTGAAGCGGGCCCGGCCGGCGGAGATCGTGCACGCCGTGCGGTTGATCGCGGAGGGCGAGTCGCTGCTGTTCCCGGCGTCGGTGCGGCAACTGGCCGCCGAGTACGCCGACGGGGGCGGCAACCGCGCCGCCCGGGCGCTGCTGGAGGGGGCGCGGCTGACCGAGCGGGAGGGCGACGTGCTGCGGCTGATGGCGCGCGGGCTGTCGAACGCCGAGATCGCCGCCCGGCTGGTCGTGGGCACGGAGACGGTGAAGTCGCACGTGAGCGCGGTTCTGGGGAAGCTGGGGGCACGCGACCGCACGCAGGCGGTGATCACGGCGTACGAGTCGGGGTTCGTGGCACCCGGGTGAGACGACCGGGCCGGCCGCTCGCGGGCGGACCGGCACTCGCCGGGGCCGAGCGGGCCGAGTACGATCCGGCGAACACGCGCACGAGCTGGGAGGACGGACGTTGGGCGGGCTGACCGGCGGGGACCCGTCGCTGCTGCGGAGGATCAACTCCGCCGTGGTGCTGCACGCGTTGCGGTCCACGGACTGCGCGACGCTGACCGAGATCACCCGGGTGACGGGGCTGTCCCGGCCCACCGTCGAGGGCGTCGTGGACGGGCTGATCGAGGCGGGCCTGGTCGTCGAGGCGGCCGCCGACGAGGGCACCGCCCGGCGGCAGGGACGGCCCGCGCGGCGGTTCCGTTTCCGGGCGGAGGCCGGGCACCTGCTGGGCCTGGAGATCGGTCCGCACCGGGTGGCCGCGCTCCTGTCCGACCTGGACGGCCGGGTGATCGGCGCGCAGGCCAAGGACGTCGACGAGAGCGCCCCGGCCGACGAGCGGCTGGAGCGGCTGCGCACCGCGGTCGCCGAGCTGCTGCGCCGGGCCGGGGTGGCGCGCGGCTCGCTGCGGGCCGTGGGCGCCGCCTCGCCCGGGATCGTCGAGGCGGACGGCACAGTGCGGCTGAGCACCGCGCTGCCGGAGTGGACGGGGCTGCGGCTGGGCGAGCGGCTGAGCCGTTCCTTCAAGTGTCCGGTGCTGGTGGAGAACGACGCGAACGCGGCGGCGGTCGCCGAGCACTGGAAGGGCGCGGCGACCGAGTCCGACGACATCGTGTTCGTGCTGGCCGGCCTCAGTCCGGGCGCCGGTTCGCTGATCGGCGGCCGGCTGCACCGCGGGTACGGCGGGGCCGCCGGTGAGATCGGCGCGCTGCACCTGCTGGGCCGGGACGTGACGCCGGAGACGCTGCTGTCCACCACGGACGAGCCGCTGCATCCGCTGGACGAGCAGGCGGTCGCCAAGGTGTTCGCCGAGGCCCGCGGCGGCGACCAGCGGGCCCGTGCGGCCGTCGAGCGTTTCATCCAGCGGCTGGTGCACGACGTGGCGGCCCTGGTGCTGGCCCTCGACCCGGAACTGGTCGTCGTGGGGGGCTGGGCGGCCGGGCTGGACGGGGTGCTGGAGCCGCTCCGTCGCGAGCTGGCCCGCTACTGCCTGCGTCCGCCGAGGGTCGCCCTGTCGATCCTCGGGGAGGCCGCGGTGGCGACGGGCGCGCTGCGGCTGGCCCTCGACCACGTGGAGGAGCAGTTGTTCGCCGTGGAGAACACGACGGCTCGCCGCTGACCCGCCGTCCGCCGCCGGGGCGGATCAGGAGGCGCGGCTCTGGGGTCCGTGGTGGATCTCCACGTCGCCGGAGTCCCCGAAGGTGAGCCGGCAGGTGTCCGCGCGGTAGGTGGCGACGGAGAGCGCGGCGGTGCGCCCCTCGGCGAGGTAGCGGGTGGTGACGACGAGGACGGGCGCTCCCGGGAGGCGGTCCAGCTCCTTGGCGTCCTCGGCGCCGGCCGAGCCCAGCTCCACGGCGCTCTCCCGGCGCTCCACTTCGCCGCGCCGCAGTTCGCGCAGCACGGCACGGGCGCGGGCGGCGCCCGAGGGCGCGTCGATGGCGGTGAGGTCGGGCACCGAGGCCGACGGGACGTAGAGCAGTTCGGCGGCGACCGGCCGGCCGTGCGTCACACGGGTGCGGCGGACGGTGTGCACCGGCTCGTCGCGGGCGGTGCCGAGGGTGTCGGCGACGGCCGCGGGCGGCGCGGCGAGGTCGCAGTCGACGGCTTCCCAGCCCTCGTCGGCGGTCCCCGGCCAGGCGTGCCCCGCGGTGTCGACGGCCACGCCCACGCGGGGCGGGGCGACGGTCGTGCCGACCCCGCGGCGGCGCTGGAGGCGGCCCTCCAGTTCCAGCTGTTCCAGGGCCTGGCGGAGCGTCGCGCGGGCGACGCCGAAGCGGGCGGCGAGGTCGCGCTCGTTGGGCAGGACCTCGCCCACCGAGAACTCCGAGTCCAGGGCCTCGCTCAGCACGGTCCTGAGATGCCAGTACTTGGGCTCCGGTACCGATTCCAACTGCGTGGTCCCCACCCTGTCCTCCGCAATCGCCGTGGTCCGGCGGCGTTTTGACGCCCTTGTTTATTAAAGGTTGTTGCAGTTCTCTGCGACGATAAGGCGGCCCGCACCCTTGGTCAAGACCAATCCGGTGGCCGGACGGCGAAAGCCCCCGTCGCACGGGACGGGGGCTCCGGATCGGGACCGGCGGGGAGCGGCCGGGCCCCGCCGGGACCGGCAGGGTCGGCGGACCGCGTGGCCGGCGGGGCTCGGCGGACCGCGGCGGCGGTCGGCGGACCGCGCGGCCGGTGGGCCGGACGCGTCTAGGCGTCGGCCAGGTGACGCAGCTTGTCGGGGTTGCGGATGATGTAGACCGACTGGGCACGCCCGTCGGCGACGTCGACCTGGAGGACGGAGTCCGGCTTGTCCCCGGACAGGACCAGCAGGGCCGGGCCTCCGTTGAGCTCCAGGAAGCGGAAGGAGACGTCCGGGATCGTCCGGCGCGCGGCGCCGAGCAGGAAGCGGCCCACCTTGTCGGCGCTCTCCACGACGCGCAGCGGCGCCCGGGACTTGCCGCCGCTGTCGCCGACCAGCCGCACGTCCGGAGCGAGCAGCGCCAGCAGTCCGTCGAGGTCGCCGTCGGTCGCCGCCGCGAGGAAGCGTTCGGTGAGGTCGCGGCGTTGCACCGGGTCGACGTCGTAGCGGGGCCGGCGCTCGTCGACGTGTTTGCGGGCCCGTCCGGCGAGCTGGCGCACCGCGGCCTCCCCGCGGTCCAGCATCGCGGCGATCTCGGCGTAGGGGTAGCCGAACGCCTCCCGGAGCACGAAGACCGCCCGCTCCAGCGGGGACAGCGACTCCATCACCACCAGGACGGCGAGGGACACGGAGTCGGCCAGGACGGCCCGGTCGGCGGTGTCGGGCACGGTGGCGCCGAAGTCCGTGACGTAGGGCTCGGGCAGCCAGGGACCCACGTACGTCTCGCCGCGCGACTTGATCTGGCGCAGCCGGTCGATGGCGAGCCGGGTGGTGGTCCGCACCAGGTAGCCGCGGGGCTCGCGGACCGCGGACCGGTCGGCGCCGGACCAGCGCAGCCATGCCTCCTGGACCACGTCCTCCGCGTCGGCCAGGCGGCCCAGCATGCGGTAGGCGACTCCCACGAGGACGGGGCGGTGCTCTTCGAAGACGTCGGTCGGGGTTTCGGTGGTCACCGCTCCATCCCAGCCCACGCGTCCGGCCGTGTCCAGGTGGAATCGCCCACCGCGCGCGGACCTCGCGCACCTCGGCGACGCCCGGGGGCTACCCGTCGGTAGCTATTGCTGACAGGGTGTCTACGCAACACCGTCCTCGTACACGCGTTCCCGACAAGGAGCCCCATGTCCGCGACGCTCTCCTTCACCGCCCCCACCGCGCACGGCCCGCAGGACGTCACCCTCTCCTACGCCCGCCTGGGCGCCGGGGAGCCGCTGCTCCTGCTGCACGGCATAGGCCACCACCGGCAGGCCTGGGACCCGGTGGCCGACATCCTCGCGACCGAACGGGAGGTGATAGCCGTGGACCTGCCCGGGTTCGGACAGTCGGCCGCGCTGCCGCCGTCGCTGCCGCACGACCTGCCGACGACCACCGCGGTCCTCGGCGCCTTCTGCGCGGCGCTGGGGCTGGACCGTCCGCACGTCGCGGGCAACTCCCTGGGCGGCCTGCTCGCCCTGGAGATGGGCCGCGACGGGCTGGCACGGTCGGTGACCGCCCTGTCCCCGGCCGGATTCTGGAGCCAGGCCGAGCGGCGCTACGCCTTCGGGGTGCTGACGGGGATGCGCCGGACGGCCCGGGCCCTGCCGCTCCCCCTGGTCGAGTGCATGTCCCGTACGGCGGCCGGCCGTACCGCCCTCACCAGCACGATCTACGCCCGCCCCGCCCGTCGCTCCCCCGAGGCCGTGGTCGCCGAGACACGCGCGCTCGCGCACGCCGAGGGCTTCGCCGAGACCCTGCGGGCCGGGCGGACCGTGCAGTTCACCGACGACGTCCCCGGCATCCCCGTGACCGTGGCGTGGGGCAGCCGGGACCGGCTGCTCGTGCCCCGGCAGGGCGTGCGCGCCAAGCGCGTCCTCCCGCGGGCCCGGCTGGTGCGCCTGCCCGGGTGCGGCCACGTCCCGATGAACGACGACCCGGCACTGGTCGCCCGCGTCCTGCTCGACGGCAGCCGCCCTCAGCCGGCCAGCGCCTCGAGGACCACCCGCAGCACGGTCGGGTTGTAGGGCATGCTCACGTGCGGCGTGCGGTCGTCCGGGTCGATGTCCTGGAGGACGATGTTCTTCACGTAGCGGCCCTCGGTCTCCTCCAGGGCGCACGACGTGTACGGGGTGACCACGTCGTCGTACCGGGTGGCGATCACGGTGTGCCGCACGCCCTCCGTCGTCTCGCCCAGTTCGGCCAGCTCGCGCTGGAAGGGGTGGTCGTGCTGGAGTTGCGGCCAGGCCGGCACGACCTCCCCGACGGCGCCCTGTTCGAGCAGTTCCACCGCGCCGGGGATCTGGCGGGCGAGGTTCATCAGCCCCTGGGCGGTGACTCCGTGGTTGCTGGGCGCGATGCCGACGAAGTTGCGCACCTTGGGCCCTCCGCCGAGCGCGTTGAGGAAGTAGCGCGGCATCATGCCGCCCTGCGAGAAGCCGACGAGGTCGACCTGCTGCGCCCCGGTGCGCCGCAGCACCTCGTCGACGAAGTCCGCGAGCTGCCGGGCGGAGTGCTTGATGTCGCCGAGGCCGAAGATCACGGGATTGCCGTGCTGGCCGTAGTCGAGCCGGAAGACGCGGTGCCCGTGCCGGCGCAGCAGGGGCGTGGCCGTGTTCCAGGTGTAGCCGCGGTTGCCGAAGGTGCCGTGGACGAGCACGACGGGGCGGGGGTGCTCCTCACCGGCGGGGACGTTCCAGTCGTCCTCACCGGCCTGTACGTCGACGGTGGCGATGACCTGCGCGGAGCCCGCCTGGGTGAGTCCCACGACCCGGTGCGGAGCCTCGGTGAGATCCGTGGTGACGTCGTCCGTATTGATTCCGGGCAGGCGGGGGTTGAGAAAACTCATGACGCTCTCCCTGTCGTCGGGAATACCGCTGGGAATTCGGTCGGGGTCCCCCTCGTTCGCCAGTGTCGCGTCCATCGAATTCGGCACCCATCCCTCGACCGGGGGAAAGAATTCCACCCATCGGGTTACTAGGGTTCGTTCATTCGACCGATTCACGGGGCCGGACGCACCCGGAGCGCGTGTCGCCCGCCGCGCGCCGCCTCTCATGCGCCAACGCGCGGTACCCGCAAGGCTGTTGTGCGTTGGGGGGTGCGACCGGGCCCGAGCGTAAGGAGAGATGAGACCGACACAGCCGGAACGCACTGCGGGGAAAGAGGAGTTGGCCATGGGCGTACCGCCGCGGGAGCTGCCCGCCGCGTGGCAGCCGCTGCTCGGCCGGCCCGCCCTGGCGGAACTGCTCGGACACCCCCTCGCGGGCGCCGCCCTGACGGCGCTGCGCGGACTGCCGCCGCGCGTCGCCGTGCACTCCCTGCGCACCTTCCTGCTGGCCGACGCGCGTGCGCGGTCCCTCGGGACCGCCTACGACCGGGTCGGCCTGCTGGCCGCCGCGGCGTTCCACGACGCCGGGCTGGTGGGACGGGGGCCGCTCGGGCCCGGTGGGTTCCCGGGCCGGGGCGCCGAGTTGCTCGATCGCTTCCTGACCGAGCACGAGGTCGGGGCGGGACGGCGCGCGGCGCTGACCCGCGCGGTGCGCGAGCACATGCGGCCGTTCCCCGCGCGTGACGCCGGGCCCGAGGCGCGGCTGCTGCACTTCGGTGCGTGGCTCGACGTCACCGGGCGCGGCGAGCGCCGGGTCCCCGGGCTGCGGCGGGTGCTGGCCGAACAGGCCCCCACCCCCTGGTTCCCCGTGTCCTTCTCCGCCCGGGTGGTGGCCTGCGGGCTGCGCCGGGTGCTGCCGGGCTCCTCGACCACCGGGCGGTGACCGAGGCCCGGCGACTCGCCCTTCCCGTCGCGAAAGGAACCGCAGACATGCAAGAGGACCAGCGTGTTTTCGATGTCGCCATCGTCGGAGGCGGCATCGGCGGGACGATGCTGGGGACCGTGCTCGCACGCCACGGTGTGCGCGTGCTGCTGCTCGAGGGCAGCGGCCACCCCCGCTTCGCCATCGGAGAGTCCACCGTCCCCGAGACCACCTTCGGCCTGCGGGTGCTGGCCCGCCGCTACGACGTCCCGGAGCTGGAGCACCTGGCGACCAACGCGGCGCTGCGCCGCCACGTCTCGTCGAACTGCGGGGTCAAGCGCAACTTCAGTTTCGTCCACCATCGGGAGGGCGAGCCCACCCGGCCCGACGAGTGCACCCAGTACCCGACGTGGGGGCCGCCGCTGGGCCCCGACTCGCACTACTTCCGCCAGGACGTCGACGCCTACCTGTTCCACGTCGCCGTCTCCTACGGGGTCACCGCGTACACCCACACCATGGTGGACGACGTGAAGTTCGAGGAGGACGGCGCCACCCTCGTCACCCGCGACCGCGGCAGCTTCCGGGCGTCGTACGTGGTCGACGCCGGCGGCATGCGGGCGGTGCTGCCGGAGCGGCTGGGGCTGCGGCAGGAGCCGCCGTACCGCACCCGCTCGCGCACGATCTTCACGCACATGGTGGACGTGCGGCCCTTCGACGCCGTGTCGCCGCCCCGCGAACAGCACCGCATGCCCAGCCCGTTCAGCCAGGGGACGCTCCACCACATGTTCCCGGGCGGCTGGTTCTGGGTGATCCCCTTCGACAACCAGTCGACCAGCACGAACGGGCTGTGCAGCGTCGGCCTCAACCTCGACCTCGACCGGTACCCGCGCCCGGACGACCTCTCGGCGCAGGACGAGTTCTGGCACCACGTGCGCCGGTTCCCCAGTGTGGCGAAGCAGTTCGAGCACGCGCGGGCGGTCCGGCCGTACGTGTCCACCGACCGCACCCAGTTCGCCTCGCAGAAGGTGGTCGGCGAGCGGTGGTGCCTGCTGCCGCACGCCAGTGACTTCATCGACCCGCTCTTCTCCAGCGGACTCGCGGTCACCGTGATGGCGCTGAACGCGCTGGGCGACCGGCTCATCGAGGCGGTGCGCAAGGACGACTTCGACACCGCGCGCTTCGCGTACCTGGACCACTGGACCAAGCGCATGTTCCGGTTCTACGACGACCTGGTGTCCTGCAGTTACATCGCGTTCGACGACTTCGAGCTGTGGAACGCCTGGAACCGGGTGTGGACCCTCACCACCCTGTACGGCACCAACGCGCAGAACCAGGTCGCCGTGGAGTTCGAGAAGACCCACGACCCGGCCTGCTTCGACGCGCTGGAGCAGCCGCCGTACCGGGGCCTCCAGGGGATGGACAACCCCTGGGTCGAGCGGATGTTCGACCAGGCGCGGGACGCCGTACTCGCCTATCGGGCGGGCGAGTCGACGAAGGAGAGGACCATCGCCCGTATCTACGAGGTGCTGGGCGAGAGCGGACTGGCCCCGTCGGTGTGGGGGACGCTGGACCCCGACGACCGCTGCCCGGCCGGGGTCTTCACCCTGTGGCCGCTGATGAAGATCCTGCTGTGGGGCAAGTTCCGCTCACCGCGGCACGTGCGGGGCTCCTATTTCACCGGCGGCGCCCGGCTGGTGGGCAAGGAGGCTCTCCAGGCGTACACCACCGAGTTGCGCGCCGGCGGCTCCCAAGTGCACCAGACCGTAAGGGACATGTTCTTCAACTGGAACCGCGACTGGACCCGGCGTCCGGCCTCCCGGAAATGAGCGCGAAGAATCATTCCTGCCGACTGACGGAGGCACAAATTCCGGTTTGCCGCTCCAATGCCTCGGGTAGGAAAAGCACATGGCCGATCGAATAGAAAGTCGGCCACGGTTCTCCCTGCTCAATCCGAGAGACAACGGGCTGCAATAAACAATGGTGCGACATTCCACCTGCCAATCGCCCGCTGAATGCTCCTGGGAAGACATCTTCCAACATCAGGACCGCCTCATGCGGTTGGTTCGGCGAAGACTGCCCAGTTTTCAGGACGCCGAGGACTGCGTTCAGGAAACGATGGCCCGCGCAGCCGCCCACGCCGCGCTGGACAGAAATCGACTCGGTGCCTTTCTGACGTCCGTGGCGCTTCGCCTCTGCATCGATTTCTACCGCGACATGGAACGACGCAGCAGACTGCTGCAGCGCGCGGCGTTCCACGACTCCCCCGGCACCACCGAGGAGGACGTCTGCGACGAGGACTTCGGTCGATGGCTGCTGGGCCAGGTGCAACACCTGCGGGGACGGGAACAGGAGGTCATACTCGCCCGCGCCAAAGGAATTTCCACTGCGGAATTCGCCCGCATCCACAACATTTCCGTCAAGGCGGCCGAGGCTGCCTTCACCAGGGGCCGGGCGCGCTTGAAGAACGTGTGCGCCAAAGCACTGGAGGGCCGCGCCCGATAACGCCCCGCACCCGTACCGCTCCCACCGCGAAGAAACAGCGAAACGGAAAGGAAGCGCACCCATGTCCAACAACAAGAACATCCAGGACATCTTCAAGGACCTGGTCGGCAACATGGCCGACAGCGGGAAGGAGGCGTTCGACGACATGCTCAACCGGGCCGACAAACCCGGGACGTCCGGCTCGGGCAACGCCATCGACACGCTGGCCGGCCTGCCCGCGAACGCCCTGGGGGCGCTGGCGGGAGCCGTCAATCCCGCGACCGCCCTCGCGGGTGCCGCCAACCCGCTGGCCGCCCTCGGCGGAGGGGCCGCGCACCAGCTGGCCCAGATCGCGGGCGCGGCGCAGAACCCGCTGGCCGCGCTCACCGGGGCCGGGGGCGTCGGCAACCCGCTCGCGGCCGTCGCCGGCGCCGCCAACCCGCTGGCCGCGCTGAGCGGGGCGGGCAATCCGCTGGCCGCGCTCGGCGGTGCGGCCAATCCGCTCGCAGCGGTCGGCGGTGCGGCCGGGGCCCTCGGGGGGCTCGGGCAGCTCGCCGGGGGCCTCGGCCAGGCGGCCGGCGGCGTCGGTGACCTCATGTCCCTGCCGACGCAGCTCACCCAGCTGCTCCAGATGCTGCCCAAGCTCCTCGACGCCCTCCAGGGCCTGCAGAACCTGACCAACCTGCCGGCCCAGGCCGGGCAGCAGGGCCTCGCGGCGCTGCAGGGGCTGACCGGGCAGGGGGGTGGCGGCCAGTCCCAGGGCGGCCAGTCCTCCACCTCCGGCTGACCCGTCGCGCAGGCTCCCCGCTCCCCCGGCCGGCCGCTGCCGCGCACGCCGTCCGTTCCCCCGCGTCCGATCCACCCGAGGAGGCTCACGCACGATGACGACCGTCGTGGGAGACCGGCTGCGTCTCGTGGTCAAGGTCCTGGGCAGCCTCGTGGCCGACGAGGTGGGCCGGGCGACCAGGCTGCGGAGGCGGACCGGGTGGGACACGGGGCACCCGGCGGAGGACATCGCCGCCTCCGCCGGGCCCGGCTCCGGACCGACCGAGGGCCCGGAGCAGCGGCGTGCCAAGGCGGTACGGCACGCCCTGGAGAGCCTCGGTCCCTTCTACGTGAAGCTCGGCCAGATCCTGTCCACCCGGCCCGACATGGTGCCGCAGTCCATCCGGGACGAACTGCAGAACCTGCACGACGAGGTCGACGTCCAGCCGTTCTCGGAGTTCGAGCCGGTGCTGGCGCGGGACCTCGGGGCGGACTGGAAGCTGCGCTTCGACGACGTCGAGACCGCCGCCCCGCTCGGGGCGGCGTCCCTCGCCCAGGTGTACCGCGTCACGCTGCCCGGCGGGCGCCCGGCCGTGGTCAAGATCCAGCGCCCCGGCATCCGCGAGGGCGTGCTCGCGGACATGGCCCTGATGCGACGGGCCTCGCGGATCGTGGCCCGGGTCGCGCCCCGGTTCAACGAGGTCATCGACGTCGAGGCGATGCTGGGCTCGGTCTTCGACGCGATGGAGCCGGAGCTGGACTTCACCGGCGAGGCCCGCAACATGGACGAGGCCCGCGAGCACGTGCGGCCGTTCCGCTCGCTGGAGGTGCCCCGGGTCCTGCACGCCAGTCCGCGGGTCCTCGTCCAGTCGCTGGCCGACGGGAAGTCGGTGCGGCACGTGGACCGCGCGCACTTCGCGGACGAGGAGCGCGTGGAGATCGGCAAGGATCTGCTGCGGTTCATGTACCACGGGTACTTCGTCCACCGTTTCTTCCACGCCGACCCGCACGCCGGCAACGTCTTCGCGGCGCCCGGCGGGCCCGCGACGCTGATCGACTGGGGCATGGTCGGCCGGCTCGACCGGCGGACCAGCCTGCAACTGCTCCCGCTGTTCATGACGTTGGCGCAGAACGACGGCGCCGGACTGGCGCAGCACTGGGCGGAGATGGGCCGGATGACGCCGTGGGCCAACATGCCCGCGTTCGCCGCCGACATGGCGGCCTTCGTGCCCAAGGTCTCCCATCTGGCGCTGGAGGACATGAACTTCGGCGTCTCGCTCACCACCGTGCTGGCCAAGGCGACGAAGCGGGGCATCGGCTCGCCGCCGGCGGTGTCGCTGCTCGGCAAGTCGTTCGCGAACCTGGACGGCTCGGTGCGCTGCCTGGCACCCGAGATCACGCTGCCGGAGGTGTTCCAGGGAGAGGTGCCGAAGATCCTGTTCGCCCTGGGCCGGGAGTTCCTCGGCCGCAACCAGTTCGCCCGCAACTCCATGGAACTGCTCCTGGCCGCGGTCACCAGTCCTGATCAGGTCCGGGGCGTCCTGTCCGACGTGGCCAACCGCCAGTTCGCGCTCAACATCCACGAGCCGCGCACCCCCGCCGCGATGGGCGGCCAGCGGCCCACCCGCCCCTCCAGGGGCATGCTCGCACTGGGTGCCGCGGCCTTCCTGCTGGGCCGTCGCCGCTCTGGCTGACCCGGGCCGCGCACCGCCCCGCCCTCACCCCACTCCGAGGAGGACCCATGCCGGAATCCGCACCCGCGCAGTCATCGTCCGCGCCGGCCGCCGCCCGGGACCCGGACGGCATCTCACGCGCCGCGCTGTGGACGGCCGCCGCACACGCCGCGGAGTACCGCCGGCCCGCGCCGCTGGTCCGCGACCCGTGGGCGGCCGACTTCCTGCACGCCGCCGGGTTCGCCGGGGGCCCGCCCGGTGACGGGCCGATGCAGCGGCTGCTGCCGGACTGGCAGGTGGTGCGCAGCCGCTTCTTCGACGACCACCTGCTCGCCGCCGCCCGGGAGGGCTGCCGCCAGGTGGTGCTGCTCGGCGCCGGCCTGGACACCCGCGCGTTCCGCCTCGACTGGCCCACCGGGGTCCACGTCTTCGAGGTCGAGGAGCCCGCCGTACTGGCCTTCAAGGAACACGTACTGGACCTGAGCCGTCCCTCCTGCGGGCGCCGCACCCTCGTCGAGGCCGACGGCACCGCGTCCTGGGGCGCGGAGCTGGTCTCGGCGGGCTTCGACCCCGGCCGGCGCACGGCGTGGCTCTGCGAGGCGCCCCTCTATTTCCTCCCGCCCCCTCAGGTGGAGGCCGTCGTCACCGCGATGACCGAACTCTCCGCGCCCGGCAGCACGTTCGGCGCCGAGTGCGTGAACTCCACGACCCTGTCCTCGTCGTTCGTGGCGCCGTTCATGGAGGCGCTGGCGACGATCGGGCTGGCCTGGCACTGGCGGCTCGCCGAGCCGGAAGGCTGGTGGGCGCGGCACGGCTGGGACGCCGGGGTCGCCGATCTGTTCACGCTGCCCTATGTGAGGGAGCGGCTGTCCCCGTACATTCCGCTGGTGGGCACGGCCGCGGCGAAGTGCGTGTTCCTGACGACCGGGACGCTGCGCGGCAGGGCCTGAGCCGCCACGCGTGGGGCCCCGGACACCGGTCCGGGGCCCCACGTGACGCCGCGGCTACGGCCGTTCCAGCTCCAGCAGCGCCGCCAGCCACAGGTCGGGAAGCTCGTCCGCGGTCGCCAGGGCCACGTCGTGCACCACGCTCAGGCACGCGGTGTCGTGCTGGCTGGTCAGCGTCGTCACGCACCGGATGCCCGAGGCGACGCTGGTGAAGACCGCCGCGTGCCGGGCCGCGATCCCCTGGTGGATGAGGGCCGGGCCGAAGTCCACGCTGCTGACCGGCCCGGCGACGACGGCGCCGTGCACGAGCCGGGTGCCGACGCGGGCACCGAGCGCCCGGGGCACGGCGGCCAGCAGGAGCCGCATGGCGTCGCGCCGCCGGCTCTCGCGCAGCCGGCCGGTGGCGGCCACGATCCGGGCCAGTGCCCGCCGCGGTGACTCCTCGTCGCAGGGCAGCAGGAGCCGCGCGGTGACCATGCGGTTGCCCGGGGCGAACTCCTCCCCCGGGGCCCGCACCGACATCGGGATCGACACGGGCAGCGGCGGATGGACCAGGCCGGTGTCCTTCAGGTACCAGGTGCGCACGGCGTGGGACAGGGCGGCGAGGTACACGTCCGTCACCGTGCCGCCGTGGGCGCGGGCGACGGCGCGGAGCCGGGCCAGCGGGGTCCGGGTGTGGCACACGTCGACGCGGCCCGTCGAGACCCCGTCGAAGGCCGGTTTGGCGGTGGGTGCGCGGAAGGCCGCCGCCACCTCGGCCAGGGCGTCCGCCAGACCGCGCGCGGTGGGGCGGGCGGCGGGGCGTGGGACAGGTCCGCCGCCCGGGTCGTCGCCGAGGAGCGCGCGGGCCGTCCAGGCGGCGCCCACACCGTCCTGGTAGGCGTGGTCGGTGCGGTAGACCAGGGTGTGCCGGCCCGCCGGGCCGTGGACCAGCCACACGTCCCAGGCCGGCCGGTCGTCCGTGGCCAGGGGCCGCGACAGCATCAGGCGGCCGGTCGCCGAACCGTCGGTGTCCTCGGGCAGCCACGCCTCGTGCACATGGCGGTCCGCCTCGATCCGGTCCACCCGCCGGAATCCGCGGCGGTCCCGCGCGATGCGGTAGCGCGACGTCGGGACGCGTTGGACGCGCTCGGCGACACGCGCGCGGACGGAGTCCAGCGTGGGCGCGCGGCCCTCGAAGCCGAAGGCGAACACCACGGGCAGCGGCCTGCCGCCCGCGGCCAGGTGAAAGGCGACGTCCGCGGTGCCCATGGCCAGGGACGGCGGCAGCCGGCCGTCCGTGCCGGGGTGGGGTCGCGTCATGGGTCCTCCTGATCGGATCGGGGTGGTGCGGTCGGGACGCGGACGGTGCCCGCCGTCAGCATGTATGCCGCGCGAGGCTCCCCAGCGTGTCCACGTAGGCCCGCAGCAGGGGCCGAACGGGTCCGCGGACGGGCAGGCGCGGGGCCCGGGAGCGGTGCCACGGGAGCGGCTCGCCCTCTTCGGGTTCGCCGAGCAGGGCGGCGGCGACGTGCGCGCCGTGCGCCACGGAGAGGGCCAGGCCGTGCCCGCAGCAGCCGCCGATGTACCAGACGTCCTCGTGGCCCGGCACGGGCCCGACCACCGGCAGGTCGTCGGCGGTCATGCCGATGCGGCCGGACCAGCGGTGGCTGACCCGCACCCGGGCGAGTTCGGGGTGCAGCGACCGCAGCCAGCGCTCCAGCCCCGCCCACGCCCGCTCCCGCAGGACTCTCAGCCGGGGGGCACCGAGTCCGGACGGCAGCGTGGCCGCGCCGCCGCCCGCCACGAGACCCCGGTCGGGGAGCAGCCGGAAGTACGGTGCGAGGGCCACGGCGTCCACCACCGAGTGCCCTGCGCGCCCGCCCAACTCGTCGTAGGCGGAGGCGCTCAGCGGCTCGGTGGCGAGGGCGTACACCTCCACGGGCAGCACCGTGCCGACCGGCAGGTCCAGCGCCTGGGCCGCGGAGTTGACGGCCAGCACGGCCTGTCCCGCGTAGAGCCGGCCGTGCGGGAGGACCAACTCGGGGCCGACCAGGTCGCCGGGCCGCAGGGCCAGCAGCGGGCTGCGGCCGTAGAACCGTACGCCCCGGTCGGCGCAGGCGCGGGCGAGGGCACAGGTCAGGGCCGCCGGGTCGAGGGTGGCGGCGGGGCGGTGCAGCAGGGCGGCCCGGTAGGGCACGCCGACGCGGTCGCGGATGCCCGCCGGGGTGAGGACGGGGACGTCCAGGCCGATGTCACGGCAGGCGCGGGCCCGGCGGGCGAGGGCGATCAGGCCCGCGGCCGAGCGGGTGGCCATGAGCTGTTCGCCGGGCCGCAGCCCGCACGGCACGTCGAGCCGGGCGCACAGGTCGAGGACGTCCCGCACCGCCCGCTCGCTGGCCCGGTGCATGCGCCGCGCGGTCCGCGGGCCGAAGCGGCGCACCGCGCGGTCCACGGCGGGGCCGGCCCGGGGGCCCAGCAGTCCGGTGCCCCGGCCGCTGGCCCCGGCGGCCGGCTGCTCGGCGTCCAGCACGGCGATGTCCAGCCCGGGGGCGCGTTCGGCGAGGTGGTAGGCGCAGGACAGCCCGGCCAGTCCGGCACCGACGACGGCGACGTCCGCGGTGACCACGCCGTGCAGCTGGGGTTGCGGCGGCAGTTCCGACGGTTCCCAGTACGGCGTTCCGGCCGGCTCCCCGGTCATCCGACGGCGTCCGGCAGCGGCCCGGTGAGCGCGCCGAACCGACGGTCGTGCCACAGCAGCGGGCGCCCGCCGCCCACGTGCACGGCGGCGAGCCGGCCGACGACGAGGTGGTGGTCGCCGTAGCGGCGTACGTCCTCGGTCAGGCACACCGACCAGGCGAGGGCGCCCGCCAGCACCGGGACGCCGAGCACCTGCCGGGTGTCGGTGCCGGCGAACCGCTCGGCGGCGGTCGTCGTGGGGCTGGCGAACCGCCCGGCCAGTTCCTGCTGTTCCTCGCGCAGCAGGTGCACGGCGAAGGCCCGGCGGGCCCGGACGGCGGCCAGGGTCCGGGAGCCGTCGCGCAGACAGGCCAGGAGCAGCGGGGGCCGGGCGGAGAGCGAGGTGACGGCGGAGACCGTCATGCCCAGCGGGCCGTCCTCACCGCGCGCGGTCACGACGGTCACGCCGGCGGCCAGCTTGGCGTAGAGCCCGAGGCAGCGGGCGGCGCCCGGGCCGGGTTCCTCGTGCAGCGGCTCCTCGTGCGGTCCCCCTCCGGGCGGCTGTCCGGCGGTGCCGGGCGGGGCGCCGGCGACCGCCGTCCGGTCAGCCACGAGCCGCAGTCGCGCGTTCATCGATCACCTCCGCGTCCGCCAGGCCCCGCAGCACGCGGGCGATGTTGGTCCGCACGGTCGACTCGGCGACCGGGTCGAGGATCTCGGCGAGGGAGGGGATGCCGAGGTCGAAGGCGGCGGTGAAGACGACGAGGGTGCCCCCGCCGTGCGGTTCGCAGCGCCAGCTCCCCTCGAAGGACTGGAAGTCGCCGCTGAGCTGCTCGAAGGCGAGGGAGAAGGTCTCGGGTGCGTAGGTGTCGCGCTCCCGCCACCGCATCAGCCCGCCCCGGAACTCGACGGTCCAGTCCGACACGGTGGAGCCGTCGGGCAGGGGCGGCTCGACGCGCACCTCCCGGAAGGTGTCGCTGTACTCGGGATAGCGGCGGAAGTCGCTGATGCGGCGGTAGACCTCGGCGGGGGCCAGGCCGTCGGCGAGGGCGTGCAGGACCACGTGGCGCATGGGGGGTTGGGTTCCTTCCCGGAGGTTGCCGGAGGCTTGGGTCGGGGACGGGAGGCCGGGGGC
>MUMD01000380.1 GCA_002155895.1 Streptomyces rochei
GACGAGGGCGGGAGCGTGCGGGTGGAGGCGGGGGTGCGCGAGCGGGGCGACACGGTCGTGCTCGCCGACACGGTGGTGCGGTACGCATGACGGCTCCGGCCCCCGTCCCAGGATGCGCGGGACGGGGGCCGGAGCCGCTCGCGGTGTGTGCGTGCCGAGCCGTCAGGCGGCCGCTTCGGACTCCTCGGCCGGCTTGCGGTGGCGGCCTCGCGGCGCCTCGGCACCGTCCTGGCTGGACACCGGTCCCCGGTGCCTGCCGTGGCCGGTCACCGTCTCGGATACGTCGGCGCCGTCGGCCTGCGTGGGCTGGGTCGTGCTGGCGTCGTTCATCGGAAGGAATTCACCCCGTCAACATGATCTTTCCTACAGCCGGGCGAGTGTAACCGGGACCCCGAGGGCCGGATCCAGGCGGCCGCGCCAACCGGCACTACTTCGTTACAAGCCGCGCCAGCGGGGCCTGTTGCAGCGGAACGGGACGCTGTGGGGAGGGAGCCGGGGCCTCCGGTTCCGGTGCCTCGGGCGGGCCCTCGACGGCCGGTGCGCGACGCGCGGAAGGCGGGGCGGAGGGCTCCCCGGGAGCGGGCTCCCGCGTCCTCTCCGACCGTGCGTCGCCGGTGTCCGGCGGTGCCGGAAGCCGGGCCACCCCGCACGGCGACCGGGGTGTGGCGCAGGGCAGCCGCAGCTCACCGTCGGCGCTCCACAGCCCGGCACCGGTCAGCCATCCCTCGGGCGCCGGAAGGTGGCGCACCTGCCGCTCGGCGGGCCGCCACACCGCCACCCAGCTGCCGAGCGCGCCGTCCACCCGCAGGGCCACCGCGCACCGTTCCGGCGTGAGCGCCTGGCCCGGCTGGATGGCGAACGGCGTCACCACGCAGTCCGGCAGCCGCAGGCACTCCGGGAAGCGCACCGGCAGCGTGCTGCCCAGCACCCCCCAGCCCAGCCGGTCCCGCCCGGGCGACGGCGCGTCCGAGCGGATCAGCACCAGCCCGCTGTCCGGATCGGCCAGCAGGATCCGGTCGTCGCTGTCCGCGGCGATCTGCAGCAGCGGGAACACCTCGCCGTCCCGCTCCAGGTCCACCACGACCGCCTTGGTGCGCCCGCCGGTCTCCCGGTCGACGGCCAGTATCCGACCCGTGCGGTCCAGCCAGACGCCGCCCGAGCAGCGCCCCGGGATCTCGGCCAGCCGCTCGGGCCCGAAGGCCCCGCCCGCGACCTGCCACAGCACGGTCGAGCGGGCGCCGGTGGCGAGCGCGTAGGCCCGCTCGCCACCCGGGGCCGGCGGCAGCAGCCGCAGCGCGGTGGTGTCCGCCGGGCACTCGACCGCGCCCAGCGGCAGCTCGCCGGTGCCGGGCCCGGTCGGGTACAGCAGGGAGAAGAAGTGCCGTCCGGTCGCCTTGCGGTGGACCAGGACCCGCCCGTCGCCCATCGGCTGCACCTCGGTGCCGGGCTCCTCCGGCTGGTTGCCGGGCAGCGGCACGGCGTACGGCTCGGGGCCGTCCAGCGTCCAGCGCTCCGGGTACCAGCAATCGCCGCGGCGGGCGAGACGCGCGGCGTAGGCGCCCTCCGCGGTGATGGCGCAGCCCGCCGGTGGCGGGCCGTCGCTCCCGGGCGCCGCCGAAGGTTCGATAGCACAGGCTGTCATCGTTCGGTCACCTCCGGCGACGAAGCTAGTTTTCGTACGCACGGGCGGGGGAGCGGCCGCTCTCCCCATCACACGTACGTGTGTCACAGGAACGATTCGCCTGAGGGGACGCGGAGGTCTGTGCTGTGCCGGTCCGGACGGCGGCCGGGGGCCCGCTGCGGGTACGACGGCGCAGTACAGGCAGGTAGCCTTGCACCCGTGCCCCGTCTGTCAGAAGTCATCGCCGCGCTGGAGAACCTGTGGCCCGCCGAGCGGGCCGAGTCCTGGGACGCGGTCGGCACCGTCGTGGGCGACCCGGACCAGGAGGTCTCCCGCGTCCTGTTCGCCGTCGACCCGGTCCAGGAGATCGCCGACGAGGCGGTGCGGCTGGGCGCCGACCTGCTCGTCACCCACCACCCGCTGTACCTGCGGGGGACGACGACGGTCGCGGCCTCCACCTTCAAGGGCCGCGTGGTGCACACGCTCATCAAGAACGACGTCGCCCTGCACGTCGCCCACACCAACGCCGACACCGCCGACCCGGGCGTCTCCGACGCGCTGGCCGGCGCACTCGACCTGCGTGTCGTACGGCCCCTGGTCCCGGACCCGGCCGACCCGGACGGACGTCGGGGCCTCGGCCGCGTGTGCGAGCTGGAGCACCCGCTGACCGTCCGCGAGCTGGCCGCCCGCGCCGCCGAGCGGCTGCCCGCCACCGCGCAGGGCATCCGCGTCGCCGGCGACCCCGAGGCCGTGGTCCGCACGGTCGCCGTCAGCGGCGGCTCCGGCGACAGCCTCTTCGACCACGTGCGGGCGTCCGGCGCCGACGCGTTCCTCACCGCGGACCTGCGCCACCACCCCGTCTCGGAGGCCCGCGCCCACAGCCCCCTCGCGCTGCTCGACGCGGCGCACTGGGCCACCGAGTGGCCCTGGTGCGAGCTGGCCGCGGCGCAGCTCGACGAGATCTCCGACCGGGAGGGATGGGACCTGAGGGTCCACGTCTCCAAGACGGTCACCGACCCCTGGACCGCCCACGCGGCGTCCGCCCCGACCCCCGACGCAATGGGAGCCCCCAACTGAAAGCCGAGCCCGCCGACCAGATCCGACTCCTGGACGTCCAGGCCCTCGACGTCCGGCTCCAGCAGCTCGCGCACAAGCGCAGGTCCCTGCCCGAGCACGCCGAGATCGAGTCGCTGACCAAGGACCACACCCAGCTGCGCGACCTGCTCGTGGCCGCGCAGACCGAGGAGAGCGACTGCGCCCGCGAGCAGACCAAGGCCGAGCAGGACGTGGACCAGGTGCGCCAGCGCGCCGCCCGCGACCAGCAGCGCCTGGACTCCGGCGCCGTCACCTCCCCGAAGGACCTGGAGAACCTCCAGCGCGAGATCGCCTCGCTCGCCAAGCGGCAGGGCGACCTCGAGGACGTCGTCCTGGAGGTCATGGAGCGCCGCGAGTCCGCGCAGGAGCGGGTCGCCGAGCTGACCGAGCGGGTCGGCTCCGTGCAGGGCAGGCTCGACGACGCCGCCGCGCGCCGGGACTCGGCCGTCGGGGAGCTGGACGCCGAGGCCGCCTCGGTGACCAAGGAGCGCGAGGTCATCGCGGCCTCCGTCCCCGCGGACCTGCTGAAGCTCTACGACAAGCTGCGCGAGCAGCAGGGCGGCGTCGGTGCGGCCAAGCTGTACCAGCGCAGCTGCCAGGGCTGCCGCCAGGAGCTGGCGATCACCGAGCTGAGCGAGATCCGCTCGGCGGCCCCCGACACGGTCGTCCGCTGCGAGAACTGCCGCCGCATCCTGGTGCGCACGGCGGACTCCGGCCTGTAGGGGGCCGGTTCCGGTGGCGAGTGCGGGGCGGGTCCGGTGACGGGTGCGGGAGCGGACCCGGAGGCGGGTCCGGCACGGGAGTTCGTGGTCGAGGCCGACGGCGGGTCGCGGGGCAACCCGGGGCCCGCGGGCTACGGCGCGGTCGTGCTGGACGCGGCCACGGGGGAGACCCTGGCCGAGGCGGCCGAGTACCTGGGCGTCGTCACCAACAACGTCGCCGAGTACCGGGGCCTGGTGGCCGGGCTGCGCGCGGCGCGGGAGCTGGACCCGGACGCGACCGTGCGGGTGCGGATGGACTCCAAGCTCGTCGTCGAGCAGATGTCGGGCCGCTGGAAGATCAAGCACCCGGACATGAAGCCGCTGGCCGCCGAGGCCGCGCGGGTCTTCCCGCCCGGCCGGGTGACCTACGAGTGGATCCCGCGCGCCGAGAACAAGCACGCCGACCGCCTGGCCAACGAGGCGATGGACGCCGGGGCGCGCGGCGAGCGGTGGTCGCCGTCCACGTCGACGGCGGACTTGGACACGGGGCGCTCCGCGGGCGGACGCACCGCGACGGGCGGTGGCGCGAGGGCGGGCTCCGGTACGGGTGCGGAGACCGGCGCCGCGAGTGCCGCGCGCACCGGGGCACCGGGTGCGGCCCGGCCGCCCGCCGAGCCGACGACGCCTGCCGAGCCGAAGGTGCCCGCCGAGCCGAAGGCGTCCGCCGAGCCGACGGCGTCCGCCGAGCCGACGGCGCCCGGTGCGACCGGCTCCGCCGCCGATCCCACCGCCGCGCCCGGCGCTTCGGTGTCCGACACGGCCGGCACTCGTGGGGTGGAGGCCGACGCCGGTCCTCCCGCCGCGCGCGGTGACGCCACCGGGACGCCCGGCCCGGCGGGCGGCCGTCGGGCGGGGGCCGTCGAGGGTCCGGCCGCCGTGGGGGGTGCTCGGTCCGCGTCCGGTGGGTCCGCCGTGAGGGACGGTGCCGGAGCCGCCGGTCCGGCGGGGCCGGAGGCCGGCCCGCGCCCGGACGCAGCATCGAAAGCCGCCGCCGGGTCCGGGGCGCCGGGCTCCGCCGGGTCCTCCACGTCATCGCGAGCCGCCGCCTCCGCCGACGTCCGGGCCGCGAGGACCGTGGCCTCGCCCGGCTGGGGACCGCCCGACATGGGCGCACCGGCCACCTTCGTGCTGCTCCGGCACGGGGAGACCCCCCTGACCCCGCAGAAGCGGTTCTCCGGGAGCGGCGGCAGCGACCCCTCCCTGTCGGCCGCGGGCCGCGAACAGGCCGAGAAGGTCGCCGCGAGCCTCGCCCGGCGCGGCACCGTCCAGGCGATCGTCGCCTCACCGCTGGCCCGGACCCGGGAGACCGCCGGTATCGTCGCCGCCCGCCTCGGCCTGGAGGTCGCGGTCGAGGACGGCCTGCGGGAGACCGACTTCGGCGCCTGGGAGGGGCTCACCTTCGGCGAGGTGCGCGAGCGCTACCCCGACGACCTGAACGCCTGGCTGTCCTCCCCGGACGCGGAGCCGACAGGCGGCGGCGAGAGCTTCGCCGCGACCGGCGCCCGGGTCGCCGCCACCCGTGACCGGCTGGTCGCGGCGTACGCGGGCCGCACGGTCCTGCTGGTCTCCCACGTGACGCCGATCAAGACGTTCGTCCGCCTCGCCCTGGGCGCCCCGCCCGAGTCGCTGTTCCGCATGGAGCTGTCGGCGGCGTCGCTGTCGGCCGTGGCGTACTACGCGGACGGCGGCGCGAGCGTCCGGCTGTTCAACGACACGTCCCACCTGCGCTGAGCCCGGCCGCCTCACGGGCCAGCGCCTCGACGCGCCCCCAGTCCCGGTCGGCCACCGCGTCCTTGGGCAGCATCCAACTGCCGCCGACACACCCCACGTTGGGCAGCGCCAGATACCGAGGCGCGGAAGCCGGGCCGATGCCTCCCGTCGGGCAGAAGCGGGCCTGCGGCAGCGGCGCGGCGAGCGCCTTCAGGTAGGCGGTGCCGCCCGCGGCCTCGGCCGGGAAGAACTTCATCTCCCGCACCCCGCGCTCCAGCAGCGCCACCACCTCGGACGTGGTCGACACCCCCGGCAGGAACGGCACCCCGGAGTCACGCATCGCCGTCAGCAGGGCATCGGTCCACCCCGGGCTCACCAGGAACCGCGCCCCGGCCGCCACGACCTCCGCGACCTGCTCCGCGGTGACGACCGTGCCCGCGCCGACCACCGCGTCCGGCACCTCGGCCGCGATCGCCCGGATCGCGTCGAGCGCGACCGGGGTCCGCAGCGTCACCTCGATCGCGGGCAGCCCGCCGGCGACGAGCGCCCGGGCGAGCGGCACGGCGTCCGCGAGGTCGTCGACGACCACCACGGGAACGACGGGGGCGAGATCCAGTACGGAGGGCAACGGTGAGCGCATGTCCTCATCGTGCCCGCACGATGCATCCTGCGCAAAGCGCGTTGCGCAGGATGCAACGAAAGGAGGGAGCCCTCACCGTTCAATGAAAGGGCGGCGCCCTCGCAATTCGCTCAGTGGATCTCCGCCACCAGCACGTCCAGCGCCCACGGCTTCCCCGCCCGCGCGGGTGCCTGCGCCTCCACCTCGTACCCGAGGTCGCGCAGCGCCTCGACCAGCTCGGCCGGCCCCGCCGGCGCGCTCCCGGACGCCAGCAGACTCCGTACGATCCTGCCCTTGGTCGCCTTGTTGAAGTGGCTGACCACCTTCCGGGTCGGCGCGTGCAGCACCCGCACGGTCGCCGTCCGCCCCGCGACCTCGCCCTGCGGCTTCCAGGCCGCCGCGTACGCCGCGGACCGCAGATCGAGGACCAGCCCGTCCCCGGCCGCCGCCGGCAGCACCTCGGCCATCGGCGCCCGCCAGTACGCGCCCAGCGCCCCGAGCGCGGGGAGCTTCACGCCCATCGAGCACCGGTAGGAGGGAATCCGGTCGGTCACCCGCACCGCGCCCCACAGTCCGGAGAACACCAGCAGCGCACGCGCGGCCCGCCTCTTGGCGGCCGCGTCCAGGGAGGCCAGGTCCAGGGCGTCGTAGAGCACACCCGTGTAGATCTCCCCGGCCGGCCGTGCCCCCGCCGTGCGCAGCTCCGCGTTCTTGGCGACCTCGCCGCGCAGGCCCTCGCTCAGTCCGAGCACCTCGCGCGCCTTCTCCTCGTCGCCGGAGCACAGCTCCACCAGCTCCCCGAGGACCGTCTCCCGGGCGGGGGTCAGCCCCGGGAGGGACAGCGACTCCGGCTTCAGCGGAGCGCCCCGGCCGGACGCGGCCTTCCCCTCGGACGGCGGCAGCAGGACAAGCACACGTACTCCTTCACATCGAGCTCCAGGGCCCCCGGTCAGGGTACGGCGTACCGGCCCGCCCCTCCCTCGCCCGGTCGACGGCCCGTACCAGCGCCGCCGGGTCGTCGGCGTGACAGCGCACGACCCCGACCTCGCGCCGGCGCCCGAAGAAGGCGACGTGGACGACCGGCTCGGAGAGTTCCAGGGTGACGGAGGTCTGGGAGCCCACGGCGAGGTCCAGCTCCCCGTCCGTCCGCTCGTGCGTCGCCCGCAGCTCCCGGCGCACGGACGCGATCCGCTCCAGCGGTATCGACACGTCGACGTGGACGGCCCGGCGGACGCGCAACGTCCCGGCGGCCGCGTCGAGGACGTGCGGCCGGACCACGGAGGCCGCGTGCAGGCCGATCACGATCAGGACCGTGTACACGTCCAGGACCAGCACCGCGTGGTGCACGGCCGGCCAGTCCCGCAGCAGCACGGACATCATCACGGACTCGATCACGCACACGAACGCGAAGCCGAACATCATCGCGCCCTGCCCCCGCGCGTACCCGAAGGCCGTCCCGCCGCCCCCGGTCCCATGGGTCCGCCGGACCGCCCACAGCCACAGGCTGCCCAGCAACCGCAGCTCGTGCCGGACCACGAGTCCGGGAACCGCCAGCACCCGGGACGCCCTCATGCCCGCCGTCCCCGGGCGACGATCCGCAGGGCCAGCCTGATCGCCTCGGCCTGCCCCGGCGCGAAGTCGGCGTACAGGGCGCGCAGGAAGGGGTGCCCGGGATCGAGGTCGACGTCCTCCTCGGGCAGCAGCTCCGCGGGCATGCACGCGGCGAGCACCCGGGCGGTCTCCGCCACCCGCGGATCGTCGGCGCCCGCGTCGGCCAGGTCGTCGAGCAGCGCGTACGCCCGCTGGGCCCGCTCCACCGCCTCCGGCGACCCCAGGGCGCCCCGGAGTGTCCCCAGCAGCCTCTCCCGGTCCTCCGGCGCCATCGTGCCCTCCATCAGCGCCAGCACCTCACGGTCCCGTACGGCCATGGGGGAGCCGGAGACGTCCCCCATCCCCGCGAACAGCTCGGCCAGCTCCGGCGAGACCGGGCCCTCGCTCGGCAGCCCGCCCTCCGCCTCCAGCAGCGCCCGCAGCCGCGCCCGGCGCTCCCGGATCGCCTCCTCCTGCCGCGCCAGATCCGCGTCCAGCTCCTGAAGCACCTCGGCGAGATCCTTCCCGGCCTCGTCCGCGAGCACGTCCCGCACCTCCGCCAGCCCGAGGCCCAGCTCGGTCAGCCGCCTGATCCGGGCCAGCACGACGACGTGCCGCAGGGTGTACGTCCGGTAGCCGTTGGCCAGCCGTTCCGGCTCGGGCAGCAGGCCCTGGTGGTGGTAGTGCCGCACGGTCCGCGTGGTGACGCCGACGGCGTCGGCGAGTTCTCCGATCCGCATGGCCCCAGTAGAGACGTTGACGCTGCGGCAGGGTCAAGCGGAGGCTGTGCCGGGGGGTGGTGAGCGGTGGACGCGCGCGAGCAGGCACGGTGGACCAGGGCCCGGCTGGGGGCGGACGGTCCGCCCCTCGACCTCCTCACCGCCCGTTTCGACCGGCACGTCTACGCCCCGCACGCCCACGACGAGTTCACGGTCGGGGTGACCGTGGGCGGCCTGGAGGTCATCGCCTACCGGGGCGGCCACATCCACTCGGGGCCCGGGTCCATCGTCGTCCTGGAACCCGGCGAGGTGCACACCGGCGGCCCGGCGGCCCCCGAGGGCTACTCGTACCGGGCCCTGTACGCGGCCCCCGCCCTCCTCACCGACGGAACCCGCG
>MUMD01000381.1 GCA_002155895.1 Streptomyces rochei
CGGCTCGGCGGCGTGGACGTGGTCGTCTACGACAAACTGCCCGCGCCCAGCGGGGAATCGCGTGGCCTCGGCTTCACCAGCCGCACCGCCGAAGTCCTCGACCAGCGTGGGCTCCTCGACGAGCTGGGGGAATTCCGCTGGGGCCGGCACGGCCACTTCGGCGGCGTCCGCATCGACTTCACCCTGCTGGAGGAGAGCCACTTCGGGGTGATGGGGCTCGCCCAGTCCCGCACCGAGCAGCTGCTCGGCGACTGGACGGCCCGCCTGGGCGTGCCCGTGCTCCGCGGCCGTGAGGTCACCGGCTTCGAGGAGACCGAGGACGGCGTCGTCGTCCGCTACGACGGCCCCGACGGCCCCGGCGAGGACCACGCGCAGTACCTCATCGGCTGCGACGGCGGCCGCAGCACCGTGCGCCGCCTGGCCGGCATCGCCTTCCCGGGCGACGAGGCGACGCGCGGCATGTACCTGGCGGACGTCACCGGCGCCGACATCCGGCCGCGGCCCATCGGGGAGCGCGTCGAGGGCGGCGGCATGGTCCTCTCGGTCGGCCTGGGCGACGGCTACGACCGGATCGTCATCCACGAGCCCGGCGTCCGCCCCCACCACGGCGAGGGCACGCTGACCTTCACCGAGGTGGCCGACGCCTGGCAGCGCATGACCGGCGAGTCCATCCACCACGGCCACACCCGCTGGATGACCGCCCTCACCAACGCCACCGGCCTCGCCGAGCAGTACCGCAGCGGCCGCGTCCTCCTCGCCGGCGACGCCGCCCACGACCACGCGCCACTGGGCGCGCAGGGCGTCAGCGTCGGCCTCCAGGACGCCGTCAACCTCGGCTGGAAACTGGCCGCGACGATCAACGGCTGGGCCCCCGACGGCCTCCTCGACACCTACCACGCCGAGCGGCACCCGCTCGGCGAGCAGCTGCTGCGCAACGTCCACGCCCAGTCGCTGCTCTACCTCAGCGGCGAGGAGATGGAGCCGCTGCGCGCGGTCATGCGCGAACTCGTGCGCATCCCCGACGCGGCCCGCTATCTGGCCGGCCAGGTCAGCGGCCTGCACATCCGCTACGACGTCGGAGCCGGCGAACACCCGCTGCTGGGCCTGCGCCTGCCGCCGCAGCGCGCGCTGCAACGCGCCGACGGCACCCGCGTCCGGGTCGCCGAACTGCTGCACGAGGCCCGGGGCGTGCTGATCGTCACCGGCGACCCCTCCACCGTCCACAAGACCGCCGCCGACTGGTCCGACCGGGTCGACGTCGTCGCCGGCACCTGGGCGGAGGACGGCGGCCCCGAAGCGGTGCTGCTGCGTCCCGACGGCCATGTCGTCTGGGCGGCCCCGGACGGCGGCGATGTGACCGACGCCCTCACCCGCTGGTTCGGCGCGGCCGCGGTCTGACACCGGCGCAGGCCCGCCCGGCCCCGGCCGTCTCGCACACCGGGGCCCGCCACCCGCAGGCCGACCGCCCGGCGGCACCGCCCGGCAGCCGCCGGACACCCCGCCACGGCCGAACACCCCGCCACCGCCGAACTCCCCGCCACCGGCGACGCCGCGCAGGCCGCGCCGGCACCCCGCCGGGCCCCTCACCCCGCCCCCAGACCCCCGGAAGGCCACTGTCATGACCGTCCTCGTCACCGGCAGCCGCGGCAAGGTCGGCTCCCTGCTCGTGCAGGTACTGCACGAACGCGGCGTCGCCGTCCGCGCCGGTTCCAGCAACCCCGAGAAGCTGTCCCTGCCCGCGGGCACCGAGTCGGTACGGCTCGCACTCGACACCCCGGCCGATTTCGCCGCCGCCCTCGACGGTGTCGACTCCGTCTTCCTGTACGCCGAGCCGGCGGCGGTCGACGCCTTCGTGGCGCAGGCCGAGAAAGCCGGCGTGGAACACGTCGTGATCATGTCCGCCGACGCCGTGCTGCGCCCCTCAGCCGCCGACGACCCGATCGCCGCCCCCCACCTCGCCGTCGAGCAGGCCCTCGCCGCGTCGTCGCTCACCTCCACGCCCCTGAACTGCGGCGCACTGGCCGGCAACGCCCTGCCCTGGGCGTGGTCGCTGAAGGCGCGCGGCGCGGTGGGCCTGCCCTACCCGGACAGCCACGCCGATCCGGTCAACGAGCGCGACATCGCGGAAGCGGCGTGCGCGGTCCTCACCGACCCCGCGCTGCGCGGCCGGTCGTACCACCTCACCGGGCCGCAGTCCCTCACCTTCGCCGAGCACGTCGCGATCATCGCGGCCGCGGCGGGCCGGGACATCCCCGTCGAGCGGATCCCCCCGCAGGTGTGGCGGGCCAACAAGCCGGACTTCATGCCGGACGACATCGCCGACGCGCTGCTGAAGCTGTGGGCGGCCAGCACGGCGCCGGTGCCGCTCACCGACCACGTCGAGCAGCTCACCGGACACCCGGCCCGCCCCTTCACCGTATGGGCGGACCAGCACGCCGGCGCCTTCCGCGCCTGATTGGCTCACCGGCCACGAAGCGACGAGGACTTGGGTAGATGACGCTGAACAGACGCACGATGCTCGCCCTGGGCACAGGAGCGACAGCCCTCGCCATGACGGGCACCGCCACTGCCGCCCACGCCCGCGAACACACCGGCTCCGTGCCCTCCGACAGCGAACTGGCCCGCTCCCTGCCCGGCGGCTTCCGCAGCCGCTGCGCCACGGTCAACGGCGTGCGCCTGCACTACGTGACCGGCGGGCACGGACGGCCCCTGCTGCTCGTGCCCGGCTGGCCGCAGACCTGGTGGGCGTACCGCAAGGTCATGCCCCAGCTCGCCCGCACCCACCGCGTCATCGCCGTCGACCTGCGCGGCATGGGCGGCTCGGACAAGCCCGCGGGCGGCTACGACAAGAAGACGATGGCGGCGGACCTGCACGCCCTGGTGCGGCACCTGGGCCACCGGCAGGTGGACATCGCCGGACACGACATCGGGGCCATGGTGGCGTTCGCCTTCGCCGCCAACCACCCCGGGGCGACCCGAAGGCTTGCACTGCTGGACACCCCGCACCCCGACGAGAGCGAGTACGACCTGCGGCTGCTGTACCGGCCCGGAACCGGAACCGCCCTGTGGTGGTGGGCGGTCAACCAGCTCCAGCAACTGCCGGAACAGCTGATGTGCGGCCGCATGCGCCACGTGATCGACTGGCTGTTCGCCCACTCCCTCGCCGACCAGAACCTGGTCGGCGAGGCCGACCGCGAGATCTACGCGCACGCCTACAACAGCCCGCAGGCCATCCGGGCCGGCACCGGCTGGTACCAGGCGTGCCACCAGGACATCGCCGACCTGGCCGGCTACGGCAGGCTGACCATGCCCGTACTCGGCATCGGCGGCAACTTCACCTACGAGGACCTTCAGCGCAAGCTCACCGCGCAGGCCACCGACGTGCGCATGGTGCGGGCGTCGAAGTCGGTGCACTACCTGCCCGAGGAGGAACCCGAGGTCGTCGCCGGGGCCCTGCTCGACTTCTTCGGCTGACTCACGCCATCCATCTGCATGAGGAGTACGACATGGCAAAGGGCGCGATCGTCGTCGGCGCCGGTCCGGTCGGGCTGATGCTCGCCGGTGAACTGCGGCTCGGCGGCGTGGACGTGGTGGTCTACGACAAGCTGCCCGGACCCAGCGGGGAGTCGCGCGGCGTCGGCTTCACCCGCCGGGCGGCCGAGGTGTTCGAGCAGCGCGGCCTGCTGGAACGCTTCGGCGACGTCGAATGGGCCCAGGGCCACTTCGGCGGCGTACGCATCGATTTCGGCAAGCTGGACGACAATCACTTCAGCGTCCGCGGCGTACCCCAGTTCCGCACCGAGGAGATCCTCGAGAACTGGCTCAAGGAACTGGGCGTGCCCGTCCTGCGCAACCACGAGGTGACCGGCTACCGGGAGAGGCCGGACGGCGTCGTCGTCGAGTACGAGGGCCCGGACGGGCACGGTGAGGACACCGCGCAGTACCTGGTGGGCTGCGACGGGGCACGCAGCCTCGTGCGGACCCTGGCGGGCATCGACTTCAAGGGCTGGGGCGCCACCCGCGGCATGTACATGGCCGACCTGGTCGGCGCCGGGGTGCGGCAGCGGCCCATCGGCGAGAAGGTGCCGGGCGGCATGGTGATGGCGTTCAACCTGGAGAACGGCGTGGACCGGATCGTCATCCACGACGAGAACCTGCGCCCGCCCGAGGACAAGAGCGCCCTGAGGTTCACCGACATCGCCGACGCCTGGCAGCGCATGACCGGCGAGTCGCTGCACCACGCGGAGGTCCGCTGGATCAGCTCCTTCACCGACACCACCCGCCAGGCCGAGCACTACCGCAGCGGCCGGGTCTTCCTCGCCGGCGACGCCACCCACATCCACATGCCGGCCGGCGCGCAGGGCATGAGCGTCGGCGTCCAGGACGCCGCCAACCTCGGCTGGAAGCTGGCCGCGGCCGTCAACGGCTGGGCACCCGAGGGCCTGCTCGACACCTTCGAGAGCGAGCGGCACCCGGTCGGCGAGAAGCTGATGCGCAACACCCGCGCCCAGACCCGCCTCTACCTCACCGGCGACGAGATGGAGCCGCTGCGCGCCGTCATGCGTGAACTGGTGGAACTGCCCGAGGCCGCCCGGCACCTGGCCGGGATCGTCAGCGGCGTCGACATCCGCTACGACATGGGCCCCGGCGACCATCCGCTGCTCGGTCTGCGGCTGGCCCCCGGCCACGAGCTGCTGCTCGAGGACGGCGGCCGCACCCGGGTCGCCGAACTGCTCCACCCGGCGCGCGGTGTACTCCTGGTCACCGGCACGGCGGACGACGCCGCGCGCGTCCGCGGGGCCGCCGCCGGCTGGGACGACCGGGTCCGCACGGTCGTGGGGGAGTGGACCGAGCCGGTGACCGGGGACCGTCCCGCCGCGGTGCTGCTGCGCCCCGACGGCCATGTCGCCTGGGCGGCCCCGGACGGCGTGGAACTGCTCGGGCAGGCACTGGAGCGCTGGTTCGGCCGCGGCCGAACCACCGCCGGCAGCAGGGCGCACGCCGTCGGCGCGGCCGGCGTCTGACCAGCCGGCGCACACCGGTCCGGCACCGGTTTCGCCCGCCCCGTCACACACGAGGCCCGCGCGTCGTCAGACAGATGAGGGTCGGGTCCCATCCGGTGCCGCCACCGCATCGTGCGGCGGTCACATCCCCCGCGCCGCCGGCGCGGTGCGGTGGCTCACTGGAGACCGGACCGGTCCTCGCCGGCGTCCCGCGCCCGGGCACGGGACGACCGCAGACGGCCGCCGCCCGCGGCCCCGCATCGAGCGGGGCCGCGGGCGGCGGCC
>MUMD01000382.1 GCA_002155895.1 Streptomyces rochei
ACGGCTTCTACGAACAACTCGAGGCGAAGGGCCTCGAATACGGTCCCTCCTTCCGCCTCCTGCGTGCGGCATGGCGGGACTCCGACGCCCTGTACGGAGAAGTCGCCCTGCTCGACGACGCGTCGGACCACGCCACCGGCTACGGACTGCACCCGGCGCTGCTCGATGCCGCGTTGCACACCAGCTTCCTCGAAGAGGAGTCGGACACCGCACCGTCCGTTCCGTTCGCCTGGAACGGTGTGCGCCTGCACGCGACGGGCGCCTCGATGCTCCGTGTCCGCGTGACCGGTGTCGATGCCGGGCTGCGTCTGGATGCCGTCGACAGCACGGGCGCCCCCGTGGTCACCGTGGAGTCGCTGGCCGCCCGGACGATCGCGCCCGAGCAGCTCAGTGGCCGGTCCGGTGCCGTCCATCGCTCCCTCTTCGACGTGAGCTGGCTGCCGGGCCCCTCCGTGGCCGTCGACCTGGACACTTCCGGCGCGGCCCCGTGGGCGTGCTTCGGACCGGACGTCCTCGGGCTCGGGTATCCGGATCTGGCGACGGTGTCCGACGGGTCGGCGGAGCCGCCGGCCGTCGCCGTGCTCGGCTGTGTCACCGACTCCGGCGCGCCCATGCCGGACAGAGTCCGCTCCGCGACGGGGTCCGTGCTCGCGGCGCTGCAGTCGTGGGCCGCGGACGAACGGTTCGAAGCGTCCCGCCTGATGGTCGTCACCCGGGGCGCTGTCGCGGCACAGCCGGGCGAGGACCCCGGCGCGGACCTGCCGGGGACCGCCGTATGGGGCCTGGTCCGCTCGGCCCAGGCGGAGAACCCGGGCCGCCATCTCCTGGTCGACCTCGACGACGACCCCCGCTCGCTGGCCGCCCTTCCGGCCGCCGTGGCCAGTGGTGAACCGCAACTCGCGATCCGTGGCGGCCGGCTCCTGGTTCCCCGGTTGTCCCGCGCCGGCCGGAACGGACCCGCCGACGACGGGCGCGCTCCTTGGGACACCGACGGCACGGTGCTCGTCACCGGGGGCACCGGCGGCCTCGGCAGCCTCGTCGCCCGCCACCTCGTCGGCGAGCACGGTGTCCGTCACCTGCTCCTCGTCAGCCGACGGGGAGCGGAGGCCGAGGGCGCAGCGGAACTGGCCGCCGAACTGAGCGCGTCGGGTGCCGACGTCCGTATCGAGGCCTGCGACGTCGGCGACCGCGACGCACTCGCCGAACTGATCGCCGGCATCGATCCGCAGCACCCGCTCACCGGCGTCGTCCACACGGCGGGTGTCGCCGCGAACGCCGTCACCGGCGCATTGACCCCCGAGTACCTCGATCATGTCCTCGGCCCCAAGGCCGACGCCGCCTGGTACCTGCACGAGCTGACCCGCGACCTGCCGCTCAAGGCCTTCGTCATGTTCTCCTCGGCCTCCTGTGTGGTGGACGGTCCGGGGCAGGGCAACTACGCCGCCGCCAACCTGTTCCTCGGCGGACTGGCCGAGCACCGTGCCGCCCTCGGACTGCCCGCCCACGCCCTGGCCTGGGGCCTGTGGGGGGAAGGACACGGCATGGTCCGGAGCCTCAAACCCGTGGACATCGAGCGCATCCGTCGCTGGGGCATGACCGAACTGACCGCCGACGAGGGCCTGGAACTGTTCGACACCGCCGTACGACGCCCCGTCCCGGCGCAGCTGCCGGCGCATCTGAATCCGATGGCGATCCGGGAGCGCGCCGACGGAGTTCCGTCCCTGTTGCTGGGGTTGGTGCAGACGGCCGCGCCCGCCGCGCGCCGTGGTGCGGCCCGAACCGCGGCCGCCACCGGCGTCGCCCAGGGACCGTCGCTCGCCCAGCGTCTCGCCGGACTGTCGGGCGAGGACCGTGAGCACGCCGTGGTCGACCTGGTCCGCACCCATGTGGCCGCGGTGCTCGGTCACGCCGGTCCCGATGCCGTCGCTCCGGACCGCCCCTTCCTGGAGATGGGCTTCGACTCCCTCGGGGCGGTGGAACTCCGCAACCGTCTCAAGAGTGCCGCGGGCATCCCGATGCCCGCCACCATCGTCTTCGACCACCCCAGCGCCCGTGCCCTGGCCGGTTGGATCCTCACGGAGACCGCGTCGGAGGCGGGTACGGACACGGGTGAGGGAGGGCACGGCTCAGCGCTTCCGGGAAGCGGTGAGGGGAACCCCGCCGGGCGGGGACGCGACGCGGCGGGGGAATCACTGAGCGCGCTGTTCCGCCAGGCCATCGACCGCGACATGCTCGACCAGGGCGTCGCCATCCTCGACCTGGCCGCAGGGCTGCGTCCTACGTACGCCACCCCGGCCGATCTGCCCGAGCTGCCCTCCGCCGTCCGGCTGGCGAGCGGACCGCAGGAACCCGCCCTGTTCTGCTTCCCGTCACCGGCGGCCATGGGCGGAGCCCATCAGTTCCTGCGGATCGCGGGGGCGCTGCGCGGCAAACGGGACGTCTCCGCCGTCCCGCTGCCGGGCTTCGCCGACAACGAGAGCCTCCCGGCGACTTTCGCCACCGTGGTGGAGGGCTGCGCCCAGCAGATTCGCGCGGCGGCCGGAGACAAGCCCTACGTGCTGCTGGGCTACTCGGCGGGCGGAATCTTCGCGCATGCCACCGCCCGTTTCCTGGAGCAGACCGGTACCGGTCCCCGAGCGGTCGTCCTGCTGGACACCTACCATCCGAAGACCGAGGGCCTCGTCGGGCTGATCGCCCAGATGTTCGCCGGTCTCTTCGAGAAGGAAGCCCTGTTCGGCCCGTTCACCAACGCCCGCCTGACGGCCATGGCCTGGTACGGGCAGTTGATGGAGGACTGCGACCTCGACGGCATCACCGCACCGATCCTCTTCGCCCGGCCCCGAGACTGGGCGGGCGACGCGGACACGACGACCGCCACCGACGCCTGGCGCACCTCCTGGGACACGGCTCATACCGTCGTCGACGTCGAGGGCGACCACCTGACGATGGTCGAATCCATGGCGCACCGCACGGCCGAGGTCATCGACGACTGGCTGACGTCGCTGGACTGACCTCGATCGCGAGGACGAGGACAAGGACCGGAACCGATACGACGACCAGGACGAGAAGAAGGGCCGGGCTCCATGAGCCCGGCCCTTCTTCTCGTCCGGAGCGCGGCAGCGCAGCAGCGTCGGAGCACCGGTGGAGTACGACCGGCCGGCGGAACGGACGCCGAGACGGACGCAGAGGCAGGGGGCAGTGGCGGCCCTCCCCACCGCGAGCGGAACCGAGCCCCGGCGCCTGGAAACCGATCGGCCCGTCACCCTCCGTGGGAGCGGTGACGGGCCGAACGGTGCGAGGGGTGACTCAGGCCTCCAGCTCACCGTCGAGCATCTCGAACAACTCGTCCGCGGTGGCCGCTGCCAGCCCCTCGTCGTCGACGGGCGGAACCGTGGTGACGCGGTGGGTATCCGCCCACTTGGCGGCCAGTGACCGCAGCCGCTGCTCGATGCGGGCCGCCTCGTCCGCATTCGCCGCCACCCCGGACAGCGCCTGCTCGATCCGCGACAAGTCCGCGTCCAACGACATCAGATCGACGCCGGTGGCCACTCCGCCGGCTGCGGCTGCCCCGGTCGTCCCGGTGGCGTGGGCCGCCGTTTCCGGCCGTTCGCCCACCATCTCGGTACGCAGGAACTCCGCCACGGCCACCACGGTCGGGCAGTCGTAGATCAGCGTGGCGGGAAGCCGCTCCCCGGTGGCACCGGAGAGCCGGTTGCGCAGTTCCAGTGCGGCCAGCGAGTCCAGACCCATGTCCAGGAAACCGCGCTCAGCCGTCACGGCTCCGGGACCGTCGTGCCCGAGCACGGCCGCCACATGCGTCGCGACGATGTCCTGCAGCAGGCGTCCCGCGTCCTCCCAGGAAAGGTCCGCGAGCTGCTCGGCGAGCGAACGCTCGGGGAGGGGCGCGGTGGAGGCCCCGGCCGCGTCGGAGCGTCCGTCCTCCGCCGCCAGGCCCCGTTCCGGGTCCGCCCCCGGCCGCGTACCGACGCGCGCCCCTTCCGGGAGCAGACCGCGCAGCAGTGCCGGCAGGTCGTCCGGCCTCGCCCGCAACGCCTCCATGTCGAACCGCACCGGGACCGGCACCGCCTCGTCCGAAGCGATCGCCGCGTCGAACAGCGACAGCCCTTCCGAAGCCGACAGTTCGCGTACGCCGAGGTGGCGGATGCGACCCGCGTCCACGGCCTGGGCGTCACCGTCACCCGCCGTCCCCTCCCACAGTCCCCAGGCGAGGGAGTGGGCGGGGAGGCCGAGGTGGTGGCGGTGGTGGGCGAGGGCGTCGAGGAAGACGTTGGCGGCGGCGTAGTTGGCCTGTCCGGCGGCGAGGATCAGTCCGCCGGCGGAGGAGTAGAGGACGAAGGCGGTCAGGGGGAGGTGGCGGGTGAGTTCGTGCAGGTGCCATGCCCCGTCGACCTTCGGCCGCAGCACCCCCTCCACCCGCTCCGGTGTCATGGCGTCCACCACACCGTTGTCCATCACTCCGGCGGCGTGGACGACCGCGGTGAGGGGGTGTTGTGCGGGGATGCGGTCGAGGAGTTCGGCGAGTGCTGCTCGGTCGCCGGTGTCGCAGGCGGTGAGGGTGACGGTGTGGGCGCCGAGGTCGGTGAGTTCGGTGCGCAGGGCGTCGGCGCCGGGGGAGTCGGGGCCGCGGCGGCTGGTGAGGAGCAGGTGCCGTACACCGTGCTCGGTCACCAGATGCCGGGCCAGTTGCGAGCCCAACAGGCCGGTCCCACCGGTGACCAGCACCGTACCGGTCGTCGGCCATTCCACGGCCGGTTCCCCGGTTGCCGTCGGCGTCGTCGTCCGCACCAGTCGAGGCACCCGTACCACGCCGTCGCGCAGCGCGATCTCGGGCTCGTCCAGGGCTGCCGCCGCAGGCAGCGCACGCAGGGACGCGGGGGAACCGTCGGTGTCGATGATCGAGAACCTGCCGGGATTCTCCGCCTGCGCCGCCCGGACCGCACCCCAGACCGGCGCCGCGCCCAGGTCGATCGACCGGTCCGAGGCGTCCACGGACACGGCGCCGCGCGTCACGACCACCAGCCGGGACGACGCGCACCGGTCATCGTCCAGCCAGGCACGCATCGCGGCCAGCACTTCATGGACCGATCCCCGCACCCGGACCGGCACGGTCGCATCCTCGCCCGTGGACGCCACGGAGAGGGTGACCACCTCCGGCACCGCCCCACCGTCGCGCGTCTTCTCCCACTCGGCCAACGTCACCGTCGCCGGAACCGCCGGGCCCGCGGCGGGACCCGCCCCGTCCGAGCCGGGCAGAGGCCGCCACTCGACGCGGTACAGGGGCAGCGCCGAGCCGCCCAACTGCTGAGCCGTCACGGGACGCAGGGCCAAGGAGCCCACGGTCGCCACGGGCTCGCCGTTCCGGTCGGCGATCTCCAGGGAGACTCCGCCGTTGCCCGTGCTCCGCACGCGGACCCGGAGAGCGGCGGCGCCCGCCGTGCGCAGGGAGGTTCCGGTCCAGGCGAAGGGGATCCGGGTCTCCTGATCACCGTCGGCCGGACCGTCGCCGTTCAGGAAGTCCGTCAGGTGGAGCGCCGAATCCAGCAGCGCCGGATGGATTCCGTACTCGCCCGCGTCGAGCGCCTCCTCGGGCAGCGCGATCTCTCCCAGGACTGCCCCGTCGTGCCTCCAGGCCCGCCGTACGCACCGGAACATCGGTCCGTAGTCGTACCCCTGGCCGGCCAGCTCCTCGTACAGGGTGTCCACCGGAATGGGGGTGGCGTCCGCCGGCGGCCAGGCGGTGGCGTCCTCTGCGAGCGCCACTGCCTCGTGAGGGCGCGCGGGGGCCAGGACGCCCACCGCGTTCCGGGTCCACGGGGCAGTCGGGTCGTCCGCGTCACGTGAATGGATCTCCACGCCGCGATGGTCGGAGTCGTCGGCAGCGCCGACGGTGACCTGGAGGGCGAGGGCCGTGCGGTCGGGGAGGGTGAGGGGGGCTTGGAGGGTGAGTTCGTCGAGGACGGGGGTGCCGGCGTGATGGCCGGCGTGGAGGGCCAGCTCGACCAGCGCGGTGCCGGGCAGGAGGGTGGTCCCGTGGACGGCGTGGTGCCCCAGCCATGGGTGGCTGTCGACGCCGAGCCGCCCGGTGAAGGCGAGCGCACCGGTCCCGGGCAGCGTGATGGCAGCCCCGAGGAGCGGGTGGG
>MUMD01000383.1 GCA_002155895.1 Streptomyces rochei
CGGATCGCCGTCGGGCGCGGCGGGCAGGGCTGCCTGGCCGTCAACGCGGTCTGCGAGCGGCTGCCCGAGGACGCGGCGACCCGGCGCACCGTGCGCGACATGCAGGACGCGAGCCGGGAAGCGCTGGCCGAGGTGCTGCGCGTCGCGAGGGAACGGGGTGAGATCGCCGAGCGGCACGATCCGCACACGGTCGCCGCCTTCCTCGTCACCTTCCTCAACGGCCTGCTGGTCTCCGCGAAGATCACCCCGGACCCGGCCGCCCTCGAACCCCTCGTCGACGTCGCCCTGGCCACGCTCGACTGACGGCCTGCGCGTCCCGGCCGGCCGTCTTTCCTGCCTTGATTCTGTAACGAACGCCCAAGAAAACGAACGTCCAGGAAAGCGAACGCCCAAGAAACCGGAGGAGCCCATGATGTACGACCATGACGGAGCGCCCCTGCGCACCGGCCGTGCCGCCGTCAACGGCACGAGCCTGCACTACCGGACGGCCGGCTCCGGCCCCGCCGTGGTGCTGCTGCACGGCGTGCCGAAGACCGGCTACCACTGGCGCCACCTGGTCCCGAAGCTGACGCCCCACCACACCGTCGTCGTCCCCGACCTGCGCGGTCTCGGTGACTCCGCGCGCCCCGCGGACGGCTACGACTCCGCGACGATGAGCGACGACGTCGCCGAGCTGATGGCCCGCCTCGGACACGAGACCTACNNAGATGCTGATCTCCGGGCACGAACGCGAACTGATCACCTACATGATCAAGAGCGAGCGCAGTCAGCCCGACACCGCCACCTCCGACGCCTTGGAGGAGTACGTGCGCTGCTACTCCATGCCCGGCGGCATCCGCGCCATGCTCGCCGTCTACCGGGCGATGCTCACCGACGCCGAACAGAACCGGGAGGCCGCCCGGAAGAAGCTGGACATCCCCGTCCTGGCGCTCGGCGGTTCCGCCTTCGTCGGCGAGCGCGCCGCGGAGCAGGCCCGGCTCGTGGCCGACGACGTCACCGGACACGTCTTCGACGCGGGCCACGACCTCGCGGAGGAAGTACCCGACGAGATGGCCGCCGTGGTCCTGCCGTTCCTCGCCGCGCGCCCCTAGGTCCTGTCGTCACTCTCCCGTCGTTCGCCCGCGAGGCAGACGGGAGNNGGCATGCCCGGCGGCGGCCGAACACGACGCCCGGTCCGGTGACGGTCCCGCCAAGGCCCCGGGGGCGGGCCGGAGTTGCGGACGTGCGTTCGGCCGGCTCCCCGGCCGGCCGGGGGACGGCGCGGTCGACGGGCCGCGTGCGAGGATGGCGTCCGTGACCGGATCGCCTTCCTCGTCCGCCGCCGAGGGCACGCCCCGCGACCTCGACCCCCGTGCCGCTGCCGAGGGCGAACCCCGTGACCGGGACCGCGCCCTCGGCCCCCGCGCCGCCGCCGCGCTGGTGTTCGGCTCCTCGGCCGCCGTCCTGGTCGTCGAGATCGTCGCCCTGCGGCTGCTGGCCCCCTACCTCGGGCTCACGCTGGAGACCAGCACCATGGTCATCGGCATCGCCCTCACCGCGATCGCGCTCGGTTCCTGGCTGGGCGGGCGCCTCGCGGACCAGGTCGATCCGCGCCGGCTCATCGGTCCCGCCCTCGGGGTGTCGGGCGCCGTCGTGGCACTCACCCCCGCCGTGCTGCGCAGCAC
>MUMD01000384.1 GCA_002155895.1 Streptomyces rochei
GCGAGAGGCCGGCCGGGATCTCTCCCGGCCGGCCTCTCGCTCGACCTGCTCTGTTGCTCTGTGTCCGAGGGGGGACTTGAACCCCCACGCCCGATAAAGGGCACTAGCACCTCAAGCTAGCGCGTCTGCCATTCCGCCACCCGGACTAGGTGTCTGCCGTTCGCGTGGTGTTCCCTCGCGGCGACATGGACAACCATACCAAGGTTTCGCAGTGCCTTTCACCTGCGTTTCCTTCCCCAGAGCGCCGCTCCGGGGTCGACGGCGCCCTTGCGCCTAGGGTCGCACCATGAGTGACTGGCTGGTTACCCAGGGCCCGCTTCCGCGTCGTCGGCCGCGGGTGTTGTCGCCGCTCAGGGAGCATCTGCGGGACACGTTCTGGTTCGCGCCCACCGCGGCGATGGCGGGTGTGTTCGCGGTGTGGTGGGCGGCTCAGGAGGTGGATGCCGCGCTCGTCCGGTCGTTGCAGGACGACGGGGACTACGGGGCGGTGGCGGAGCTGCTGCGGTTCGCGGAGGACGCGCGGACGGTGGTGTCCGCGGTCGGCTCGGCGATGATGACGTTCATCGGTGTGGTGTTCAGCATCTCGCTGGTGGCGGTGCAGATGGCGAGCGGGCAGTTCACGCCGCGGGTGGTGCGGCTCTTCGTGCGCAGCCGGATCACGAAGGCGACCTTCGCGGTGTTCCTCGCCACCTTCGTGCTGACGCTGCTCGTCCTGACCAGTTACGACAGCTCCCCGGACCCCCGGGTGACGACGTCGGTCCCGCTGGTGCAGTCGGTGCTCACGCTCCTCATGGTCGCCTTGAGCCTGCTGCTGTTCGTGATGTACGTCAACGCGACGCTGCGGCTGATGCGGGTCAGTCATGTGATCGCCCGGATCGCCGCGGAGTCCTTCCGGGTGGCGGCGCTGACGCCCGCGCCGGCGGACGACGGGCGCGCGCCGGAGGTCGGGCCGGTGACCGCGTGGGTCGTCCACGAGGGGCGGGCGGGCGTGCTGCGGGACGTGCACGTCGCGCGCCTGGTGCGGGTGGCGCGCAAGCAGGGGGCGGTGCTGCGGCTCGTCCCGCGCATCGGGGACTTCCTGGTGCCCGGCACCCCGGTGCTGGCGGTGCACGGCGGGCAGGCGCCGCCGCGCCGGGTGCTGCGGTACGCCCTGAGCGTGGGGGTGGAGCGCACGGTCCACCAGGATCTCGGGTTCGGGCTGCGTCAGCTGTCCGACATCGCGCTGCGGGCCCTGTCGAGCGCGGTCAACGATCCCACCACGGCCGTCCAGGCGCTGGACCGGATCGTGCAGATCCTCGCCGCGCTCTCCCGTCGGCCGCTGGACCGGGCCGTGCACCGGGACCGGCGCGGCACGCTCCGGCTGGTGCGGCCCGTGCCGGGCTGGGAGGACCTGGTGGACCTCGGGTTCACCGAGATCCGAGCCTGCGGGGCGGGGAACGCGCAGGTCACGCGACGGATGCTGGCCGGTCTCGACGACCTGCTGCGGCTCGCCCCGCCGCAGCGGCGCGCGCCGCTGCGGCGTCACCGTGAGCTGCTGCGGCAGGCCGTCGAGCGGGTCACCCCGGCTCCGGCGGACCGGGCCTTCGCGCTGTTCCCGGACCGGCAGGGCATCGGCTGACCCGGGGGGGCGTCCGGGCCGGACGCCCCCCCCGGGTGGTGGCCGTCACGGCATGAGGTGGTGTCCCGGGAAGTTGCCGGGCAGCCGCTCCCCCGGCGGGCCCTGGGTGACGGCGCGCACCAGCAGTTCACCGCCGACGAAGGCACCGCGCCAGGACGCGCCGTGCCCGCCGAACAGCTCGTCGCGGTCGCCCCGGGAGCGCGGCACTCCGTGGCCGACCTTGAACGCGCGGACCTGCGGCGCCAGCCTCTCGTACGTCGCCCGGTCGTCCGTGGAGAGCGTGGCGACCAGCGCGCCGTTGGAGGCGTTCATCGCGGCGAGCAGTTCGGCCTCCGTGTCGACCAGGACGACGGTGTCGACGGGGCCGAAGGGCTCGGCATGGTGCAGCGGCGAGGACCGGGGCGGGTTCAGGAGCGTGACCGGCTGGACGTAGGCGGAGGTGTCCTGGCCGGGCAGGAACCGTGCGTCGGCCGCGCTACCGCGGTGCAGGGGCACGGCGCCCCGGTCGACGGCCTCGGCGACCTGGTCCCTCAGCTCCTTGGCCTTGGCCGCGTTGATCAGCGGCCCGAAGTCGAGGTCGGGGTAGGGGCCGTCCGGTGCCGCGACGGCGAGCGGGTGGCCGACGCGCAGGGTGCGGACCGCCGGGAGGTAGGCGGCGAGGAACGCGTCGAACAGGCGGCGCTGGACGACGAAGCGCGGGTAGGCGGTGCAGCGCTGCTTGCCGTAGTCGAAGAGCTTGGGGATCACCGCCGTGAGCGCGTCCCAGTCGGTGAAGTCCCAGACGCCCCAGGTGTTGAGTCCCTCCTGTTCGAGGATGTGCCGTTTGCCGAGGTCGGCGAGGGCCGTGGCGACGGCGGCGCCGGTGTCCCGGCCGCCGACGAAGGAGACGCACCCGATCTCGGGTGCCCGGACCAGCGCCTGGGACAGCTCGCCCCCGCTGCCGCTGACGAGGGTGACGGGGACACCTTCGCGGGCGGCGAGTGCGCAGGCCAGGGTCAGACAGGCGACACCGCCGTCGGTCGGGGTCTTGGCGACGACCGCGTTGCCGGCCAGGGCCTGTACCAGCAGTGCGTGGACGAGCACGCTCATCGGGTAGTTCCAGCTGGCGATGTTGGACACCGGCCCGTCCAGCGGTGCGCGGCCCTCGGTCATCCGGTCGATGCCGTCCACGTACCAGCGCACACCCTCCACCGCCCGGTCGACGTCGGCCCGGGCCGCCCGCCAGGGCTTGCCGATCTCGTGCACGAGGAGCAGCGCGAGCAGTTCGCGGTGCTGGGCGAGGGCGTCGAGCGTGGCGGCAACACGGGCCCGGCGTTCGGGCAGCGGGACGTGGCGCCAGGCGCGGTGCTGGTCGAGCGCGGCGCGTACCGCCCGGTGGGCGGTGGTCCCGTCCAGCCGGGGCGGACCGGCGACCGGGGTGCCGTCCACAGGGCTGGTGGCGGGCAGGACCCGGCCGTCCGCCTGCCAGCGGGCGTCCCAGAGGTTGAGGACCCGGTCGTCCCGGAACGCCTCCGGTGCGACGGTGAGGCAGCGCCGCCAGGCGTCGGCCCAGGAGGTGCCGGACTTGAGGGTGAGGGGCGCGGCGTGCTCGGCGCCGGCCGTCGGGCCCGTACGTCGTGCGGTCATGCGAGGGCTCCGTCGTGTGCCGTGCCGCCGAGTACGGCCAGGACGTGCCGTGCCGCCCGGGTCGGGGTGGCGCCGACCCGGACGCCGGCGGCCTCGAGCGCCTGCTTCTTGGCGCGGGCCGTGCCGGACGAACCGGAGACGATGGCACCGGCGTGGCCCATGGTGCGGCCCTCGGGCGCGGTGAATCCGGCGACGTAGGCGACGACCGGTTTGGTGACGTGGTCGCGGATGTAGGCCGCCGCGCGTTCCTCCGCGTCGCCGCCGATCTCGCCGATGAGGACGATCAGTTCGGTGTCGGGGTCGTCCTGGAAGGCGGCCAGGCAGTCGATGTGGCTGGTGCCGGCGACCGGGTCGCCGCCGATGCCGACGCAGGTGGAGAAGCCGGTGTCGCGCAGTTCGTGCATGAGTTGGTAGGTGAGCGTGCCCGACTTGGAGACCAGGCCGACGGGGCCCGGTCGGGTGATGTCGGGCGGGATGATGCCGGCGTTGGACCGGCCGGGGCTGATCAGGCCCGGGCAGTTGGGGCCGATGATCCGGGTGCCCCTGCTCCGGGCGTACGCGGTGAAGGCGACGGTGTCGTGGACGGGGATGCCCTCGGTGATGACGACGGCGAGGCCGATGCCCGCGTCGGCGGCTTCGAGGACCGCGGCCTTCGCGAAGGCGGGCGGGACGAAGACGACGGTGACGTCCGCGCCGGTGCGCTCGATCCCCTCCCGCACCGATCCGAAGACGGGTACGGCGCGTTCGTCGAGGGTCACGGTGCGGCCGGCCTTGCGGGGGTTGACGCCGCCGACCACGTCGGTGCCCGCGGCCAGCATCCGGCGGGTGTGCCTCATGCCCTCGGCTCCGGTCATGCCCTGGACGAGGACCCTGCTCTCCTCGGTGAGGTATATCGCCATGTCGGTCTGTCTCCTCACGCCGCGGTGGCGAGTCGGGCGGCACGGCGGGCGGCGCCGTCCATGGTGGTGGCCTGTTCGACCAGCGGATGAGCATGGGCGTCGAGGACGGCCCTGCCGCGCGCGGCGTTGTTGCCGTCGAGGCGCACGACGATCGGTTTGGTAGGCCGGATCTCCTCCAGGGCCCAGACGATGCCGTCGGCGACCGCGTCGCAGGCGGTGATGCCGCCGAAGACGTTGACGAGGACGGATTTCACGGCGGGGTCGGAGAGGACGATCGACAGCCCGTCGGCCATGACGCGCGCGGAGGCGCCGCCGCCGATGTCCAGGAAGTTCGCGGGGCGGGCGCCGCAGCCGGCGACCACGTCGAGCGTCGACATGACCAGTCCGGCGCCGTTGCCGACGACGCCGACCTCGCCGTCGAGCCTGACGTAGTGGAGGCCCTTGGCCGCGGCCCGTGCCTCCAGCGGGTCGGCCGAGGCCGCCCGTTCGTCTCCCCAACCTGTCTGGCGGAACAGGGCGTTGTCGTCGAGGGTGACCTTGCCGTCGAGGGCCATCGTCCGTCCGTCGGCCGTCCGGACCAGCGGATTGACCTCGACGAGGAGGGCGTCCTCGCGTACCAGTACCCGCCACAGGCGTACGAGGGTGTCGACGGTCTGCGGGGGCAGGCCGGCCGCGTCCGCTATGCGTACCGCGGTGGCCGTGGTCACGCCCGTGGCCGGGTCGACGGGGACGCGCGCCACGGCCTCGGGCCGTTCGGCGGCGACCTCCTCGATCTCCGTGCCGCCCTCGGCACAGGCGACGGCGAGGAAGCGGCCGGCCGCGCGGTCGAGGACGTAGGAGACGTAGAACTCGCGCTCGATGTCGACCGGTTCGGCGAGCATGACAGTGTCGACCCGGTGGCCCTTGATGTCCGAGCCGAGGATGCGCCGGGCGGCTTCGCCGGCCGCGGCCGGGTCGGCGGCGAGCCGCACCCCGCCCGCCTTGCCGCGCCCCCCGGTCTTCACCTGGGCCTTGACGACGGCGCGTCCGCCGAGGGCGCGCGCGATCTCGCGGGCCCGCTCGGGCGAGGCGGTGACCTCGGCCCTCGGCACCAGAATGCCGTGTTTCGCGAAGAGTTCCCTTGCCTGGTGTTCGTACAGGTCCATTCCGGCTCCTGACTGAAAGTGCCGCACGCCCCCTGGACACCACCCACCGGATGCGGGATAACAAGCTTCATACAGTATTCGTCGACTGTATGCAATCTACCGCGACAGCGCCCCGACCCCTCGTGAAGGGACAGGACTTCGCCATGCCCGACGACACCCAGGACGTCATCTCCGGCGGTCACCTCGTCGCCAAGGCACTCAAGGCCGAGGGGGTCGACCGCATCTACACCCTGTGCGGCGGCCACATCATCGACATCTACGACGGCTGCGTCGACGAGGGGATCGAGGTCGTCGACGTACGCCACGAGCAGGTCGCCGCGCACGCCGCGGACGGCTACGCCCGCGTCACCGGCAAGCCCGGCTGCGCGGTGGTCACCGCGGGACCGGGCACGACCGACGCCGTCACCGGTGTCGCCAACGCCTTCCGCGCCGAGTCGCCCATGCTGCTGATCGGTGGTCAGGGCGCCCACACCCAGCACAAGATGGGGTCCCTCCAGGACCTGCCGCACGTCGACATGATGACGCCGATCACCAAGTTCGCGGCGACCGTGCCGGACACCGCGCGGGCGGCGGACATGGTGTCGATGGCGTTCCGCGAGTGCTACCACGGCGCGCCCGGCCCCTCCTTCCTGGAGATCCCGCGCGACGTGCTGGACGCCAAGGTGGCGACGGACAAGGCCCGCGTGCCGAAGGCGGGGGCCTACCGCGCCTCGACCCGCTCCCCGGGCGACCCCGACGCCGTGGAGCGGCTGGCCGATCTGCTGGTCCACGCCGAGAAGCCGGCGATCCTGCTCGGCAGCCAGGTGTGGACGACGCGCGCGACGGAGGCCGCCGTCGAACTCGTCCGCACCCTCAACGTCCCGGCGTACATGAACGGCGCCGGACGCGGCACCCTGCCGCCCGGCGACCCGCACCACTTCCAGCTCTCGCGCCGGTACGCCTTCTCCCACGCCGACGTCATCGTCATCGTCGGTACGCCCTTCGACTTCCGCATGGGCTACGGCAAGCGGCTCTCCCCCGACGCGACCGTGGTGCAGATCGACCTCGACTACCGCACCGTCGGCAAGAACCGCGACATCGACCTCGGCATCGTCGGCGACGCCGGCCTGGTGCTCAGGTCGGTGACCGAGGCGGCGTCGGGACGGGTCAACGGCGGCGCGTCCAGGCGCAAGGAGTGGCTGGACGAGCTGCGCGCGGCCGAGCGGACGGCGCTGGACAAGCGGCTGCCGCAGCTGCGGTCGGACGCCTCCCCCATCCACCCGTACCGGCTGGTCAGCGAGATCAACGACTTCCTCACCGAGGACTCCCTCTACATCGGCGACGGCGGCGACATCGTCACCTTCTCCGGACAGGTGGTGCAGCCCAAGTCACCGGGTCACTGGATGGACCCGGGGCCGCTGGGCACGCTCGGCGTGGGCGTCCCCTTCGTGCTGGCGGCCAAGCAGGCGCGGCCCGACAAGGAGGTCGTCGCCCTCTTCGGCGACGGCGCCTTCTCGCTCACCGGCTGGGACTTCGAGACCCTCGTCCGCTACGACCTCCCCTTCGTCGGCATCGTCGGCAACAACTCCTCCATGAACCAGATCCGCTACGGCCAGGCCGCGAAGTACGGCAAGGACCGCGAGCGGGTCGGCAACACCCTCGGCGACGTCCGGTACGACGAGTTCGCGCGCATGCTGGGCGGCCACGGCGAGGAGGTCCGCGACCCCGCCGACATCGGCCCCGCCCTGCGCCGGGCCCGCGAGTCCGGCAAGCCGTCGTTGATCAACGTCTGGGTCGACCCGGACGCGTACGCCCCCGGAACCATGAACCAGACGATGTACAAGTGAGGTGATCCCGATGACAGGCACAACAGCCACGACAGGCACGACGGGAACGCCGGCGAAGGCGCTCGAGGGCATCCGCGTCCTGGACATGACGCATGTGCAGTCGGGCCCCTCGGCGACCCAGCTGCTCGCCTGGCTCGGCGCGGACGTGGTCAAGCTGGAGGCGCCGACCGGTGACATCACCCGCAAGCAGCTGCGGGATCTGCCGGACGTCGACTCCCTCTACTTCACGATGCTCAACTGCAACAAGCGGAGCATCACCCTCAACACCAAGACCGAGCGCGGCAAGGAGATCCTCACCGAGCTGATCCGGCGCTCGGACGTCATGGTCGAGAACTTCGGGCCGGGCGCCGTCGACCGGATGGGATTCACCTGGGAGCGCGTCAAGGAGATCAATCCACGGATCGTCTACGCCTCCGTCAAAGGGTTCGGCGAGGGCCCGTACACCGACTTCAAGGCGTACGAGGTCGTCGCGCAGGCCATGGGCGGATCGATGTCCACCACCGGTTTCGAGGACGGGCCACCGCTGGCGACGGGGGCCCAGATCGGGGACTCGGGCACGGGCGTGCACGTCGTGGCGGGCATCCTCGCCGCGCTGTACCAGCGGGAGCGCACCGGACGCGGTCAGCGGGTGAACGTGGCCATGCAGCACGCGGTGCTCAACCTCTGCCGGGTGAAGCTGCGCGACCAGCAGCGCCTGGCCCATGGCCCACTCGCCGAATATCCCAACGAGGACTTCGGCGCGGAGGTTCCCAGGTCCGGGAACGCCTCCGGCGGCGGGCAGCCCGGCTGGGCGGTCAAGTGCGCGCCGGGCGGCCCCAACGACTACGTGTACGTCATCGTCCAGCCGGTCGGCTGGCGGCCGCTGAGCGAACTGATCGGCCGGCCCGAGCTGGCCGACGACCCCGAGTGGGCGACGCCCCAGGCGCGGCTGCCGAAGCTGAACAAGATGTTCCAGCTGATCGAGGAGTGGTCGTCCGCGCTCCCCAAGTGGGAGGTGCTGGAACGGCTGAACGCGCACAACATCCCGTGCGGGCCGATCCTGTCCACCAAGGAGATCATCGAGGACCGTTCGCTGGCCGCCAACGAGATGATCGTCAAGGTCCCGCATCCGCAGCGCGGCGAGTTCACGACCGTCGGCAGCCCGCTCAAGCTCTCCGACTCCCCGGTGGAGATCAGCAGTTCGCCACTGCTCGGCGAGCACAACGAAGAGGTCTACGTCGGCGAGCTGGGCCTCGGCGACGAGGAGCTGCGCCTGCTCAAGTCGAACGGGGTGATCTGAGGTGATGGCCGAGGACCGCGGGGCGCGGGTGCGGGCGCTGCTGGAGTCCGTGCGGGCCGAGGGGCGCACCGCGCTGACCGCGCCCGAGGGGAAGGTGCTCGCCGACGCCTACGGGATCGCCGTGCCGGGCGAGGAGCTGGCGCGGGACGTCGACGAGGCGGTGGCGTGCGCGGCGCGGTTCGGCGGGCCGGTGGTGATGAAGATCGTGTCGCCGGACATCCTGCACAAGACCGATGCCGGCGGCGTGGTCGTCGGGGTGGAGGGCGCGGCCGACGTACGGGCCGCGTTCTGCCGGATCGTCGACAACGCGCGGACGTACGACGCCGCCGCGCGCATCGAGGGCGTGCAGATCCAGGAGCTGCTGCCGCAGGGGCAGGAGGTCATCGTCGGCGCGGTGACCGATCCGACGTTCGGCAAGGTGGTGGCGTTCGGGCTGGGCGGAGTACTGGTGGAGGTCCTGAAGGACGTCACCTTCCGGCTGGCGCCGGTCACCGCCGACGAGGCGCTGTCCATGCTGGACTCGATCCGGGCGGCGGAGGTGCTACGCGGAGTGCGCGGGCGGGCCGGCGTGGACCGGTGGGCGGTGGCGGAGCAGATCCGCCGGGTCTCCGAACTCGTCGCGGACTTCCCGGAGATCGCCGAGGTGGACCTCAACCCGGTGATCGCCACGCCCGAGGGCGCGGTCGCCGCCGACATCCGGGTGATCCTGGCGACCGAGGCGCCCAGGGAGCGCCGCCGGTACACGCGCGAGGAGATCCTCACCTCGATGCGCCGTCTGATGCAGCCCTCGTCGGTGGCCGTGATCGGCGCGTCGGCCGAGCCCGGCAAGATCGGCAACTCGGTGATGCGCAACCTCGTCGACGGAGGCTTCGCGGGCGAGATCCACCCGGTGAACCCGAAGGCCGATGACATCTTGGGCCGCAAGGCGTACAAGAGCGTCACCGACGTTCCCGGTGAGGTGGATGTGGCGGTCTTCGCCATCCCCGCGCGGTTCGTGGCGGCGGCGCTCGAGGAGGTGGGGCGCAAGAAGATACCCAACGCCGTCCTGATCCCGTCCGGGTTCGCGGAGACCGGCGAACACGCCCTCCAGGAGGAGATCGTGGCCGTCGCCGAGCGGCACGGCGTCCGTCTGCTGGGGCCGAACATCTACGGCTACTACTCGACCTGGCAGGACCTGTGCGCCACGTTCTGCACGCCGTACGACGTGAAGGGCGGCGTGGCGCTGACCTCCCAGTCGGGCGGCATCGGGATGGCGATCCTGGGCTTCGCGCGGACCACGAAGACGGGCGTGTCGGCCATCGTCGGCCTCGGCAACAAGTCGGATCTGGACGAGGACGACCTCCTCACCTGGTTCGGCGAGGACCCGCACACCGAGTGCATCGCGATGCACCTGGAGGACCTCAAGGACGGGCGCGCGTTCGTGGAGGCCGCGCGGGCCACCGTGCCGCGCAAGCCGGTCGTGGTGCTGAAGGCGGGGCGCACGGCGGCAGGCGCGCGGGCGGCGGGCTCGCACACCGGGGCGCTGGCCGGGGACGACGCCGTGTACGACGACGTCCTACGCCAGGCCGGGGTGATCCGGGCTCCGGGACTCAACGAGATGCTGGAGTACGCCCGCGCGCTGCCGGTCCTGCCCGTCCCCGAGGGCGACAACGTGGTGATCATCACCGGGGCCGGCGGCAGCGGGGTGCTGCTCTCCGACGCGGTCACGGACAACGGGCTGTCGCTGATGGAGATACCGCCGGACCTGGACGCGGCTTTCCGCGCGTTCATCCCGCCGTTCGGTGCGGCCGGCAACCCGGTGGACATCACCGGGGGCGAGCCGCCGTCGACGTACGAGGCGACGATCCGGCTCGGTCTGGAGGATCCGCGCGTCCACGCGCTGGTCCTCGGCTACTGGCACACCATCGTCACGCCTCCCATGGTGTTCGCCGAACTCACCGCCCGCGTGGTGGACGAGTTCCGGGAGCGCGGCGTCGAGAAGCCCGTGGTCGCCTCCCTCGCCGGTGACGTGGAGGTGGAGGCGGCGTGCCAGTACCTCTTCGAGCGCGGGGTGGTGGCGTACCCGTACACGACCGAGAAGCCGGTGGCCGTGCTGGGCGCGAAGTACCGGTGGGCGCGGGCCGCGGGATTGCTGGGGGGCGGTACATGAGGTGAGGCAGCGAAGGGCCGGCCGACGGGTGCGCGTCGGCCGGCCCGGGACCCGCGCGCGCACGAAAGGCATGGGACAGGGGGCGCTGGCCAGAACTTTCGAACGCTAGGGGTGCGAACGACATGACAACCACCGATGTCACACGGGCAGGCACCTACCGGGAGGTGACCGACAGGAACGGACGCGTCTATCGCGTGGGCGAGTCCGACATCGACATCATGGGGCGCAAACGCAAGTGGATGGTGATCCTGCCCTGGGTCGGGATGATGGGCATCTCCTCCGCCGAGTACGCGTTCGCGTCCGCCGAGGACACGCTCCACGAGGCCCACCACTGGTCCAGCGGCAGCATCTACTGGATGATGACCGCCTGGGTCTTCTGCCAGGCGGCGGTCGCCTTTCCGGCGGGCCGGCTGCGCGAGAACGGCAAGCTGCCCGCCCGCTGGGCGATGATGCTGGGTTCGGCCGGCACGCTGCTCGGCTATCTGTCGCTGGCCTTCGCTCCGCACGTCACCCTCGCCTTCATCGGCTTCGGCGTGTTCAGCGGTATGGGTGCCGGCATGGTGTACGCGACCTGCGTCAACATGGTCGGCAAGTGGTACCCGGAGCGCAGGGGCGGCAAGACCGGCTTCGTCAACGGCGGTTTCGCCTACGGCTCGGTGCCGTTCGTCTTCATCTTCCACGGCTACATGGACACCTCCAACTTCCGCTGGGTCCTGGTTTCGGCCGGTGTCTTCCTCGCCGCGACGGTGGCGATCGCCGGCTTCTACTTCCGGGACCCGCCGAAGAACTGGTGGCCGGCCGCCATCGACCCGCTGAACCCGCCGGCCGACCCGCGCGCCCGGCGCTCCCTGGAGAAGAACCCCCCGGCCGTCCGGCAGTACTCCCCGATGGAGGCATGGCGGACCGGCCGGGTGGCGCTGATGTGGTTCTGTCTCGCCTGCACCTCCGGCGTGAACATCTTCGGCATCGCCTTCCAGGTCGACATCGGTGAGGAGGCGGGCTTCGCGGCCGGGATCGTGGCCACCGCGATGTCGCTGAAGGCGATCGTCAACGGCACCGGGCGCGGTGTCATCGGCTGGCTCTCCGACCTGTACGGCCGCAAGCAGTGCCTGCTGTACGTGTGCGCGATCCTGGGCCTCGCCCAGTTCGGCATCATCTGGTCGGCCGAGATCAAGAACCTGCCGCTGTTCCTGCTCTTCTCGGCCATCTCCGGCTTCGGCGGCGGTGCCATCTTCCCGATGTTCGCGGCACTGACGGCGGACTACTTCGGCGAGAACAACAACGCCACGAACTACGGCATGGTCTACAGCTCCAAGCTGGTCTCCGGCCTCGGAGCGGGCATGGGCTCCGTGGTCGTCGGCGCCTGGGGCTACAACGGTGCCTTCACCCTGGCCGGTTGCATCTCGATCTTCGCCGGTTTCATGGCGCTGTTCCTGCGTCCACCGGGCCGCCCGAGGAACAAGCGCGTCACACCCAATCCCCGCCCACTGGGTGAGGGGTGACGCGAGGGGTACCCCGAAGGCGCTTCCTCGCTTCCTCGCTTCCTCGCACGGACCGGGCGGTCCCTCC
>MUMD01000385.1 GCA_002155895.1 Streptomyces rochei
ACCGGGTTCGCGGCGGTCTCCGCGCCGGGGGACACCGGCGCGGAGACCGCCGAACCGGCCGCCAGGCTGCCCGTGGAGCGCACCAGCCTGCTGTGCCCGGCACCCAGCGCCTCCGACCTCGCCGAGACGACGTACACCTCCTTCACGCCCGTCACCGAGGGCGCCGAGGAGAAGGGGACGGCGACGCTCACGGCGGCGGCCGACGGGGCGGGAGCGGAGGCCGGCAAGGGCGGCGAGGACGCCGGGAGCGGGAAGGACGGCGAAGACGCCAAGGACGGTAAAGAGAGCAAGGACGGCGAAGACGCCAAGGACAGCAAGCCCGTCCTGCGGCCCGGGGCGCCCGGCACGCCGGTCACCGGGACGGCTTCGGGCGCCGGCGCACCCGCGCTGACCGGCACCGCGGAGGGAAGCCACGCCCCCGGCTGGACCGTGCAGCAGACCACCGAGGTCGCCGCCGGCACGGGCCGGGGACTGCTGGGCCTCAACTGCACGGCTCCGGACACCGAGTTCTGGTTCCCGGGTGCCAGCACGGCGAGCGGCCGCACCGACTACGTGCACCTGACGAACCCGGACGACTCCGCCGCCGTCGTCGACATCGAGCTGTACGGCAAGGACGGCGTCCTCAAGTCCACGGTGGGGGAGGGCGTCACGGTCCCGCCGGGCGGCGGCGAGTCCCTCCTGCTGTCCACGCTCACCGACGTGGAGCAGACCGACGTCACCGTGCACGTCAACGTGCGCAGCGGCCGGCTCGGGGCGGCGGTGCAGGCCCTGGACGACAAGACCGGCGGCGACTGGCTGACCGCCGCCGCGGACCCGGCCGGTGAGCTGGTGGTGCCGGGCATCCCCGCCGACGCCACCGCCGTACGCCTGATGCTGTTCACGCCCGGTGGCAGCGACGCCGACCTGAAGGTGCGGCTCGCCTCGCCGTCCGGGGCGATCACGCCGGCGGGCCACGAGACCGTGCACGTCAAGGCGGGCATGACGACCGGCGTCGACCTGGGCGAGGTCACGCGCGGCGAGGCCGGTTCGCTGGTGCTGACGCCGACGAGCGGTTCCGTGCCGGTCGTGGCGGCGGTCCGGGTCGTGCGGGGCGAGGGCGGCGAGCAGGAGTCGGCGTTCATCCCGGCCTCCGACCCGGTCGGAGCCCGGGCGACGGCCGCGGAGAACCGGGCCAAGGGCACGACCCTGTCCGTCACCGCGCCGGACCGGACCGCGAAGGTCGAGGTCACGGCGTCGGCGGGTACCGAGGGCGGGACGACCGCGACCAAGACGTTCACGATCGAGGGCGGTACCACCCAGAACGTCGAGGTGCCGGTCCCGGCCGGCCTCAAGGGCACCTACGCGCTGACGGTCGAGACGGTCTCGGGCGGCCCCGTGTACGCCGCTCGCACCCTGACCGGCGAGGACGAGGACGTGGCCTCCTTCACCGTCCAGCCCCTCCCCGACGACCGGGGCACGGTGTCCGTGCCGAAGGCCGAGCAGAACCTGTCGGTGCTGCAGCAGCCGCCCGCGTAACCGCCGGCAGTCGTACGGGGCCCCGCGCAGCCCGCGGGGCCCGTTCAGTCCTCCCCGTACCGCGGATCCACCGTCTCCGGCGTCAACCCGAGCAACTCCGCCACCTGCTCCACGACGACCTCGTGCACGAGCGCCGCCCGTTCGTCCCGCCCCTTGGTCCGGATCTCGACCGGCCGCCGGTACACGACCACGCGCCCCCGCCGCCCGTCCCGCGAGGGCACCGTCCCGCCGAGCGGCACGGCTTCGTCGCTCCACGCGTCCCCGCCGCCGTCCAGCCGCGGCACCTCCAAGACGAGGAAGTCGATGTCGGCGAGCTGCGGCCACCGCCGCTCCAGGCGTTCCACGGAGTCCTGCACCAGGTCCGCGAACACCTCGCCGCGGCTCGCGGCGAGCGGTACCTGCGGTGGCGCGATCGGGCCGCGCATGCCCCGGCCGTGGCGATCACGACGGCGGGGCCCTGGGCGGCCTGCATCACGGGGCGTCACGGGGTTGTCCATCACTGGTGAAGGGTAGTCCCCGCCGGTCCGGCGCGCCGGACCGCACACGCACACCGGGCCGCCCCGCGCCCCACCGCCGGGCCGCCCCGCGCCCCATCGCCGGGCCGTGCGCGTGTACGCCGACGGACCGTGCGCGCGCATGCCAACTGATGTCCCTTCCAGCCAATCACGGGCACGATTCGGTATCTCTCTGTGACCGCCGAACTCGGGTCACATGTCATTGTTCGTATCGTTTTATGACCGCTCACGGGCTCGTCCGGCCTGCCGCACAGGGGCGTCCGCGCAGGTCAGGGAGGGGCGCTCGCACCGCCGTGTGTGCCGTTTCACACCACGACACGGTGGTGTGACCTGGTGGAGAGTCGTCGCGGCCCGCTCAAGAGTGCGGTACCGTCCAACATCGTGAGCCCTGTACGTCGCTGTTCGCGCACCGCCTGCGGCCGTCCCGCCGTCGCGACGCTGACGTACGTCTACGCCGACTCGACCGCGGTCCTCGGCCCCCTCGCCACCTACGCCGAACCCCACTGCTACGACCTGTGCGCCGAGCACTCCGAGCGCCTCACCGCCCCGCGCGGCTGGGAGGTCGTCCGCCTGCTCGACGGTTCGGCCCCGGCCCGCCCCAGCGGTGACGATCTGGAGGCGCTCGCCAACGCGGTCCGCGAGGCGGCCCGTCCCCAGGAGCGGGCGGCGGAGGCCGGCGGCGGTGCGCGCTCGGCCGATCCGATGGAGGTCGCGCGTCGCGGCCACCTGCGCGTACTGCGCTCGCCCGACAACTGACGCCACCGCCGCCCCTTCCGCGCGGAACCGTTGCTGCAGATCCGTTTACCGCACACCCATTGACGTCACCTTGTCGCGGACACGACCATTCCGGGTGTCGCGAGAAACCGCTTTCGCATGGCGGAATCCGGGGAGGCGCCCGTGTACGTCCAGGAACTGGAACCCGTCGCCGGATCGCTCGGCCTGTCCGCGCTGGTGGCGGCCCTGCCCCTGGTGATCGTCCTCGTCCTGCTGGGCGGCGTCCGCATGAAGGCGCACCTGGCGGGTCTCACCGGCCTCCTGGCGGCCGTACTGGTCGCCTGGCTCGCGTACGGCATGCCCCTGGACCAGACGGCCTCCAGCGCCGCCCAGGGCGCCGTGTTCGGACTCTTCCCCATCCTGTGGATCGTCGTGAACGCCCTGTGGGTGTACCGCATGACCGTCCGCACCCGGCACTTCGACATCCTCCGCCGTTCCTTCGGACGGCTCTCCGACGACCCGCGCATCCAGGCCCTGGTCGTCGCCTTCTGCTTCGGCGCGCTGCTGGAGGCCCTCGCCGGCTTCGGGGCACCGGTCGCCATCTGCTCGGTCATGCTGGTCGCGCTCGGCTTCGACCCCGTGCGCGCCGCCGTCGTCTCCCTGGTCGCCAACACCGCGCCGGTCGCCTTCGGCGCGATGGGCACGCCCGTGGTGACACTGGCCCAGGTGACCGGGCTGCCGCTGGACGACGTCGCCTCCGTGGTGGGCCGCCAGACACCCCTGCTGGCCCTCGTCGTGCCGCTGCTGCTGGTCGCCCTGGTGGACGGGCGACGCGGGCTGCGCGAGACCTGGGTGCCCGCGCTGGCCTGCGGTGTCGCCTTCGCCGTCGCCCAGTTCGCCGCCGCCAACTACGTCTCCGCCCAGCTCGCCGACATCGGCGCCGCGCTCCTGGGCGCGGGTGCCCTGGTCGCCGTGCCGCACTCCCGCCGTCCCGCCGCGGAGCCCGTGCGCGCGGCGGTCCTGACCGGCGTACGCAGCGAGGAACTGGACGAGGAGGACTCCGGCCGGGAGGTGGTCCGGGCCTACGCGCCCTACGCCCTGATCGTCGCCGTCTTCTCCGTCGCCCAGATCCCGGCGGTCAAGGACTGGCTGGCCAAGGCGACCCAGACGTACGACTGGCCGTTCCTGGACGTCGTCGACCCGGAGGGGAACCCCGCCGGCGGCAACGTCTTCTCCCTGCCCGTCGTCTCCACCGGCGGCACGCTCGTGCTGTTCGCCGGGGTGGCCACGGCCGTCGTCCTCGGCGTCCACGCGCGCGTGGCGGTGAAGGAGTGGCTGGCGACCGTGCACGAACTCCGGTTCGCGACCCTCACCGTGACGTCCGTGCTCGCCCTCGCCTACGTCATGAACCTGTCCGGGCAGGCCGCCACCATCGGCCACTTCGTCGCGGCGGCCGGTGCCGGGCTCGCCTTCCTCTCGCCGGTGCTGGGCTGGTTCGGCGTCGCCGTCTCCGGCTCCGACACGTCCGCCAACGCGCTCTTCGGCGCCCTCCAGGTGACCGCCGCCCGGGAGTCCGGCCTGTCGCCCGAACTGCTGGCCGCCGCGAACAGCTCGGGCGGCGTGCTCGGCAAGATGATCTCCCCGCAGAACCTCACCATCGCCTGCGCGGCCGTCGGCCTCGCGGGCCGCGAGGGAGACCTGTTGCGCAAGGTGCTGCCCTGGAGCCTCGGCCTGCTCCTCGTCATGTGCCTGATCGTGGTCGGCCAGTCCACCCCGGTCCTGGGCTGGATGCTGCCCTGACCTTCGGGAACCGCCCGACGGCCGGTCGGCGGTTGCGGGTAGTTTGTGGGCTCCGACAGGACTTTCAGGAAGGTTGGCCGTGGCTGCTGATCTGTCGCAGATCGTGAAGGCGTACGACGTACGCGGTGTGGTCCCGGACCAGTGGGACGAGTCGCTGGCCGAGCTGTTCGGCGCGGCCTTCGTCGAGCTGACCGGCGCGAGCGCCGTCGTGGTCGGCCACGACATGCGGCCCTCCTCGCCCGGCCTGTCCGGCGCCTTCGCGCGCGGGGCGGCGGCCCGCGGCGCCGACGTCACCGAGATCGGCCTGTGCTCCACCGACCAGCTCTACTACGCGTCCGGTGCGCTGGACCTGCCGGGCGCCATGTTCACGGCCTCGCACAACCCGGCGCGGTACAACGGCATCAAGCTCTGCCGCGCCGGCGCCGCCCCCGTCGGCCAGGACACCGGCCTCGCCGAGATCCGCGCGCTCGTGGAGCGCTGGAGCGAGACCGGCGCACCCGAGCCCGCCGCCCGCCCCGGCACGGTCACCCGCCGCGACACCCTCGCCGACTACGCCGCCCACCTGCGCTCCCTCGTCGACCTCACCGCCGTCCGTCCCCTCAAGGTGGTCGTCGACGCGGGCAACGGCATGGGCGGCCACACCGTCCCCTCGGTCTTCGCGGGCCTGCCCCTCGACCTCGTGCCGATGTACTTCGAACTGGACGGCACCTTCCCCAACCACGAGGCCAACCCGCTCGACCCCGCCAACCTCGTCGACCTCCAGAAGCGCGTCCGCGAGGAGGGCGCCGACCTCGGCCTCGCCTTCGACGGCGACGCCGACCGCTGCTTCGTCGTCGACCAGAACGGCGACCCGGTCTCCCCGTCCGCCGTCACCGCCCTGGTGGCCGCCCGCGAACTGGCCCGCAACGGCGGCACCGGCACCGTCATCCACAACCTGATCACCTCCCGGTCCGTCCCGGAGGTCGTCCGGGAGAACGGCGGCACCCCCGCCCGCACCCGCGTCGGCCACTCCTTCATCAAGGCCGAGATGGCCAGGACCGGCGCCATCTTCGGCGGCGAGCACTCCGCGCACTACTACTTCCGCGACTTCTGGAACGCCGACACGGGCATGCTGGCCGCCCTCCACGTCCTCGCCGCCCTCGGCGGCCAGCCGGGCACCCTGTCCGCCCTGGTCGCCCAGTACGACCGCTACGCGGGCTCCGGCGAGATCAACTCCACCGTCGCCGACCAGGCCGACCGCATCGCCGCGATCAGGGCCGCCTACGAGGGGCGCGACGACGTCACCCTCGACGACCTCGACGGCCTCACCGTGTCCTCGGCCGACTGGTGGTTCAACGTCCGCCCCTCCAACACGGAACCGCTGCTCCGCCTGAACGCGGAGGCCCGCGACGAGGCGACGATGACCAAGATCCGCGACGAGGCCCTGGCCATCATCCGAGCCTGACGCCCGCTGCGCCCACAGCTGCGGGCAGTCGTGCCGCTGGGGCGGCACGGGCGGGTGCGCAGCCCGGCGCGGCGGCACCCCGCAGCGCCGGGCTGCGCACCCACCCCC
>MUMD01000386.1:0-3602 GCA_002155895.1 Streptomyces rochei
AGCCGGGACGACCCGGGGGGATCAGGGGAGGGTTCATGGGGGCGACTCCGAGCGGTTCGGTAAAGCGGTCCCGCTGCCGCACTCTAAGTGGCGCCATACCCGCGAGTACGAGGTTTGAGTTATTGCGTTGTTATCAAACGACAATGCACTCGTGGTCTTGTCCCTTTACTGGTCGTTACGCGAAGTAACCTTTGACCTTGGTTCAGGTCGTGGCGCCGCGCCGGGGCCGTGGAGGACCCGAGGGGCCCCGGCCGGAAGCCCCTCGCAGCCTCCTCGGCGACTGCGGTACCCTGACGCCATGCGTGCCGTACGCCTTCTGCTTAGCGAGCCGCGCTGATCAGTCCCGACCCCGGTCCGTTCCGGCGGTCGGAATCGGCGCGGCGTCCCCTCCTGTGCGAGGGGATTTTTCATTTCCCGGCAATCGCAGCCGCTGGTCATGAATGTCGCGGCCGCTGGCAGAGACGATCGATGGAGCTTTGAGGATCATGAGCGAGACGAACCCCGCGGCGACCGCCCCCATGGCGGCGGACGCCGCGCCGCACCGCTACACGGCCGCGATGGCCGCCGAGATCGAGGCACGCTGGCAGGACTTCTGGGACGCCGAGGGGACGTACGACGCACCGAACCCCAAGGGTGACCTGGCGGGCGACCCGGAGCTGGCCGCCAGGCCCAAGAAGTTCATCATGGACATGTTCCCGTACCCCTCGGGCGCGGGTCTGCACGTCGGCCACCCCCTGGGGTACATCGCCACCGACGTCTTCGCCCGCTTCCAGCGGATGACCGGCCACAACGTCCTGCACACCCTGGGCTTCGACGCCTTCGGCCTGCCCGCCGAGCAGTACGCCGTCCAGACCGGCACGCACCCGCGGGTGTCGACCGAGGCCAACATGAAGAACATGCAGGGCCAGCTGCGCCGGCTGGGCCTGGGCCACGACAAGCGCCGGTCGTTCGCCACGATCGACCCGGAGTACTACAAGTGGACCCAGTGGATCTTCCTGCAGATCTTCAACTCCTGGTACGACGACGAGGCGAAGAAGGCCCGCCCGATCGCCGATCTGGTCGCCCAGTTCGAGTCCGGTGAGCGCGCCGTCCCCGGCGGCCGCGCCTGGGGCGAGCTGACCGAGGGCGAGCGCGCCGACGTCCTGGGCGAGTACCGCCTGGCCTACGCCTCCGACGCGCCCGTCAACTGGTGCCCCGGCCTGGGCACCGTGCTGGCCAACGAGGAGGTCACCGCCGACGGCCGCTCCGAGCGCGGCAACTTCCCCGTCTTCAAGTCGAAGCTGCGCCAGTGGAACATGCGGATCACGGCCTACGCCGACCGGCTGCTGGAGGACCTGGACCAGCTGGACTGGCCCGAGGCCATCAAGCTGCAGCAGCGCAACTGGATCGGCCGCTCCGAGGGCGCCCGCGTCGACTTCCCGATCGACGGCGAGCACGTCACCGTCTTCACCACCCGCCCCGACACCCTGTTCGGCGCCACCTACATGGTGCTGGCGCCCGAGCACCCGCTGGTCGAGAAGTTCACCCCGGCCGCCTGGCCCGAGGGCACGCACGACGCGTGGACCGGCGGCCACGCGACCCCGACCGAAGCCGTCGCCGCCTACCGCGCGCAGGCCGCGTCCAAGTCCGACGTCGAGCGGCAGGCCGAGGCCAAGGACAAGACCGGTGTCTTCATCGGCGCCTACGCCACCAACCCGGTCAACGGCGAGCGGGTCCCCGTCTTCATCGCCGACTACGTCCTGATGGGGTACGGCACCGGCGCGATCATGGCCGTGCCGGCGCACGACACCCGTGACTTCGAGTTCGCGCGCGCCTTCGAGCTGCCGATCCGCTGCGTGGTCGAGCCGACCGACGGCCGCGGGACGGACACCTCGACGTGGGACGAGGCGTTCGCCTCGTACGACGCGAAGATCGTGAACTCCTCCGGTGCGGACGTCTCCCTGGACGGCCTGCCCGTGGTGGAGGCCAAGGCGCGCATCACCGAGTGGCTGGAGCGCACCGGCTCCGGCCGGGGCACCGTCAACTTCCGGCTGCGCGACTGGCTGTTCAGCCGCCAGCGCTACTGGGGCGAGCCCTTCCCGATCGTCTACGACGAGGACGGCATCGCCCACGCCCTGCCCGAGTCGATGCTGCCGCTGGAGCTGCCCGAGGTCGAGGACTACTCCCCGCGCACCTTCGACCCCGACGACGCGGACACCCGGCCCGAGACGCCGCTGTCGCGCAACGAGGACTGGGTCAACGTCACCCTGGACCTGGGCGACGGGCCGAAGAAGTACCGGCGCGAGACCAACACCATGCCCAACTGGGCCGGTTCCTGCTGGTACGAGCTGCGCTACCTGGACCCGCACAACAGCGAGCAGCTGGTCGACCCCGAGATCGAGCAGTACTGGATGGGCCCGCGCGAGGGTCAGCCGCACGGCGGCGTCGACCTGTACGTCGGCGGCGCCGAGCACGCCGTGCTGCACCTGCTGTACGCCCGCTTCTGGTCCAAGGTCCTGTTCGACCTGGGGCACGTCTCCTCGGCCGAGCCGTTCCACAAGCTGTTCAACCAGGGCATGATCCAGGCGTACGTCTACCGCGACGCGCGCGGCATCGCGGTGCCCGCCGCGGAGGTCGAGGAGCGCGACGGCGCCTACTACTACCAGGGCGAGAAGGTCTCCCGGCTGCTGGGCAAGATGGGCAAGTCCCTGAAGAACGCGGTCACCCCGGACGAGATCTGCGCCGAGTACGGGGCCGACACCCTGCGCCTGTACGAGATGGCCATGGGCCCGCTGGACGTCTCCCGGCCGTGGGACACCCGCGCGGTGGTCGGCCAGTTCCGGCTGCTGCAGCGGCTGTGGCGCAACATCGTGGACGAGGCCACCGGTGACGTGACGGTGGTGGACGCGGAGCCCGACGAGGGCACCCTGCGCGCCCTGCACAAGGCCGTCGACGGGGTGCGGCAGGACCTGGAGGCCATGCGGTTCAACACCGCGATCGCCAAGGTCACCGAGCTGAACAACCACCTGACGAAGGTCGGCGGTCCCGTTCCGCGCACCGTCGCCGAACGCCTGGTGCTGATGGTCGCGCCGCTGGCCCCGCACGTCGCCGAGGAGCTGTGGCGCAAGCTGGGCCACACCGACTCGGTCGTCCACCAGGACTTCCCGGTGGCCGACCCGGCGTACGTGGTCGACGAGACCGTCACCTGCGTCGTGCAGATCAGGGGCAAGGTCAAGGCGCGGCTGGAGGTCGCCCCGTCCATCTCCGAGGAGGACCTGGAGAAGACGGCGCTGGCCGACGAGAAGGTCGTGGCCGCGCTGGGCGGCGCCGGCATCCGCAAGGTGATCGTGCGGGCGCCGAAGCTGGTGAACATCGTTCCGGCGTAGCGGCCGGGAGGACCGGTCAGCCCGTACGGGCTGCCCGGGGCCGGCGCGGGCAGCCCCTACGGGTGGACCGGGGCCGGTGCGGGCAGCCCCTACGGGGTGGACCGGGGCCGGTTCAGGGACGAGTGCGGGCAGGTTCGGGGTTCTGTCGGAACCCTGGGCCTGCCCGCTGCGTTTACCGTGGAAGAGCGGCGCGGAGAGCGCCGTGGTCTGCCGGTCCGTCGTCCGGCCGGCCGGACG
>MUMD01000386.1:3619-4250 GCA_002155895.1 Streptomyces rochei
CTGGGTGTCTACGCGACGGTCAAGGCCGTCGGCGCCGCCAAGCGCACGGTGGACCGCGGCATCACCCAGGCCCGTCGCACGGTCGAGGACCACACCCTGCGGGCCAAGTCCCTGGTCCAGGTCGGTCCGGCGGCCGAGCTGGCCCAACTGCGGCTCACCCTGCGCACGTCGATGCGGGCCACCCAGGACGCGCTGCACGCGGGCGTGGCCGAGGACGAGTCCCTGAAGGAGTCCCTGGCCCTGTTCGAGCGGCTCAGCGCGCACGGCTTCGAGCTGGACGGCGAGCTGAGGCGGCTGGAGTCCGAGCCCGACCGCGCCGCACTCGCCCAGCGCCTGCCCGAGCTGCGGGAGCGCACCGAGCGCATCTCCCGGTCGGCCGAGTCCCTGCGCTGGGCGGCCCGGGACCGCGCCCGCCGCTTCGCCGACGACGACCTGGACGCGCTGAGCGCGCAGATCGACGTCGAGGCAGGCGCGCTGCGGCACTGGACCGAGACCGAGCCCGGACCGGCCACCGCGCCGCCGTCCTGGCCCGAGGCGCCGGCCGCCGACACCGCCCCGCAGAGCCCGCCCCGGGAGTCGCGACGGGAGCCCGCCGAGGAGCCCGCGCGCCCCGCGATCACCCCGCCCGCCC
>MUMD01000387.1 GCA_002155895.1 Streptomyces rochei
GCACGGCGCCGCGGGCGGGCGGCGGGGGCGGGCTCGGGAGCCGCCTCGGGCGTCCCGGTCGCCTCGGCCGCGGCCTCGTCCTCGGCCGTCTCCTCCGCCTCCTCGGCGGCGGTCGCGGGCGTCACCTCGGCGACGGTCCGCGCCGACGCCTCGGAGGCGCCGGACGGCGGGCCGGCCGGGCGGGACGCGGCCCTGCGCCGACGGCGCGGCGGCAGGGTGTCGCTGGGGGTGTTCGACTCGGTGTCCGTCGAGTTGGTCGCGGACCCGGTGGGTTCGGTCGGTTCGAGCATGCGGGGGTTTCTCCCGTCAGGCTCCCGGGCGCCGCGCCTGGTCCGGCGTCGACAGGTCGACCGCCGGTGACGTCCGCGGCTCGCGCTGACGCGCGGTCGCCGCCGTCCGGGGCGCGGGCGCCGCTCGGAAGCTCTCGTGTCTTGTCTCGCCGGTTCCGTACCCCTTGTCGTGCACGGCCTGGCGAAAGTCTTGTGGTCGGTGCGCTGCCCGACCCAGGTGGCTCCCGAGTTCAAGGGCCGCGCTACGACGTCCGTCCCTACGCGGAACCTTCCTTACGCCGACGCCTTCGCGGCGGCGGAAGCGGCGGCCGGTTGCGGCTCGGGCGCTTTCGCCTCGCGGTCGGGCGCGAGCGGGTCGGTCACCGCACCGGTCTCTTCATCGAACAGCCCCTGCGCCAGCCTGGTCACCGCTGCGGGGACCGGCGGCGCCAGGTCGGCCACGGCGCGAAGACCGGACAGGACGTCGTCGGGTCGTACGGCAGGCGTCACGTGCCGAACAACCAGCCGCAGTATCGCACAGGGCTGGTCGGTCGGCCTATCAGCCTGCGAACCGTGCGTGGTGACGCTCTCGAGGTGCGCGACCGCGGAACGGGCGTCGAAGGTGCGGACGCCGTTCTTCGTCCTGCGCTGGACCTCCACGGCCGGGGCCGCGTTGAACGCCGCCACGGCGCGCTCGGCCTCGGCGGGCTCCACACCGGCCAGCCGCAGCTCCCACACGGAGGCGGTCAGCCGGTCGGCGAGCCCGGAGGTCCGGGCCTCGACCGCGTCGACGATGTCCAGCCCGGCGGGCAGGGACTCGTCGAGGAGCAGCCTCAGCCGCTCCGGGTCACGCGCCTCGGTGAGGGCGATCTCCAGGTACTCCGCCTCACTGCCCGTGCCGGTGGGTGCGGCATTGGCGTACGACACCTTCGGGTGCGGGGTGAACCCCGCCGAGTACGCCATGGGCACCTCGGCGCGGCGCAGCGCACGCTCGAAGGCGCGCTGGAAGTCACGGTGGCTGGTGAACCGGAGGCGGCCGCGCTTGGTGTAACGCAGTCGGATGCGCTGCACCGCGGGTACGGGCGGCGGGCCTTCGGGCTGTCGCTTGCCCAGTGTCGTTCAGTCCTTCGTGAGAGCGGTCGTACTGCTACCAAGAGTACGTGCCTTCGCGCCGGATGGTTCCCGCCGGTCCACCGACGGCGGGCGCTCCGGCTCCCCGAACAGGGTACGCCGCAGGTCCGCACGGGCCTGGCGGACGGACAGCCGGGCCGAGCGGAGGGCCTGCCGGCCGACCCGCCCGGCGGCGCGCGCGGCATCGGCGAGCGGCCGCAGGACGGTGTCGCGGACGGCGTGCCCCACCGGCGTCAGCACGCTCCGGTACACCCACCGCGCCGGTTCGGCGACGGTCCAGCGGAACAGGACGGCCAGGGCGCGTCCGACGGCACGCGAGAGGTGACCCGCGATCCGCCAGGCGTGCCCGAGCGCGTCCAGGAGCTCCCGCCCGACGACGGCGAGCGCGCGGCCGACCGGTGCCAGCACCCACCGCCACACGGCGAGGGCGGGCAGCACCAGCAGGATGCGGAGGGTCCAGTACAGCACCGCGCCGATCCCCGTGACGGCCTTGCCCAGGCACCAGAGCACTCCCCTGCCGCACCGGGCCAGCCCCCGCCCGCACCAGGCCAGCAGATGCCCGATCGGCGTCAGCACCCAGGCGTACAGCCACCCGGCCGGCACGACGACGAGATACCGCGCCAGCCAGGCCAGACCGGCGTACAGTCCCCGTCCGAGAGCCGTGAGCACCGCGCCCACGCCCGCGCAGCACCAGGCGAGCGCCCGTCCGACCGGCGTCAGCACCCACCGGTACACCCACACCGCCGGCACCACGAGCAGCACCTTCCCCAGCCAGGCCAGACCGGCGTACAGTCCCCGTCCGAGAGCCGTGAGCACCGCGCCCACGCCCGCGCAGCACCAGGCGAGCGCCCGTCCGACCGGCGTCAGCACCCACCGGTACACCCACACCGCCGGCACCACGAGCAGCACGTTCCCCAGCCACCCGACGCCCTTGGCCACCGGCACGACGACGTACCGCCACAGCCCGACCAGCGGCCACACGAAGAGGGCCCGTCCCAGCCACGCCAGCGCCCGCCCGACCGGCCGCAGCACCGTGTCCCGCAGGAACCGCCCGGCGACGACCAGCGCGTCCCACGCCATCCGCACCGGCAGGACGAGCACCAGGGCGACGATCCGCACCGGGAGCCGGACCGCGACGACGAGACATCCCTCCCCGTCGGCCCGCGGCACGGGTTCCCCCTCCCGGCTCCTGGCGGGGGGTGCCTTCTCCAGATCGACCATGTACACGAAGACGCCGCGGGGGCCCTTTCGGATCCCCGCGGCGTCAGGCCGGGTACGGCTACTTGACCACGGTCAGCGGCAGCAGCTTCTTGCCGGTCGGGCCGATCTGGATCTCCGTGTCCATGGCGGGGCACACCCCGCAGTCGAAGCACGGCGTCCAGCGGCAGTCCTCGACCTCGGTCTCGTCGAGGGCGTCCTGCCAGTCCTCCCAGAGCCAGTCCTTGTCGAGGCCCGAGTCGAGGTGGTCCCAGGGCAGGACCTCCTCGTAGCCGCGCTCGCGGGTGGTGTACCAGTCGACGTCGACGCCGTAGGGCGCGAGGGCCTTGTCGGCGCAGGCCATCCAGCGGTCGTAGGAGAAGTGCTCGCGCCAGCCGTCGAAGCGGCCGCCGTCCTCGTAGACGGCGCGGATGACGGCGCCGGTGCGGCGGTCGCCGCGCGAGAGCAGGCCCTCGACGATGCCGGGCTTGCCGTCGTGGTAGCGGAAGCCGATGGAGCGGCCGTACTTCTTGTCGCCGCGGATCTTGTCGCGGAGCTTCTGCAGCCGGGCGTCGGTCTCCTCGGCGGAGAGCTGCGGCGCCCACTGGAAGGGGGTGTGGGGCTTGGGCACGAAGCCGCCGATGGAGACGGTGCAGCGGATGTCGCCGGAGCCGGAGACCTCGCGGCCCTTCTGGATCACGCGGGTGGCCATGTCGGCGATCTGGAGGACGTCGTCGTCCGTCTCGGTGGGCAGACCGCACATGAAGTACAGCTTCACCTGGCGCCAGCCGTTGCCGTAGGCCGTGGCGACGGTCCGGATGAGGTCGTCCTCCGAGACCATCTTGTTGATGACCTTGCGGATGCGCTCGGAGCCGCCCTCGGGGGCGAAGGTGAGGCCGGAGCGGCGGCCGTTGCGGGTCAGCTCGTTGGCCAGGTCGATGTTGAAGGCGTCGACGCGGGTGGAGGGGAGGGACAGACCGATCTTGTCCTCCTCGTACCGGTCGGCGAGGCCCTTGGCGACGTCGGCGATCTCCGAGTGGTCCGCGGAGGAGAGGGAGAGGAGGCCGACCTCCTCGAAGCCGGTCGCCTTCAGGCCCTTGTCGACCATGTCGCCGATGCCGGTGATGGAACGCTCGCGCACCGGGCGGGTGATCATGCCGGCCTGGCAGAAGCGGCAGCCGCGGGTGCAGCCGCGGAAGATCTCCACGGACATGCGCTCGTGGACGGTCTCGGCGAGCGGGACGAGGGGCTGCTTGGGGTAGGGCCACTCGTCGAGGTCCATGACGGTGTGCTTGCTGACCCGCCACGGGACGCCGGAGCGGTTGGGTACGACGCGGGCGATACGGCCGTCGGGGAGGTACTCGACGTCGTAGAAGCCGGGGACGTAGACCCCGCCGGTCTTCGCCAGGCGCAGCAGCAGCTCCTCGCGTCCGCCGGGGCGGCCCTCGGCCTTCCAGGCGCGGATGATCGCGGTGATCTCCAGGACGGCCTGCTCGCCGTCGCCGATGACCGCGCAGTCGATGAAGTCGGCGATCGGCTCCGGGTTGAAGGCGGCGTGGCCGCCGGCCAGCACGATCGGGTCGTCGATGCCGCGGTCCTTGGCCTCCAGCGGGATGCCCGCGAGGTCCAGGGCGGCCAGCATGTTGGTGTAGCCCAGCTCCGTTGAGAAGGAGAGGCCGAAGACGTCGAACGCCTTCACCGGGCGGTGGCTGTCGACGGTGAACTGCGGGACGGAGTGCTCCCGCATCAGCGCCTCCAGGTCCGGCCAGACGCTGTAGGTGCGCTCGGCGAGGACGCCCTCCTGCTCGTTCAGCACCTCGTAGAGGATCATGACGCCCTGGTTGGGCAGACCGACCTCGTAGGCGTCCGGGTACATCAGGGCCCAGCGCACGTCACAGGATTCCCAGTCCTTGACCGTGGAGTTGAGCTCTCCGCCGACGTACTGGATCGGCTTCTGCACATGCGGGAGCAGAGCTTCGAGCTGCGGAAAAACAGACTTCACAGACTCGGCGGCTTCGGCAGGCATCTCACGGAACCTTCGTGTGCTGACAAGGGGGACCATCCAGCCTAACCCGGCCCGGACGGTCCCCCTTACCGCGCGCCCTCTCCGCCTCCCGGCAGCGGGCCCCTCCTACGCCGACATGGGCCTTTGTACGGTGATCGACTGGAGCAGCCCCACCGCCATCCACACGGCGAACATCGACGAGCCGCCGTACGACACGAAGGGCAGCGGCAGGCCGGTGACCGGCATGATGCCGAGGGTCATGCCGATGTTCTCGAAGGTCTGGAAAGCGAACCAGGCGACGATCCCCGCGGCGACGACCGTCCCGTAGAGGTCGGTGGTCTCGCGGGCGATCTTGCAGGCGCGCCACAGGACCACGCCGAGCAGGGCGATGATGAGCCCCGCGCCGAGGAAGCCCAGTTCCTCGCCGGCGACGGTGAAGACGAAGTCGGTCTGCTGCTCCGGGACGAAGCGGCCGGTGGTCTGCGAGCCCTCGAAGAGGCCGGAGCCGGTCAGGCCGCCGGAGCCGATGGCGATGCGGGCCTGGTTGGTGTTGTAGCCGACGCCCGCGGGGTCGAGCGCCGGGTTGGCGAAGGCGGCGAAGCGGGCGATCTGGTAGTCGTCCAGGATGCCGAGCTGCCAGACGGCGAGGGCGCCGGCGGTTCCGGCGCCGAGCAGTCCGAAGACCCAGCGGTTGGAGGCGCCGGAGGCGAGCAGCACGCCGAGCACGATGATGACCATGACCATGACCGACCCGAGGTCGGGCATGAGCATCACGATCAGCATCGGCACGGTGGCCAGACCCAGGGCCTGGAGGACGGTCCTGTGGTCGGGGTGGGGCCGGTCCCCCGCGTCGACGCGGGCGGCGAGCAGCATCGCCATGCCGAGGATGATCGTGATCTTCACGAACTCCGAGGGCTGCAGGGAGAAGCCGCCGGGCAGCTTGATCCAGGAGTGGGCGCCGTTGATGGTCGAGCCGAGCGGCGTGAGCACCAGCAGGATCAGGAACACGGAGGCGCCGTAGAGGACCGGCACAGCGGTGCGCAGGGCGCGGTGGCCGAGCCAGACGACGCCGACCATCAGGGCGAGCCCGATGCCGGTGTTCAGCAGGTGGCGGGTGAGGAAGTAGTACGGGTCGCCCTGGTTGAGTTCGGTGCGGTTGCGGGTCGCGGAGTAGACGAGCAGGGAGCCCATCAGGGAGAGCGCGACGGAGGCCAGCAGTATCGGCCAGTCGAGCCGGCGTGCCATGCCGTCCCGGGCGAACACCCGGGTCCAGCCGGCCTTCTCCGGTCCGTACCCGGATACCTGGAAGCTGTTGGCGCCGGTCATGTGCGTGCCCTCCGGCTTCCGCTGCCGCCCGCCGCGCCGCGCCGGCGTCCGCCGCCGCGCCGCCGGTGACGGCGGGTGTCGCGGTTGTCGCCGTTCTGCGTCGGCGTGGTGGCGCCCTGTTGCTGTTCGTCGATGGGGGCGTACTCCTCCTCCGGCGACGCCTTCTCGTCGGGCAGGAGGTCCTTGACGATGTCCTTGGAGATCTTCGGCGCGGGGATGGTCCCGTCCGCCTTGATGGCCGGCAGCTTCGCCTGCGGCTCGGGCAGCAGCGCCTTCTTCCGGTCGATCTTCCCGTCGTCCGAGACGCCGTAGAGCGCGTCGTAAATGTTGCGGACGGCGGGGCCCGAGGCGCCGGAGCCCGTACCGCCCTGGGAGATCGTCATGACGATCGCGTAGTCGTCGGTGTAGGTGGCGAACCACGAGGTGGTCTGCTTGCCGTGGACCTCGGCGGTACCGGTCTTGGCGTGCATCGGGATCTCGTCCTGCGGCCAGCCCTCGAACCGCCAGGCGGCGGTGCCCCGGGTGGCGACGCCGGCGAGGGCGTCGTCCATCTTGGCCAGCGTGGCCTTGCTTATGGGCAGCTTGCCGTGCGGCTGGGGCGTGATCGCCTGGACGTCCTTGCCGTCGGGGCTGACGATCGCCTTGCCGATGGAGGGGTCGTAGAGCGTGCCGCCGTTGGAGATGGCCGCGTAGATGGTGGCCATCTGGATGGGGGTGACGAGGGTGTCGCCCTGGCCGATGGAGTAGTTGATCGCGTCACCGGCGCGCATCTTGTTGCCCTCGAGGCAGCCCTCGTAGGCGAGCCGTTCGACGTAGGAGCCGTCCTTCTTGCCGGACTTGCACCAGGCGTCCTTGTTGGCCTCCCAGTACTTCTGCTTCCACTCGCGGTCGGGGACGCGGCCGGCGACCTCGTTGGGGAGGTCGATGCCGGTCTCCTTGCCGAGGCCGAACTCGTGGGCGGCCTCGTAGAAGTAGTCGTTGGGGTTCTTGGGGTTGTTGCCGCCGTCCTTCTTCCACTCCTGGTGGGCCAGGCGGTAGTAGACGGTGTCGCAGGAGAGCTCCAGGGCGCGGCCGAGGTCGATCGAGCCGTAGCTGGCGGACTCGAAGTTCTTGAAGACCTGCCCGCCGACGGAGTAGGAGCTGGAGCAGTCGTAGCCGCCGTCGAAGTCGTAGCCCGCCTCCACCGCGGCGGACGTGGAGACCACCTTGAAGATCGAGCCGGGGGCGGCCTGGCCCTGGGTCGCCCGGTTGAGCAGCGGGTAGTTGGACTCCTTGCCGGTGAGCCTCTTGTAGTCCTTGGCGGAGATGCCGCCGACCCAGGCGTTGGGGTCGTACGTCGGGTTGGAGGCCATGGCGACGACGCGGCCGGTCTTGGCCTCCATCACCACGACGGCGCCCGCGTCGGCCTCGTAGAGCCGGTTGGTGTTGCGGTCCATCTCCTTGCGGGCGGCCTTCATCGCCTCGTTCAGCTCGTACTCGGCGACCCGCTGGACGCGGGCGTCGAGGCTGGTGACGAGGTTGGAGCCGGGCACGCCGGGGTCGGACTCCGCCTCGCCGATGACGCGGCCGAGGTTGTCGACCTCGTAGCGGGTGACGCCGGCCTTGCCGCGCAGCGCCTTGTCGTACTGGCGCTCCAGGCCGGAGCGGCCGACCTGGTCGGAGCGCAGGAACGGCGAGTCGGTGTTCTCGGCCTTCTTGATCTCCTCGTCGGTGACCGGGGAGAGGTAGCCGAGGACCTGGCCGGTGTTGGCCTTGCCGGGGGCGGCGTAGCGGCGGACGGCCATCGGTTCGGCGGTGATGCCGGGGAAGTCCTCGGCGCGCTCGCGGATCTGGAGGGCCTGCTTGGGGGTGGCCTCGTCGGTGACGGGGATCGGCTGGTAGGGCGAACCGTTCCAGCAGGGCTGGGGGGTCTCGGCGTCGCAGAGCCGGACCTTGTCCATGACGTCCTTGGGCCGCATGCCGAGGACACCGGCGAGCTTGGTGAGGACGGCCTTGCCGTCGTCCTTCATCTTCAGCAGGTCGGTGCGGGAGGCGGAGACCACCAGGCGGGTCTCGTTGTCGGCGAGCGCCACGCCGCGCGCGTCCAGGATGGAACCGCGGGGCGCGGGCTGGACGACCTGCTGGACGTGGTTGCCGGACGCCTCGGCGGCGTACTCGTCGCCCTGGCGGATCTGGAGGTACCAGAGCCGGCCGCCGAGGGTGGCGAGCAGCGAGAGGACGAGGACCTGGATGACGACCAGCCGGGTCTGGACGCGTGTGCTGCGGCCGGTCTCCGGAATGTTACTCATGGGCGCAGCCCATTCCGTGGAGGGTGGTGGTGGGCGACGGGTGGGGGTTCGTCACTGCGGCTGCTTCCCCCTCGGGACGTGTGTGCTCCTGGTGTGCTGCCGCGTGGTCACAGCCGCTTGACCCCCTTGATGCGTCCGGCCCGGGCCACCCGGGCCCGCGCCGCCTTCACCCGCAGCCCGTTGCGCTGGCTGCCGATGCGCAGTCCGGTGCCGCCGGAGAGCCAGCCGGAGGAGATGTCGGGCTTCTGGCCGGCCGCGTTGGCCTCGGCCAGCGGGTCGTTCTCGGCGCGTCTGGCCAGCGCCATGACGCCGGGTACGACGAAGGGCGCGAGCAGCAGGTCGTAGAGGGCGGCCGTGAACAGCAGGCCGGGCAGCCCGACGTGGCGGGCGGCGGTGTCGCCGACGAGGGCGCCGACGCCGGCGTAGAGCAGGGTGGTGCCGAGGGCGGCGACGACCACGACGGCCATCGGGCCGGTGGCCGACCTGAGCCGGCCGTTCTCCGGTTTGGCGAGGCCGGCGAGGTAGCCGATGACGCAGAGCACCAGGGCGTAGCGGCCGGCGGCGTGGTCCGCGGGCGGCGCGAGGTCGGCGAGGAGTCCGGCGCCGAAGCCGACCAGGGCGCCGCCGACGTGCCCGTAGACCAGGGCGAGGCCGAGGACGGTGAGCAGCAGCAGGTCGGGGACGGCTCCGGGCAGGTGGAGGCGGGCGAGGACGGTCACCTGGATGACGAGGGCGACGACGACGAGGGAGGCGGAGAGCAGGATCCGGTTGACGCGCATGGGGTGAAAGCTCCTACTGCTCGTTCTGCTCGGACTGCTGGTTCTGCCCGGTCCCGCCGTCCTGCGGCTGACCGTCCTGCGACTGACCGTCCTGGGCCTGGCCGTCGGGATCGGCCCCGGGGGTCACGGTCACCGTGACGGTCGGCGTGGGCTTCGGCTGCTTCTTCTCCGGGAGCACCGTGTCGCGCGGGTCCTTCTGCGGGGCCTGGACGACGACGCCGACGATGTCGAGCTTGGAGAAGCTGACGAACGGCGTGACGTCGAGGGTGCGCGTCAGGTCGCCGCCGGAGGGGTCGACGCGGGAGACGGTGCCGACGGGCACGCCGGGCACGAACGGCTTGTCGGCCTGGGACCCGAAGGTGACCAGCCGGTCGCCCTTCTCGACCTGGGCCTTGCCGTTGAGCAGTTCGACGCGCAGGGGGCGGCCGCCCTGGCCGGAGGCGAAGCCGAGTTCGTCGCTGCCCTCCATCCGGGTACCGACGGTGAAGTCGGGGTCGTTGGCGAGGAGCACCGTGGCGGTGTTCGGCCCGACGGTGGTGACGCGGCCGACGAGGCCGTCGCCGTTGAGGACCGTCATGTCGCGCGCGATGCCGTCGTCGGCGCCGACGTCGATGGTGATCGTCCAGGAGAAGCCCTGCGCGGCTCCTATGGCGATGACCTGGGCGCCCTTGATGCCGTACTGGCCGGCGCCGGCCAGCCCGAGCATCTTGTCGAACTGCTTCAGGCGGCTGCGGCCGCGCTCGTCGCTGCCGAGCTTCGCCTTCAGGGCCGCGTTCTCCGTCTCCAGTGCGGCGAGCCGGTCGTGGCGGTCGCCGGACTCGCGGACGGCGGAGATCGCGTTGCCGATCGGGTCGACCGCGGACGACACCCCGTTCTCGATCGGACCGAAGACACCGGCCGCGGCCTGCCGGGCACCGTCGACCGGTGAGTCCTCCCCGCCGCGGATGTCCACCGTGATCAGCGCGAACGCGATGGCGATCAGCAGCACCAGGAGCAGCCGGCTCTCTTTCGTGTCCCTCACGTGCGGCGGCCGTGCCTTCCTCGTCGAATTCGACAATTACGTGGCGGTGTTCAGGAATTCAGGAGATTCCGCACGCGCGGTGCGAAACACACGGTACGAAGCCTCTATATCAACGATCCGCCGCACGAGAGGAGATCGTCTCGTACGGCGGAACCGAAGTGTTACGTCATCTGCGGGGCTGGGCGTCCAGCACCTGCTGGAGCGCCTCGAACTCCTCGACGCACTTGCCGGAGCCGAGCGCCACGCTGTCGAGCGGGTCCTCGGCGATGTGGATCGGCATCCCGGTCTCCCGGCGCAGCCGCTCGTCCAGCCCGCGCAGCAGCGCGCCGCCGCCGGTCAGGACGATGCCCCGGTCCATGATGTCGCCGGACAGCTCCGGCGGACACTTGTCGAGGGTCGTCTTGACGGCGTCGACGATCGCGTTGACCGGCTCCTCGATCGCCTTGCGCACTTCGGCGGCGGAGATGACGACGGTCTTGGGCAGCCCGGAGACGAGGTCCCGGCCGCGGATTTCGGTGTGCTCGTCAGCGTCGAGGTCGTACGCCGAACCGATCGTGATCTTGATCTGCTCGGCCGTGCGCTCACCCAGGAGGAGGCTGTACTCCTTCTTCACGTGCTGGATGATGGCGTTGTCCAGCTCGTCACCCGCGACGCGGATGGACTGGGCGGTGACGATGCCGCCGAGCGAGATGACCGCGACCTCCGTGGTGCCGCCGCCGATGTCCACCACCATGTTGCCCGTGGCCTCGTGGACCGGCAGGCCGGAGCCGATGGCCGCGGCCATGGGCTCCTCGATGATGTGCACCTGACGGGCGCCGGCCTGGGACGACGCCTCGATGACGGCGCGGCGCTCGACGCCGGTGATGCCCGAGGGCACACAGACGACGACCCGCGGACGAGCCAGATACCGCCGCTTGTGGATCTTCAGGATGAAGTAGCGGAGCATCCGCTCGGTGATCTCGAAGTCGGCGATGACGCCGTCCTTCAGCGGGCGCACGGCAACGATGTTGCCGGGGGTGCGCCCGATCATCTTCTTCGCTTCGGCGCCGACCGCGAGGATGCCACCGGTATTGGTGTTGATCGCGACGACGGACGGCTCGTTGAGTACGATCCCGCGACCCCTGACGTACACCAGCGTGTTGGCGGTCCCGAGGTCGACAGCCATGTCACGGCCGATGAACGACATTGAGTTCCCCATCAGGATTCGACTGGCCTTCCCAGGAGCTTTTGAGGGCTTTTCAGGTTGGCGAAGTGGGTGCAGTGACGCGTGGAGGCTTCCATCGTAGACGCGCTTTCGCGAACACTGCGCGAGGGTCTTCGCCATTGTCAGCAGATGGCGCGGCGCCTCGCTTGTGGAGACGGTCCAACGGGGGCATCCGTTCCCCCGAACAGGCGTGCATATGCCACAGGGCGGTCGCTTTCGCGCGACCGCCCCGGTACACCGCGGGCCGTTCGGCTGACGCGGCGTCAGAAAAAAGTTGCCGTCCGGCGTGTCCGGCGGCCGTCGCCGGGAGCCGGTCCGGCTCAGGCCAGGCCCGGGAAGAAGATCTTCAGCTCGCGCTCGGCGGACTCCTCGGAGTCGGAGGCGTGGATCAGGTTCTCCCGGACGATGACACCGTAGTCCCCGCGGATGGAGCCGGGGGCGGCGGCGATCGGGTCGGTCGGGCCGGCCAGCGCGCGCACGCCCTCGATGACCCGCTCGCCCTCGACGACCATCGCGACGACCGGGCCGGACGACATGAACTCGACCAGCGGCTCGTAGAAGGGCTTGCCCTTGTGCTCGCCGTAGTGCTGCTCCAGCGTCTCGGTGTCCAGCGTGCGCAGTTCCAGCGCGGTGATCTGCCAGCCGGCCTTGCGCTCGATACGGCTGATGATCTCGCCGGTCAGGCCGCGACGGACGGCGTCGGGCTTGAGGAGGACGAGGCTGCGCTGGGTCACTACGGGCTCCTATGAGGTATGCGGTGGTACGAAGTGATGACTGAGGTTACCGGGCGTGTCGCGCCGGCCGTCACGCAGCGTCAGGCGACGGCCGGCGGCGCACGTGACCGGGTCTCAGGCGGCGTCGGGCGCGGCGCCCTCGGCCTGGGCGGCGAACCTGGCCTTCGCCTCGTCGATCTTCCGCCCGTAGTGCACGGAGGCCCACCACAGCGCGGCGAAGACCGCGCCCAGGAAGAACATGGTCGGCACCACGAAGCCGGAGGCGATCAGCGCGATCTGCAGGGCCCAGCCGAAGGCGACGCCGCCCGGCCGGGTCACCGCGCCGCACAGCGCGACGCACAGGAACATCGCGATGCCGCTGACCGTCCACACCGTCCCCATGGACAGGTCGGGGTCCTTCATGGCGACCAGCCCGGCGAAGCCGATGACGAAGAACTCGCCGATCAAGGTCGAAGCACAGAGCGTACGCACGGAAATCCTCAGCCCTTCCCCAGCAGCAGCCGGGCCTCACCCACGGTGATGACGGAACCGGTGACGAGCACGCCGCCGCCCGCGAACTCGCCCTCCTCCTCGGCCAGCGTGATCGCGGCCTCCAGCGCGTCCGGCAGCCGCGGCTCCACCTGGACGCGGTCCTCGCCGAACACCTCCACGGCGACGGCCGCCAGCTCGTCGGCGTCCATCGCGCGGTGGCTGGAGTTCTGCGTGACGACGACCTCGGCGAAGACCGGCTCGAACGCCTCCAGCAGCCCCCGCACGTTCTTGTCGCCGCTCGCGCCGACCACACCGATGAGCCGGCTGAACTGGAACGCCTCCCCCACCGCCTCGGCGGTCACCCGGGCGCCGGCCGGATTGTGCGCGGCGTCCAGCACCACGGTCGGCGAGCGCCGCACGACCTCCATCCGCCCCGGCGAGGAGACGGCGGCGAAGGCCTTGCGCACGGTGTCGATGTCCAGCGGCTCGGGGCGCTGCGCCCCGACGCCGAAGAACGCCTCGACGGCGGCGAGCGCCACGGCCGCGTTGTGCGCCTGGTGGGCACCGTGCAGCGGCAGGTACACCTCGTCGTACTCGCCGCCCAGCCCGCGCAGGGTCACCAGCTGCCCGCCGACGGCGACCTGCCGGGCGACGACCCCGAACTCCAGCCCCTCGCGCGCGACGGTGGCGTTGACGTCCACGGCCTTCTTCAGCAGCACCTGCGCCGCGTCCACCGGCTGCTGGGCCAGGATCACGGTGGCGTCCTGCTTGACGATGCCGGCCTTCTCGGTCGCGATCTCGCCGGGCGTGGAGCCGAGCCGGTCGGTGTGGTCCAGGTCGATGGGGGTGACGACGGCGACGTCCCCGTCGATGACGTTGGTGGCGTCCCAGGAGCCGCCCATCCCGACCTCGACGACGGCCACGTCGACGGGCGCGTCGGCGAAGGCGGCGTACGCCATGCCGGTCAGCACCTCGAAGAAGGACAGCCGGTACTCCTGCTGCGCGTCGACCATCTCGACGTACGGCTTGACGTCCTGGTAGGTCTCGATGAAGCGCTCGGCGGAGATGGCGGCGCCGTCCAGGCTGATCCGCTCGGTGATCGACTGCACGTGCGGCGAGGTGTACCGCCCGGTGCGCAGCTCGAAGGCGCCGAGCAGGGCCTCGATCATGCGGGCGGTGGAGGTCTTGCCGTTGGTCCCGGTGATGTGGATGGACGGGTACGAGCGCTGGGGCTCCCCCAGCACGTCCATGAGCGCGGCGATGCGGGCGACGGACGGCTCCAGCTTGGTCTCGCCCCAGCGGGTGGCCAGCTCCGCCTCGACCTCGCGCAGCGCCTTGTCGACCTCGGGGTCCTCGGGGCGCCCGGGGATGTCGGCCTGCGGCGGACCGCCCTGGGTGCGCAGGGTGCGGCTGCCGGCCTCGATGACGGCGAGGTCGGGGTCGCGGGTGGTCTCCGCGTCGATGATCTCGTCGAAGGAGTCGAGGGCGTCGGAGGGGTCGGGCTGGTCGTTCTCGCTGGAGATGTCGCTCACGGGGACCAGTCTACGGAGAGTCCTCGACGGTCGGGGCGGGGAGTGGGGTGGCTGAGGCCCCGTGGCGTGTGCGGCGACGCCGTGGCCGGTCGCGCGGTCCCCGCGCCCCCTGAGGGACGCGAAGGCTCCCGGTGCCCACCAGAGCACCGGGAGTCTTCGACCGCGTCTCGGAGGGCTACGCCTGCGGCAGCTTCTCCAGCTGCGCCTGGATGCGGGCGATGTCCTCGTCCGCCTTGGCGAGGCGGCCACGGATCTTGTCCACGACGTGGTCCGGCGCCTTGGCGAGGAACGCCTCGTTGCCGAGCTTGGCGTTGGCCTGCGCCTTCTCCTTCTCCGCGGCGGCGAGGTCCTTCGCCAGCCGCTTGCGCTCCGCGGCGAAGTCGATGACCCCGGAGAGGTCGAGGGCGACCTCGACCCCCGCCACCGGCAGCGTCGCCGTCGCCGTGAAGGAGTCACCCTCCGGCTGGAGCCGCAGCAACTGCCGGACGGCCGCCTCGTGCGCGGCGAGCGCGCTGCCCGCGAGGGTCAGCCGGGCCGGCACCCGCTGCCCGGGCTGGAGCCCCTGGTCGGCGCGGAACCGGCGGACCTCGGTGATCACCGACTGGACGGTCTCGATCTCCCGCTCGGCGTCGGCGTCCCGGAAGCCCGAGTCGGACGGCCACGCGGCGATGACGACCGACTCGCCACCCGTGAGCGTCGTCCACAGCGTCTCGGTGACGAAGGGGACGACCGGGTGCAGCAGCCGCAGCGTGACGTCCAGGACCTCGCCGAGGACGCGCTTGGAGACCTCGGCCGCCTCGCCGCCCGCCTGGAAGGTGGTCTTGGACAGCTCGACGTACCAGTCGAAGACCTCGTCCCAGGCGAAGTGGAACAGGGCGTCGGAGAGCTTCGCGAACTGGTAGTCCTCGTAGTACGCGTCGACCTCGGCGACCACCGAGTTCAGCCGCGACAGGATCCAGCGGTCGGTCGAGGACATCTTCGACGCGTCCGGCAGCGGACCGTCGACCGTCGCGCCGTTCATCAGCGCGAAGCGCGTCGCGTTCCAGATCTTGTTGGCGAAGTTCCGGGAGCCCTGGACCCAGTCCTCGCCGATCGGGACGTCCACGCCCGGGTTGGCACCGCGCGCCAGGGTGAAGCGGAGCGCGTCGGAGCCGTACTTGTCCATCCAGTCCAGCGGATTGACCACGTTCCCGAAGGACTTGGACATCTTCTTGCCGTTCTGGTCACGGACCATGCCGTGCAGGGCGATGGTGTGGAAGGGCGGGGTGCCGTCCATCGCGTAGAGGCCGAACATCATCATCCGGGCGACCCAGAAGAAGAGGATGTCGTAGCCGGTGACCAGGACGGAGTTCGGATAGAACTTCGCGAGCGAGTCGGTCCGCTCGGGCCAGCCGAGGGTGGAGAACGGCCACAGGCCCGACGAGAACCAGGTGTCGAGGACGTCGGAGTCCTGGTACCAGCCCTCGCCGCTCGGCGCCTCCTCGTCGGGGCCGACGCAGACGACCTCGCCGTTCGGCCCGTACCAGACCGGGATGCGGTGACCCCACCACAGCTGGCGCGAGATGCACCAGTCGTGGAGGTTGTCGACCCAGTCGAAGTACCGCTTCTCCATCTCCTGCGGGTGGATCTTGACCTTGCCGTCGCGGACGGCGTCACCGGCCGCCTTCGCCAGCGGGCCGACCTTGACCCACCACTGCATGGACAGGCGCGGCTCGATGGTGGTCTTGCAGCGCGAGCAGTGGCCGACGCTGTGGACGTAGGGCCGCTTCTCGGCGACGATCCGGCCCTCGGCGCGCAGCGCGGCGACGATGGCGGAGCGGGCCTCCAGCCGGTCCAGGCCCTGGAAGGGACCGTGGGCGGTGATGACGGCGTGCTCGTCCATGACCGCGATGGCGGGCAGGTCGTGGCGCTGGCCGATCTCGAAGTCGTTCGGGTCGTGGGCGGGCGTCACCTTGACGGCGCCGGTGCCGAACTCGGGGTCGACGTGCTCGTCGGCGACGACCGGGATGGAGCGGTCGGTCAGCGGCAGCTTGATGAGCTTGCCGACCAGGTGCTTGTACCGCTCGTCCTCCGGGTGGACGGCGACGGCCGTGTCACCGAGCATCGTCTCGGCACGGGTGGTGGCGACGACGATGGTCTCGTCCCCGTCCCCGTACTTCATGGAGACCAGCTCGCCGTCGTCGTCCTGGTACTCGACCTCGATGTCGGAGATGGCCGTCAGGCACCGGGGGCACCAGTTGATGATGCGCTCGGCGCGGTAGATCAGCTCGTCGTCGTAGAGGCGCTTGAAGATGGTCTGGACAGCCTGGGACAGGCCCTCGTCCATCGTGAAGCGCTCACGCGACCAGGCGACACCGTCTCCCAGCCGGCGCATCTGGCCGCTGATCTGCCCGCCGGACTCGCCCTTCCACTGCCAGACGCGCTCGACGAACGCCTCCCGGCCGAGGTCGTGCCGGGACTTGCCCTCCTTGGCCAGCTCCCGCTCGACGACGTTCTGGGTGGCGATGCCGGCGTGGTCCATGCCGGGCTGCCACAGCGTCTCGTACCCCTGCATCCGCTTGCGGCGGGTCAGGGCGTCGATGAGCGTGTGCTCGAAGGCGTGCCCCAGGTGCAGGCTGCCCGTGACGTTCGGCGGCGGGATGACGACGGTGTACGGAGGCTTCTCGCTGTCCGCGTCCGCCTCGAAGTAGCCCCGTTCTACCCAGCGCTCGTACAGCTTCCCCTCTACCTCGGCCGGCGTGTACTGGGTCGGCAGTTCGGTGGTGGGCGCGGGCTGCGGCTGCTGAGTGTTCTCGGTCACGGGGGTCAGTTTACGGGCGTCACGGCCCTGTCCCGAAACGCCTTTCCTTTGTAACGGTGCGGCCCCCCGGTGACCTGCGCACGCCACGTCTGCGTCAGGATGTCAGCACCACGTAAGCATCTGGAGGGGAACCCAGAAATGAGTCAGAACCAGCCGGGCCCGTACGGCGGGCAGCCCCAGCAGCCCGGACCGTACGGCCAGCCGGGGCCGTACGGCCAGCAGCCGCCGCAGGCCCCCCAGCCCGGCTACGGCTACCCCCAGCAGACGCCTCCCCCGCAGCCGGGCTACGGCTACCCGCAGCAGCCCCAGCAGGGCGGTGTCCCGCCGCAGACTCCGCCCTACGGCCAGCAGGCCCCGTACGGCCAGCAGCCGCCTTACGGCCAGCAGCCGCCTTACGGCCAGCAGCCCTACGGCATGCCCCAGCCCCCGGCGCCGGGCGGCGGGAAGAAGAAGACGGGCCTGATCATCGGCGCGGTCGCCGTCGTGGCGGCGATCGGCGTGGGGGCGTACTTCGTGTTCGGCGGAGGCGGCGGGGGCGCGGGCGGCCTCGAGGATGACGGTCCGCACAAGCTGACGACGCCGGCGACGGTCCTTGCCGACTACAAGCGCGCCGGCGACGAGACCGCCGAGACCGACAAGGAAACGGTCGAGGATCTGGAGAAGAGCGGCGTCAAGGACGGCACGAGCGTGACCGGGTTCTACAGCACCGCGGACTTGGCCGGGTACGACCCCTCGGACCCCAGCACGGCCCCCGACCCCAGTGAAATGGCGACCGCCAAGGGCATCACCTACATCGGAGCGTACGGGGAAATCTCGGACCCGGAGGCGGTGCTCGACAAGTTCTTCGCCGAGTTCAAGAAGGAGTCCGAGGAGAACTCGTCCTCTGCCTCCGAGACAGGGGGTGGCGGCAAGGTCGTGGGTGAACCCGAGTCGGTCGACCTCGACGGCGCGGTCATGAAGTGCCAGGGCGTCGAGGGCACCAACCCGGTCTCGAAGAAGGAAAAGACCGACTGGATCTGCGCCTGGGCCGACTACAGCACGATCGCCCTGGTCTCCCCGGGTGACGCCACCAAGGGCGTGACCAAGGACGTAACCGTCGACATCACCACCAAGCTCCGCAAGGAGATCCGCGTCCCGAAGTAGCCGACTTCATCGCGCCCTCGCCCGAGGGCCCAACTGCTGGTCACTCGCCCCGCTTTCAGTCTTCCTCCGCACGCTTCGAGCCAACATCCATCCACCCCTCGCACACACGAGCGCATCGTGATCACCTACAGGCGTTGGCCAATGAAGCACAAGGAGTCAGAATGAAAACACTGAAGGTTACTCGTCTGCTGTCTGCCGCCGGTGTCACCGCAGCCGCCGTCCTCATCCCCATCGCCGCCGCGGCACCTGCCTCCGCCGCCACGGGTTACTCAGGTTGCAAGAACTATGTAGCTTGGAACGGGTACCTCGTGGGACCGAAGGTCTCTGCGGCTTGTTCCAACAAGGCCATCAACATGCCTGTTGGAGGATGGATCGCCAACCCCCTCTGCGTCACCCAACTCATCAAGGCCGGCGTCAACAGCACGGTAGCCAGTCAGGCCTGCGTGCGCGCACATTGAGCAGAACGCAAACAGCGAAGGGCCCCGGTCAAGGCGACCGGGGCCCTTCTGTGCATCTACTGCCCTGCCTCTGCGTAGCCTCCCGCCTCCCCGAACCGCAGCCGCATGAATCTTTGAGGATGAGCGCCGGGTTGACTCCAGTAGGACACGACCGTGAACGTCGCGACCAGGCTCCGCGAGGAGGTCCCCGTCCCGAAGTAGCCGACTTCATCGCGCCCTCGCCCGAGGGCCCAACTGCTGGTCACTCGCCCCGCTTTCAGTCTTCCTCCGCACGCTTCGAGCCAACATCCATCCACCCCTCGCACACACGAGCGCATCGTGATCACCTACAGGCGTTGGCCAATGAAGCACAAGGAGTCAGAATGAAAACACTGAAGGTTACTCGCCTGCTGTCTGCCGCCGGTGTCACCGCAGCCGCCGTCCTCATCCCCATCGCCGCCGCGGCACCTGCCTCCGCCGCCACGGGTTACTCAGGTTGCAAGACCTGGGTCGGCATGCATGGGTACACCGTAGGGCCGAAGGTCTCTGCGGCTTGTTCCAACAAGGCCATCAACATGCCTGTTGGAGGATGGATCGCCAACCCCCTCTGCGTCACCCAACTCATCAAGGCCGGCGTCAACAGCACGGTAGCCAGTCAGGCCTGCGTGCGCGCACATTGAGCAGAACGCAAACAGCGAAGGGCCCCGGTCAAGGTGACCGGGGCCCTTCCGCATGTCTAGCTGCCGCTACGCCGTCTTCTGCTCCCCCGAGCCCCGTCCCCGCGAGTCACGCGGGATGAGCGTCGGGTTGACGTTGGAGAGGACCACGTCGGCCGTGATGACGACGCGGGCGACGTCCTTGCGGGACGGGACCTCGTACATCACGCCCTGGAGGACCTCCTCCATGATGGCGCGCAGGCCGCGCGCGCCGGTCTGGCGGAGGATGGCCTGGTCGGCGATGGCCTCCAGGGCCTCGCGCTCGAAGTCCAGCTCCACGCCGTCGAGTTCGAAGAGCCGCTCGTACTGCTTGACGAGGGCGTTGCGCGGCTCGACCAGGATCTGGAGGAGCGCCTCGCGGTCGAGGTTGTGGACCGAGGTGATGACCGGGAGACGGCCGATGAACTCGGGGATCATGCCGAACTTGACCAGGTCCTCCGGCATGACCTGCTCGAACTGGTCCTTGGACTCGATCTCCCGCTTGGAGCGGATCTGCGCGCCGAAGCCGATGCCCTTGGCGCCGGCCCGGCCCTCGATGATCTTCTCCAGGCCCGCGAAGGCACCGCCCACGATGAACAGGACGTTCGTCGTGTCGATCTGGATGAACTCCTGGTGCGGGTGCTTGCGTCCGCCCTGGGGCGGGACCGAGGCCGTGGTGCCCTCGAGGATCTTCAGCAGGGCCTGCTGGACGCCCTCGCCCGACACGTCGCGCGTGATGGAGGGGTTTTCACTCTTCCTCGCGACCTTGTCGATCTCGTCGATGTAGATGATCCCGGTCTCGGCCTTCTTGACGTCGTAGTCCGCGGCCTGGATCAGCTTGAGCAGGATGTTCTCGACGTCCTCGCCGACGTACCCCGCCTCGGTGAGCGCCGTGGCGTCGGCGATCGCGAAGGGCACGTTCAGCATGCGGGCGAGGGTCTGGGCGAGAAGGGTCTTGCCGGAGCCCGTGGGGCCCAGCAGGAGGATGTTGGACTTCGCCAACTCGATGGCGTCGTCGCGGCCTTGGGCGCCGCCGTTCTCGCCGGCCTGGACCCGCTTGTAGTGGTTGTACACCGCGACGGACAGGGCCTTCTTGGCGGCCTCCTGGCCGACCACGTAGCCCTCGAGGAACTCGTAGATCTCGCGGGGCTTCGGGAGCTCCTCCCAGCGCACCTCGCTGGTCTCCGCCAGCTCTTCCTCGATGATCTCGTTGCAGAGGTCGATGCACTCGTCGCAGATGTACACACCGGGCCCTGCGATGAGCTTCTTGACCTGCTTCTGGCTCTTCCCGCAGAACGAGCACTTGAGCAGATCGCCGCCGTCACCGATGCGTGCCACGGTGTGCTTCCCCTTCGCCTGGGAGACGCCCGGCCGCCGACGTGACGTCAACGACCGGTGGACTCCTGGTGCTGCCTTATGTCCGACGGTACCTTGCCGGGCCCCCCGTCCGGGCCCCCCTTGGCACGGTTCGCTTTGACGTGAATCGCGTCAAACCGTGCCAAGGAGCGGCAGACGATACAGCCTCCCGCCTAGCGGAGAGAGGAGTTGTCCATCTTCCGGGTGGTGATGATCTGGTCGATCAGGCCGTACGCGAGGGCGTCCTCGGCCGTGAGGATCTTGTCGCGCTCGATGTCCTCGCGGATCTTGTCGACCGGCGTGGTGGAGTGCTTGGCCAGCATCTCCTCCAGCTGCGAGCGCATCCGCAGGATCTCGTTGGCGGCGATCTCCAGGTCGGAGACCTGACCGCGGCCGGTCTCGCTGTACGGCTGGTGGATCAGCACGCGCGCGTTCGGCAGGGCCATGCGCTTGCCCGGCGTACCGGCGGCCAGCAGGACGGCGGCGGCGGAGGCGGCCTGGCCCATGCAGACCGTCTGCACGTCCGGCTTCACGTACTGCATCGTGTCGTAGATCGCCGTGAGCGCCGTGAAGGAGCCGCCGGGGCTGTTGATGTAGACCGAGATGTCCCGGTCGGGGTCCATCGACTCCAGGCACAGGAGCTGCGCCATGACGTCGTTGGCGGAGGCGTCGTCGATCTGGACGCCGAGGAAGATCACCCGCTCCTCGAAGAGCTTCGCGTACGGGTCGTACTCGCGCACGCCCTGCGAGGTGCGCTCGACGAAGCGCGGGATCACGTAGCGGGACTCGGCGGACGGGCCGGTGTACTCGGCGCGCGTGCGGTCGTACAGGCCGCTGCCGGGGAAGTCGTTCACTGTGTCTCCTGGAAAAGGGCTGAGGCGTCGGCTGGGGGCGGGCTGGGGCGCGCTCCTGGGCCCGCTGGGGCCCGCGGGAGGGCTCAGGCTCCGGTGCCGCCGCCGCCCGGCATGCCGGCGGCCGTGGCGATGACGTCGTCGATGAGGCCGTACTCCTTGGCCTCGAAGGCGTCGAACCAGCGGTCGCGGTCCGAGTCGCGGGTGATCTGCTCGACCGTCTGGCCGGTGTGCTGGGCCGTGAGCTCGGCCATGCGCTTCTTGGTGTGCAGCAGCCGCTCGGCGTGGATCTTGATGTCCGAGGCCGAACCGGCGAGGCCGGCGGAGGGCTGGTGGATCAGGATCTCGGCGTTCGGCAGCGCGAAGCGCTTGCCCGGGGTGCCCGCGCTGAGCAGGAACTGCCCCATCGAGGCCGCCAGGCCCATGGCGATCGTCACCACGTCGTTCTTGATGTACTGCATGGTGTCGTAGATCGCCATGCCCGCCGTGATCGAACCGCCGGGGCTGTTGATGTACAGGAAGATGTCCTTGTCCGGGTCGGAGGCAAGGAGCAGCAGCTGTGCGGTGATCTTGTTGGCAATGTCGTCGTCGACCGGCTGGCCGAGGAAGATGATCCGCTCGCCGAGCAGCCGGTTGTAGACCTGGTCGCCGAGGCCACCACCGATGGAGGGCTCGCCGGCGGCGGAGGGCATCAGATTCGTCACGTAATCCACCTGCTCGTCTTACGACGGCGCCGGGCCGTCTCACGTTTCCCTGCGGGGCTGGAGCCGCTTTCGGGGACTCCCCTGCCCTCGTATTCATGGACCCTAACGCGGGGGGCCTGCGGCGCCATCCCGGTTCCGCGGGTGTTCGCCGGGGGCGTAGCGCTCCACGGGGGGCGCGGCCGCGGGTTTCCGCCTTCGGGCCGTACGACGAACGGGCCCCGGCACTGTCGTCCGGGGCCCGTTCCACATCCGTCGGGGACGGCTCGAGGGTGATCAGCCCTCGGTCTTCTCCTCGGCCTTGTCGTCGGCCTTGTCGTCACCGGACTCGGTGGACTCGGCGGCGGCCTCGGCGGCCTCCGTCTCCTCCTCCTCGTCGTCCAGGTCGACGATCTCGCCGTTGGTGTCCTTGACCGTGGCCTTCTCGACCACGACGGCCAGGGCCTTGCCGCGGGCGACCTCGCCGACGAGGAGCGGGACCTGGCCCTGCTCGACGACGGCCTGGGCGAACTGGTCGGGGGACATGCCGGAGGAGGCGGCACGGCGCATGAGGTGCTCGGTCAGCTCTTCCTGGCTGACGTTGAGCTTCTCCTGCTTGACCAGCTCGTCGAGGACGAACTGGGTCTTGATGCCCTTGACCGCGGCCTCGCGGGTCTCGGTCTCGAACTCCTCGGCGGTCTTGCCCTGGATCTCGAGGTACTTCTCGAGGTCCAGACCCATCTGGCCGAGCTGGTGGTGCTCGAGGTTGTGCTTACGGGTGTTGATCTCGTCCTCGAGGAGCTTCTCGGGGACGGGGACCTCGACCAGCTCGAGCAGCTTGTCCAGGACGCGCTCCTGGGCCTGCGTGGCCTGGTCGTACTGCTTCATGTTGGCGAGGCGCTTGCGGCTGTCGGCGCGCAGCTCCTCCAGCGTGTCGAACTCCGACGCGAGCTGCGCGAAGTCGTCGTCCAGCTCGGGCAGCTCGCGCTTGGCGACCTGGGTGACCTTGACGGTGACCTCGGCCTCCTTGCCGGCCGCCGAGCCGCCCTTCAGCTCGGAGGTGAAGGTGGCCTCGCCACCGGCCTCCAGGCCCTTCACGGCTTCGTCGATGCCGTCCAGCAGCTCGCCGGAGCCGATGGTGTAGGAGACGCCGTCGGCGACGCCGTCCTCGAGGACCTCGCCGTCGACCTTGGCCTGCAGGTCGATGGTGACCACGTCGCCGTCCTCGGCGGCGCGCTCGACCGGGGAGGTGGAGGCGAAGCGCTCGCGCAGCTGCTCGACCGACTTCTCCACGTCCTCGTCGGTGACCTCGACGGCGTCGACCTCGACCTCGATGCCGGAGTAGTCCGGGATCTCGACGGTCGGGCGGACGTCGACCTCGGCGGTGAAGTTCAGCGTCTCGCCGTCCTTCAGCTCGGTGATGTCGACCTCGGGCTGGCCCAGCGGGTTCAGCTCGGCCTCGTTGACCGCGTCGGTGTAGAACTTCGGGAGCGCGTCGTTGACGGCCTCTTCCAGAACGGCGCCACGACCGAACCGCTGGTCGATGACCCGGGCCGGGATCTTGCCCTTGCGGAAGCCCTTCACCGTGACCTGCTGGTTGATCTTCTTGTACGCCGCGTCGAGGCTGTCCTTGAGCTCCTCGAAGGGCACCTCGACAGTGAGCCGAACCCGGGTCGGGTTCAGGGTCTCCACGGCGCTCTTCACGGTTCGGTCTCCTTGGTGGCTGACTTCTTGGATTCTGCCGGGGCCAGCGGGGCGCCCGGCGGATTCGCCGCCCGGAGACTTCAGACTCTGAGACACACGGGCGTGCAGCTTGCATAGTAACGGCAGCGACTACACCGCCCAAAAGGCGATCACCCGGTGACCGGGTCGGTGGTCGGGGTGGCGGGATTTGAACCCACGGCCTTCCGCTCCCAAAGCGGACGCGCTACCAAGCTGCGCCACACCCCGTCTGGTGCGAGACGTAGGGTACATGCCGCCAGGCATCGGGCACGCGCGGTTTCCCGGGCGCCCGCACACGCGCCCGCGGGGGTCCGGCGCGGACCGGAAGGGGTGTGCGGGAAAGGGGTGCGACCCGCTACGATGCCTGCAGTGCCGCGGTCACCGACCTGCGGCGCGCGCTGTGCGGGCGTAGCTCAATGGTAGAGCCCTAGTCTTCCAAACTAGCTACGCGGGTTCGATTCCCGTCGCCCGCTCCATACGGCTCAGGGCCAGGTCGGAGGATCATTCCTCCGACCTGGCCCTGATCGCTTTCCGGGGGCCCGTGCCCGTTGCCGGTACGTCCACCTGCCCGGCCGGCCGGAGCCGGGGGTGCGGTCAGAACTGGATCGAGTTGATCGTGTCCGCTATGGAGTCCAGGAACCGCTGGATGTCGTCGGCCATGCCCGTCGAGGCGAGGAAGAAGCCGAAGAGGACCGCGACGATCGCCGGGCCCGCCTTGATGGAGCCCCCTCGCAGCAGCACCACCAGGATGATCGCCAACAGCAGCACCACTGACAGTGAAATGGCCACAACTGATCACACCCTCGGTCGGTCCGCTCTCCCGGCCCGGCGGTGCGCCCGCGCACACCCCCGCCAGGACCATCGTGCCACCAACCGGGCCCGGTCATGCGGCGGGTGACGCATCGTCGGCCGGTTCCGGGGGATCGCGAGGGGTCCGGCACGCGTCGTCCCACCCCGTGATCCCTCTCCGCACTGTTATTCGACAGTGCACCCTTGCGGGGAATTCCGGCGGCTTCGTTTCGATGCCCACACAACGCGTTCGCGGATATTTCGAATTGTCGCGGCACACACACCGACGGGCCCATCACAGGGAGATCACAGGATCACCCGGAGCCCTCCTCGGGATCATTGAAGCGGACATTCCAGGGAAGTCAGCCTCCGGTCTTATGCGCCGCTTAGTCATGATGTGTCACGACAAGTTGGGCACCCAGGACGCCCGTCCCGGCCACGGTGGCATTCCGTACTGTGGCGGAGGTCATGCCGTCGTCCGGGCCGGATCGGGTGAAATTCGGGGTACTCGCCAGGCACTCGGGATCCGAATGCGGGAATGACGTCGGAGGTTTTACGGAATCCCGCGGAGAACGCTAGGGTGCCTCAGATGTTCAACGCTGCCCCGTCCCCCACCAGAGCAGCGAGGTCCTGTGACGACTCGCCGATTTTCCGGCGGGGGGTTGCATGACGAGCTCGCTGCGACCGCACGGCGACCGGAAGACGACCCCGTCCCCACCCCCACCGCAGGCCCGGCCGGGCCGACAGCGCGACGCGTTCTTCGACAACGCCAAGTACCTGGCGATCGTGCTGGTCGGCGTCGGCCACGCCTGGGGTCAGATCCTGGACGGGAACCGGACCGTGGAGGCCCTGTACCGGGCCCTGTACACGTTCCACATGCCGGCGTTCATCATCATCTCCGGCTATTTCTCCCGCAGTTTCGACCTGAGCCCCAAGCGGGTCAAACGCCTGATCACCGGCGTCGCCGTCCCCTACCTCGTCTTCGAGGTCGGCTACGCGCTGCACCGCCGCTTCGCCGAGGACCCCTCCAACGAGATCAGCCTGCTGGACCCCACCTACCTCCTGTGGTTCCTGTGCGCGCTGTTCGTCTGGCGGCTGACCACCCCCCTGTGGCAGACGGTCCGTTGGCCGCTGCCCATCGCCCTGGCGATCGCGGCGCTGGCCTCCGTGACGCCGAGCATCGGCAACGACCTGAACATGCAGCGGGTGCTGCAGTTCCTGCCGTGCTTCGTGCTGGGCCTGTTGCTGCGCCCCGAGCACTTCCGGCTGGTGCGGCGCCGCTCGGCGCGGATCGCGTCCGTGCCGGTGGTCGCGGTGGCGGTGTCGGTGGCCTGGTGGTCGGTGCCCCGCATGGAGACCGGCTGGTTCTACCGGAACGCCGCCGTCCAGGCCACGGGAGCCCCCTGGTGGTCCGGGCCGGTGGTGACGCTCGCGCTCTTCGGGTGCTCGCTGGTGCTGACCGCGTGCTTCTTCGCCTGGGTGCCGGGCCGGCGCATGTGGTTCACCGCGCTCGGCGCGGGCACGATCTACGGCTATCTGCTGCACGGCTTCGTGGTGAAGCAGGGGACCTTCTCGGGCTGGTTCCACGGCTCCGCCTGGGACACCCCGCTCGGCGAGGTGGCGATCACCGTGCTGGGCGCCGCCCTGATCACCGTGCTGTGCACCAAGCCGTTCCAGCGGGTCCTGAAGTACGTGGTGGAGCCGAGGATGGACTGGGCGTTCCGGCGGGACCCGGGTGAGGCCGCCCGGGGCCGCGAGCACCGGGAGCAGCCGGCGGGCGGCGGGGCGGGCGCGGCGCGCACGCCCGTCGAGGCCGCCGAGAAGGTCTCCGCCTAGTCCGTCCGGTCCGTGCGCCCGGACCGGACGGACTGGCCGGTCCGGCCAGTCCGGGCGTTGCCGTCGGCCTGACCGAGGAGTGCGCGCATCCGTGCGTACTTCTCGGTCAGTCGGGTGCGGGTGGGTCCGTCGAGGACCGCGAGCCGCGCCGGATCGGCGTTGTGCGCCAGGTCCGCCTCCTTGACCAGCGGCGCACCGGGAGTGGCGAGGATGCGCGCGGCGTACGCCTCCGGGGGCTCCCCGGGCCGTTTGGTCAGGGCCAGGACGATGTCCTTGGTGCGGCGGCTCAGCGGGGCCTCGCGCAGCCAGTCCTCGGACAGCGCGTCGTCCTCCACGGCGTCGTGCAGCCAGGCCGCCGCGATCTGCTCGTCGTCCCCGCCGCGCCGCCGCACGCCCTCGGCGACGGCCCGCAGGTGCTCGGCGTAGGGCCGGCCCGCCTTGTCGGTCTGCCCGGCGTGGGCGGCGCGGGCGACGGCCTCCACCTCCGTCAGGGAGAGCCGGGCGGAGGGGGTGGGCGGCGTCGACGGCGAAGGTGTGGTGGCAGACACGGGGTTCAGTGTGTCACCGCGTCGTCGTGGAGGTGCCGGTCGCCGTGGTCCGGGCCGCGTCTGTCCGCGCCGTGTCGGTCCGCGCCGTATCGGTCCGAGCCGAATCGGACCGGGCCGCCGCGGCCTGGGCCGTCGGGCCCTCGCGGCAGATCAGCAGCAGGGCCCGGTCGTCGTTGACGTCCTTGGCCACCGCCTCGATCAGGTGCCAGGCGGCTCCGTGGAAGCCGCCCGCGACATAGCGGTCGGCCTCGCCGGTCAGCCGGTCGATGCCCTCGGCGATGTCGCGGTCGGAGGTCTCCACCAGGCCGTCGGTGAACAGCATCAGCACGTCCCCGGGACGCAGCGATCCCTTCACCGGGTCGAACTGCGCCCCGTCGTACACGCCGAGCAGCGGGCCCTCGGCCGACTTCTCCTCCCAGCGGCCGGTGCCGGCGCTGAGCTGGAGGCCCGGCGGATGTCCCGCGGAGTACAGCTCGTAGTCCCCGGAGTCGAGGTCGAGGACGAGGTGGATGGAGGTGGCGAAGCCCTCGTCCCAGTCCTGGCGGAGCAGATAGCCGTTGGCGGCCGGCAGGAAGGCGTGCGGCGGCAGGCTGCCCAGCAGTCCGCCGAAGGCGCCGGAGAGCAGCAGGGCGCGCGAGCCCGCGTCCATGCCCTTGCCGGAGACGTCGGTGAGGACCACTTCCAGCGTCCGCCCGCCGTTGGTGCGGGCCGCGACCACGAAGTCGCCCGAGAAGGACTGGCCGCCGGCCGGGCGCAGCGCCATCTCGCGGTGCCAGCCCTGCGGCAGCCCCGGCAGCTTGCTCTGCACCCGGATGCGTTCGCGCAGGTCGAAGAGCATGGTGCCGCCGCGCCGCCAGGGCACGCCGACCCGGCTGCGGAACTGCGCGACCAGCAGCCCGAAGAATCCGCAGGCCGCGACGACCAGGACCACGCCGGGGGTGACCCGGGAGGGGCCCTCGGTGTACGGGCCCAGTTGCACGGACTCCACGATCAGTGCCGTGGCCGCCGCCGCGTACAGGCCGAGCAGGCTCGCCGGGCGCAGCAGCAGGCCGCCCGCGACGATCGGCAGGACCAGGGCGGCGGGCGCGCACCACACGCTGTTCATCATCGTGGTGGCCGCGATCACGGGGATCGTCAGCAGGAGTCCGGCCAGTGCGATCCAGTCGGAGCCGTCGCCGCGGAAGTAGTCGACGGCGGATCTGCGCATGCCGACGCGGGCCCGGTGCCACTGCTTCTTCCACCGGGCCGTGAAGGTCTCGGCCTCCGCGCGCCGCTGTCGTCCTGCTGCCATTAGTTCGGGACCCTATCCATCGGACCGGGCCCTTGGCACGGGAGGCCCTGCTTGTCCCCCGTCCGAGGCCCGACTTCACAGTGAACTTCACGAACGGCCCGCGCGCCGCAACCTGGCGGAAATTGCCTCGCCCGTCCTCGGCGTCCCTGATACGCATGGCTCATGAGCGATGACAGCGGCACCCGGGGAACCGAGTTGCGGACCCTGCGCCGGAGCGAGTGGGACACGTGGTACGCGACGCTGGTCCGTGCCTTCGGCGGGGTTCCGGAGTCGGCCGAGGAACTGGAGCTGTACCGCTCCCTGACCGAGCCCGACCGCTCGCTCGGGGTCTGGGAGGGCGGTGAGTGCGTCGGTACGGCGGGGTCGTTCAGTTTCCTGACGACGGTGCCCGGCGGAGCCCGGGTGCCCGCGGCGGGCGTCACGATGGTCGGCGTGGCCGCCACGCACCGGCGCCGGGGCGTGCTGACGTCGCTGATGCGGCGCCAACTGGACGAGGTCCGCGCGCTGGGCGAGCCGCTGGCCGTGCTGACGGCCTCCGAGCCGGCGATCTACGGCCGGTTCGGCTACGGCGCCGCGACCTTCCAGATCAACGCGGAGATCGACACGGCCCGGGTGCGTCTGTCGGTGCCGGACGGCACGGACGACGTGCGGCTGCGGTACGCGGTCCCCGGTGAGGTGCTCGACGAGTGCGAGGCGGTCTACGCGCGGCTGGTGCCCGGCCGGCCGGGCATGCTGGCCCGCCGGCCCGGCTGGGAACGGCTCGGGCTGCTGGACCCGGAGAGCGAGCGGGACGGGGCCTCGCCGCTGCAGTGCGTGCTCGCCCGCCGGGACGGCGAGGTCACGGGGTACGCGCGGTTCCGGGTGCGGCCGACCTGGGGGAACGAGGGGCCCGACGGCACGGTGGTGCTCAAGGACCTTGCCGGGCTGGACCCGGTGACCGAGGCGGCGCTGTGGCGCTTCCTCTTCGATGTCGACCTGACGTCGACGCTGGCGGTGCGGGGGCGGCCGGTGGACGAGGCGTGGCAGTACCAGGTGTCGGACCTGCGGCGGTGCCGGCCCGTGCTGCGGGACGCGCTGTACGTGCGGCCGGTGGACGTGGGGGCGGCGCTCTCGGCGCGGACCTACCAGGCGCCGGTGGACGTCGTGTTCGAGGTCGAGGACGCCTTCTGCCCCTGGAACGCGGGGCGTTGGCGGCTGAGCGGGGACCCGAAGGGCGCGTCCTGCGAGCGTACGTCCGACGCGGCCGACCTGGCGCTGTCGGTACGGGAGTTGGGGGCGGCGTACCTCGGGGGCGTGAGCCTCACGTCGCTGGGCGCGGCCGGGCGGGTGCGGCAGCTGCGGCCGGGGGCGCTGGCGGAGGCGTCGGTGGCGTTCGGGTCGGACGTCGCGCCGTGGCTGCCGCACGGCTTCTGACGGGCCCGCGTCGCCCGCGCGTCGCCTAGTAGTGCTTCGTTACGT
>MUMD01000388.1 GCA_002155895.1 Streptomyces rochei
AGGTTGGCGGCCTGTTCGCGCAGGGCGGCGGGGGCGGCACCCTGCCCTGGATCCTGTCCGCCGCCGCCCCCGCCGCCCTGCGCGAACAGGCCGCCAACCTCGCAGCGCACGTCACCACCGACGCCGCGCCGCACCCCAGCGACGTCGGCCACACCCTGATCACCGCCCGCTCCGTCCTGGAGCACCGGGCCGTCGCCCTCGGCTCCGACCTCACCGAACTCGCCGACGCCCTCCACGCGTTCGGCGCCGGCGAATCCAGCGCCCGGGTCGTCCAGGGCACCGCCGACACCGACGGGCGCACCGTCTTCGTCTTCCCCGGCCAGGGCTCCCAGTGGGCCGGCATGGGCGCCGAACTCCTCGACAACTCACCCGTCTTCGCCGAACGCTTCCACGAGTGCGCCGCCGCCCTGGCCGCGTACACCGACTGGTCCCTCACCGACGTGATCCGCCAGGCGGACGGCGCCCCCTCCCTGGACCGGGTCGACGTCGTCCAGCCCGCCACCTGGGCCGTGATGGTCTCCCTCGCGCGGCTGTGGCAGGCCCACGGCGTCACCCCCGACGCCGTGATCGGCCACTCCCAGGGCGAGATAGCCGCCGCCGTCGTGTCCGGCGCCCTCTCCCTGGAGGACGGCGCCCGCGTCGTCGCCCTGCGCTCGCGGGCCATCGGCCGCGTCCTCGCCGGAGCGGGCGGCATGATGTCCGTCCAGGTGTCCGCCGCCGAGGCCGAGGAGTACCTGACCCCGTACGACGGCGCGGTGTCCGTCGCCGCCGTCAACGGGCCGCGCTCGGTGGTCCTCGCCGGCACCCCCGAGGCCCTGGACGCCCTCCAGGCCGAGTTCACCGCCCGCGACCTGCGCGCCCGCCGGATCGCCGTGGACTACGCCTCCCACTCGCCGCAGGTCGAACGCATCGAGGCGGAACTCCTCGACGTGCTCGCCCCGGTGACCCCCCGCACCCCGCGCCTGCCCTTCCACTCCACCGTCACCGGCGAACTCCTCGACACCGCCCGCACGGACGCCGCCTACTGGTACCGCAACCTGCGCCGGACCGTCCGCTTCGAGGAGACCGTCCGCGCCCTGCTCGACACCGAGCACACCGTCTTCGTCGAGGTCAGCCCCCACCCGGTGCTGACCATGGCCGTCCAGGCCACCGCCGAGGACAGCGGCCGGCCGGTCGCCGCCGTCGGCACCCTGCGCCGCGAACAGGGCGGCACCGACCGCTTCCTGACCTCCCTCGCCGAGCAGTGGGTCCGCGGCGGACACGCCGACTGGAGCGCGGTGTACGCCGACACCGGCGCCCGCAGGACACCCCTGCCCACCTACGCCTTCCAGCGCGAGCACCTGTGGGCCCTCGCCGGCCGCCCGCACGGCGGCGAGGGGGACCCGGCGGACGCCGAGTTCTGGTCCGAGGTCGAGCAGGAGGACGTGGACTCCCTCGCCTCCCGGCTCCACCTGGACCGCGACGCGCTCGCCCCGCTGCTGCCCGCCCTGTCCACCTGGCGCAAGGAGCGCCGGGACCGCTCCACCGCCGGCTCCTGGCGCTACCGCGCCACCTGGAAGCCGCTCGGCACGCTGCCCGACGCCGGCCTGGACGGCACCTGGCTGCTCGTCACCGCCGACGGCACCGACCCGGCGTACGCGGACTTCGTCACGGACACCCTGACGACGCACGGCGCCCAGGTGCTGCCCCTCGCCCTCACCGCCGCCGACACCGACCGGGACGCCCTCGCGGACCGGCTGCGTGCCCTGTGCGCACCGTCCGCCCCCACCGGCGTGGTCTCGCTGCTCGCCGACGCCGAGGACACCGGCAGCGCCCACCCGGTGCTAACCACCGGCCTCGCGCTCAGCGTGGTCCTGATCCAGGCGCTCGGCGACGCCGCGATCGAGGCGCCCCTGTGGACCCTCACCCGGGGCGCCGTCACCACCGGCCGCGCCGACCGCCTCACCCGGCCCGCCCAGGCCATGGTCCAGGGCCTGTCCTGGACCGCCGCCCTCGAACACCCGGAGCGCTGGGGCGGCACCGTCG
>MUMD01000389.1 GCA_002155895.1 Streptomyces rochei
TGCCCGCAGTACTGCGGGCACGTCGACAGCAACTCCGCCAGCACCTTGGTGGGGTAGCGGTGGGTCAGCCCCTCCACCACCCACATGTCCTGCTCGTGCAGGGAGTCCCGGGAAGCCATCGGGTGCGACGGCCACTCGGGGTGGCGGTCGGAGAGGACCGGCAGCATGTAGCGGCGTACCGGGTCGTCGTAGAACGCCTTGGTGAGTTCGCCCGGCCGGCCGCCGGTCGCTTCCGGCGCCATGGTGTTGATCATCTGGGGCGGCAGCAGCACCGACATGGTGGCGCGGTGCAGCCGGTCCTGCTCCCAGTCCTCGTAGAAGCCCTCGTCGAGCAGGTCGCCCATGACCGCGCGCAGACCCTTCGCGTCCTTCACGCAGTGGGCGCGCTGCCACTGGGGGTCCGCCCACTCGGCGGCGGTGACGTCGCGCCACCCGGGCAGGCGCCGCCAGTCCGGCTCCACGAGCGGACGGCTGCGGTACTCGTAGACGCCTTCCAGTGCTGCTGATTCCGTCTGGCTGCGTGCTGTGTCCACCAACCCGCCACCCAATCCCATCGGTTTCGGCCGTATCGCCTGCCGTCGATCTTGCAGAGGGTGAGGGGTTGTACACGAGGGGAAGTTGTACGGGGCGCTAACGGTGTGCGCCCCTGTACAACACCGGGCCGTTCGGCGCGAAGCGGAAGACGCCGACCGGGGTAGGAGGAGAGCGGACGACCGCGCTCGAGGGGGGGGCGACCGGCTGCGCCCGCTGGCCTGAATAGTTGGTGGATGAGTTGATGTGTATGTCACTGGCATGTACCAATGGCCCCGGATCGGGTGCGAAGGTCTCCTGTCGGGAGACCGGCAGCCTCCGGCTGATCGTGCCGTCGGGACCGCACGCCGCTGACCACGGTTGTACGGCCCGCGGGACCTGTGCCTCGTCGAGACAACCGAGTACCAGGGGGGAAACATGCCCAGGCCAGAGCGGTTACTGGACCCAACTGCAGGACCACTGGAGGCGTTCGCCCACGACTTGCGCATTCTACGGAGGCGGGCCGGGAACCCGTCGTACCGCACGATGGCGAAACGGGCGCACTACTCCGTGGCCACGCTCGCCGAGGCCGCGCGGGGGCTGCACAAACCCTCGCTGAAGGTGACGCTCGCCTACGTGGCCGCGTGCGGTGGGGACGAGGAGGTGTGGTCGCGCCGCTGGCACAGTGTCAGCAGCGAACTGGAGGCTCGGGACGTACTGAGACGGCGGCGCCCGGGCGGAGCGGAACGGGAAGCTCCCCGGGAGCCGCTCCGTGCCGGTCGTCGCCGGCCCGCGCCGAGTCCTCCGGGCGACGCCCCGGACCCCGGACCCGGATGGCACAGGGCCGGGGGGACGGGCCACCCCCCGCATCGCGGTCCGGGCGAGGGCCAGGACCGGACCGCGGGCCGGGCGGTGGACCGGGGCTCCGAATGGGTGCCGGACCGGGGCCAGGACCGCGCCACCGACCGGACGACGGACCGCACAACGGATCGGGCATCGGGCCGGAGAACGGATCAGGTCACCGGCCGGGCGACGGACCGAACTTCGGACCGAACTTCGGACCGCACAACGGATCGGGGCACGGGCCGCGCAACGGATCGTGCCCCGGACCGCGGCCGCCCCCGTGCCGCCGACCGGGATCCGGAGCGCGGCCAGGACCGGGGCTCGGCCCGCGGCCAGGACCCCGGTTGGCGGGACCACGGCGCCCCGGCGCCCGCCGTCTCCCCGGCCGGCCGCGCCCTCGGCGTGCTGAGCGGCGACGAGCGGGCCGAACTGTGCAGGCTCCGCAGCGAGGTGGAGGAGCTGCGGCGCGCGAACGAGGTGCTCAAGGCGGCGTCCGCCATCTTCGCCGCCGATCTCCGCACAACGTCGAAGGTCGTGTACAACTCCCCGGGTCGACAAGATCGGTCCGCGTGACCGGTGCACCCCGCGCCCCACGAGGCGCGGGGTGCACCGCATCATCCCGACCGACCTTTGGGGACTGACCATGCGTGTGCTCGGAGTCAACGGCTGGCCCGGGGCCAGCCATGATGGTGCCGCCTGCCTCGTCGTGGACGGCGAAGTCGTTGCCCTCGTCGAGGAGGAACGCTTCACCAGGAACAAGCACGCCTACGGGGAGGCGCCCCTCAACGCCGCCGCGCACTGCCTCGCGGAGGGCGGCTTCACCCTGGACGACATCGACGTCGTCGCCCACGGCTGGGACCTGCCCAAGCTCTTCGGCGACCGCGGTCTGAACTGGTTCGCCGACGATGCCGCCGCACTGGAACACCTGCTGCCCAAGGCGCTGTTCCCGCGCTCCCGCGACCCGCGCCTGACGTTCGTGAACCACCACATCGCCCACGCCGCGAGCGCCTACCACCTCTCCGGGCGGGACCGCGGCGCGATCCTGGTCCTGGACGGGCAGGGCGAGGACGTGAGCACCACGCTCGCCGTCGGCATCGACGGAGAGATCAAGACCCTGCGCAGCCACACGCCCGGCTGGTCACTGGGCTACTTCTACGCGGCGGTCTGCGAGTACGCCGGCCTCGGAGCCGACGCCGCGGGCAAGATGATGGGGCTGGCCTCGTACGGCACCCCCCAGGACCTCACCTTCGGCGGCGCCCTCGACTTCACGGACGAGGACTTCACCGTCGGCGTCGTGCCGCCCGACCTGCGGTCCACCGGCAGCACCGACGAGGAGACGGCCACCATCCGGCACTGGCTGCGGCACCTGGAGAAGGTGCTGCCGGACGCCCCCAACCGTCGCGTCCGCCGCTTCGATCCCCGCGTCGGGCGCTACACCAAGGTCACCGACCGGGACCCGTTCGAGTACCGCGACATCGCGGCCACGGCCCAGGCGGCCCTGGAGCGCGCGGTCATGGCGCTCGTACGCGGCCTGCTCCGGGAGAGCGGCGAGACCACCCTGCTCGTCGCGGGCGGCGTCGGCTTCAACGCGACGCTCAACGGCAAGCTGATGCGCATGCCCGAGGTCCAGGACCTTTTCGTCCAGCCCCTCGCCGGCGACCAGGGCGTCTCGCTCGGCGCGGCGGTCTGGTGCGCGGCCCAGGAGGGCGACCGCATCCGGCCCATGGAGGGCTCGGTGGCCTGGGGCCCGCAGTGGGACGCCGACGCGATCCGCCGCGTCCTGGAGGCGTCCGGCACCGCCTACACCGAACCGGCGGACATCGCCGCCGCCACCGCGGACGTCCTGGCCGCCGGCGGGGTCGCCGGCTGGTTCCAGGGCCGGGCCGAGGGCCGGCCCCCGTGCCCTCGGCCCGGCCCTGGAA
>MUMD01000039.1 GCA_002155895.1 Streptomyces rochei
GCCCTCCGCGCCGCCGCCCGGCGGCCGCCCCGGCGGTTACGGCTACCCGCAGCCCGCGGGCGGCCAGCAGCCCCCGGCCGCACCCGCGGCCGGCGGACGCACCCGCCACTGGATCGAGATCAACGGCACCCGCCATCAGATCTCCCGCGCGACGCTCGTCCTCGGCCGCAGCACCGAGGCCGACGTGCGGATCGACGACCCCGGCGTCTCCCGCCGGCACTGCGAGATCCGGACCGGAACGCCCTCGACGATCCAGGATCTCGGGTCCACCAACGGCATCGTGGTGGACGGGCAGCACACCACCCGCGCTACGCTCCGCGACGGCTCGCGGATCGTCGTGGGCAGCACCACCGTTATCTACAGGCAAGCCGAAGGGTGATCCGGGGGCAATGTCAGAGCTGACCCTCACGGTCATGCGGCTGGGTTTTCTCGCCGTACTGTGGCTGTTCGTGATCGTGGCCGTGCAGGTCATCCGCAGCGACCTGTTCGGTACGCGGGTCACCCAGCGCGGAGCACGACGCGGCGCCGACCGGCCGCAGCAGACCGCAGCGCGCCAGGGACAGGCGCCTCCGCCGCAGCGCCAGCAGCAGAGCGGCGGCCGGGGACGCCGGGGCGCCCCCACCAAGCTGGTCGTCACGGAGGGCACCCTCACCGGCACCACCGTTGCCCTCCAGGGCCAGACCATCACGCTCGGCCGGGCACACGACTCGACGATCGTGCTGGACGACGACTACGCCTCCAGCCGCCATGCCAGGATCTACCCGGACCAGAACGGCCAGTGGATCGTCGAGGACCTGGGCTCCACCAACGGCACGTACCTGGACCGGTCCCGGCTGACGACCCCCACACCGATTTCGCTGGGTGCGCCGATCCGCATCGGCAAGACCGTCATCGAGCTGCGGAAGTAGTGCTACACCAATGATTGAGCGCGAGCGGAGCGAGCACGCAGCGGCGGCCGGCACCCCGGGCCCCGGCGCGCTCCCGACCGGAGGGTGGGCAGTGTGGCTCGACACGACCGGCTGTACCCGGAGCAGCCGACGGGCGAGGTGGGCATGAGTCTGTCACTGCGCTTCGCCGCCGGATCGCACAAGGGCATGATCCGGGAGGGCAACGAGGACTCCGGTTACGCCGGCCCCCGCCTGCTCGCCATCGCCGACGGCATGGGCGGCCAGGCCGCCGGTGAGGTCGCCTCCTCCGAGGTGATCTCCACCATCGTCGCCCTCGACGACGACGTGCCCGGCTCCGACGTGCTCACCTCCCTCGGCCACGCCGTCCAGCGCGCCAACGACCAGCTGCGGCAGATGGTCGAGGAGGACCCGGCCCTGGAGGGCATGGGCACCACCCTCACCGCCCTGCTGTGGACCGGCCAGCGCCTCGGCCTGGTCCACGTCGGCGACTCCCGCGCCTACCTGCTGCGCGACGGCGTCCTGACCCAGATCACCCAGGACCACACCTGGGTGCAGCGCCTCGTCGACGAGGGCCGTATCACCGAGGAGGAGGCGGGCACCCACCCGCAGCGCTCCCTGCTGATGCGGGCGCTCGGCAGCGGCGACCACGTCGAGCCCGACCTGTCCATCCGCGAGGTGCGGGCCGGTGACCGCTACCTGATCTGCTCCGACGGGCTCTCCGGCGTCGTCTCCCACCAGACGATGGAGGACACCCTCGCCAGCTACCAGGGACCGCAGGAGACCGTGCAGGAGCTGATCCAGCTCGCGCTGCGCGGCGGCGGCCCCGACAACATCACCGTCATCGTCGCCGACGTCCTCGACCTGGACACCGGCGACACCCTCGCCGGGCAGCTGTCCGACACCCCGGTCGTGGTCGGCGCCGTCGCCGAGAACCAGGCGCAGTTCGGCGACAACGGCATCATGCAGACCCCGGCCGGCCGCGCCGCCGGCCTCGGCCGCCAGGGCGGCCGGCACGGCGGCGGGGAGTTCGGCCCGCCCGGCAGCGGCGACACCACCGGCTTCGTCCCGGTCGGCGACTTCGACGAGTACGGCCCCGAGGACTTCACCAAGCCCCGCAAGAACCGCAGGTGGCTGAAGAGATCCCTCTACACCGCCCTCGCCCTCGCTGTGATCGGCGGCGGCGTGTACGGCGGCTGGCGCTGGACCCAGACCCAGTACTACGTGGGTACCAAGGGCGATCACCTCGCGCTGTACCGGGGCATCAGCCAGGACCTCGCCTGGGTCTCCCTGTCGAAGGTCCAGAAGGAACACCCCGAGATCGAACTCAAGTACCTGCCGCCCTACCAGCAGAAACTGGTCGAGGACACCATCGTCGAGGGCGACCTCGCCGATGCCCGGGCCAAGATCGAGGAGCTGGCGGTCCAGGCCTCGGCCTGCAAGAAGCAGGCCGAGCGACGCTCGGCGCAGACCGAGAGCGACGCCAAGACGGGCGACGAGGGCCAGGCCGGAGGGACCACGGGGGCGAGCCCCGCGGCCTTCACCAGGGCCACACCGAGCCCGAGCACGTCGGGTACGCCCAAGTCGCCCGAATCGTCCGAGTCCCCGTCCACCACCGCACCCACCCCAGGCCCCGGCCCGACCCTCTCGGAGGAAGAGCAGAAGGTCGTCTCGCTGTGCGGTAAGCAGTAGGCAAGCAGTGAGAGGCCCTGTCACACGATGAGCAGCACTAGCAACTCGCCGACGCACCACACGTCAACGATCGGCGCCATCGGCGCGCCGAGCCGGCGCAACACCGAACTGGCACTCCTGGTGTTCGCCGTCCTCATCCCGGTCTTCGCCTACGCCAACGTGGGCCTGGCCATCAACGACGAGGTGCCCGCGGGCCTGCTGAGCTACGGTCTCGGCCTCGGCCTGCTGGCCGGCGTCGGCCACCTGGTCGTGCGCAAGTTCGCGCCGTACGCGGACCCGCTGCTGCTGCCGCTGGCCACCCTGCTCAACGGACTCGGCCTGGTCGCCATCTGGCGCCTGGACCAGTCCGAACTCCTCCAGAGCATCAAGCAGGCCGGCACCGCGGCGCCCCGCCAGCTGATGTACACCGCGATGGGCATCGCCCTGTTCGTCGCCGTGATGATCTTCCTCAAGGACCACCGCGTCCTGCAGCGCTACACCTACATCTCCATGGTCACCGCGCTGTTCCTGCTGCTGCTCCCGCTGGTGCCGGGCCTCGGCAAGAACATCTACGGCGCCAAGATCTGGATCCAGGTCGGCTCCTTCTCCATCCAGCCCGGCGAGTTCGCCAAGATCGTCCTCGCGATCTTCTTCGCGGGCTACCTGATGGTGAAACGCGACGCGCTCGCCCTCGCCAGCCGCCGCTTCATGGGCCTCTACCTGCCCCGCGGACGCGACCTCGGCCCGATCCTGGTCGTGTGGATGGTCTCCATCCTCATCCTGGTCTTCGAGACCGACCTCGGCACCTCGCTGCTGTTCTTCGGCATGTTCGTGATCATGCTGTACGTGGCCACCGAGCGGACCAGCTGGATCGTCTTCGGTCTGCTGATGTCCGCCGTCGGCGCCGTCGGCGTGGCCACCTTCGAGCCGCACATCCAGCAGCGCGTCGACGCCTGGCTCGACCCGATGCGCGAGTACACGCTCTCCCGCGCGGGCCAGGTCGGCCACTCCGAGCAGGCGATGCAGGCCCTGTGGGCCTTCGGCTCCGGCGGCACCCTCGGCACCGGCTGGGGCCAGGGCCACTCCGAGCTGATCCGGTTCGCCGCCAACTCCGACTTCATCCTCGCCACCTTCGGCGAGGAGCTGGGCCTGGCCGGCCTCATGGCGCTGCTCCTGCTCTACGCGCTGATCGTCGAGCGCGGCGTGCGCACCGCCCTCGCCGCCCGCGACCCCTTCGGCAAGCTGCTCGCCATCGGTCTGTCCGGCGCCTTCGCCCTCCAGGTGTTCGTCGTCGCCGGCGGTGTGATGGGGCTCATCCCGCTCACCGGTATGACGATGCCCTTCCTGGCGTACGGCGGTTCCTCCGTCATCGCCAACTGGGCGCTGATCGGCATCCTGCTGCGCATCAGCGACACGGCCCGCAGACCCGCACCCTCGGCCCCCGCGAACCCCGACGCCGAGATGACCCAGGTGGTCCGCCCGTGAACAAGCCGCTGCGCCGCATCGCGATCTTCTGCGGCCTCCTCGTCCTCACCCTGCTCGTCCGGGACAACTGGCTCCAGTACGTGCAGGCGGACGACCTCAAGGAGGACGAGCACAACCGCCGTGTCGCCATCGAGCGGTACGCGACCCCCCGCGGCGACATCATCGTCGACGGCAAGGCCATCACCGGACACGCCACCACCGAGGGCGACTTCAAGTACAAGCGCACCTACAAGGACGGCGCCATGTGGGCGCCCGTCACCGGCTACGTCTCCCAGGCCTACGGCGCCACCCAGCTCGAGGCGATCGACGACGGCATCCTCACCGGCAACGACGACCGGCTCTTCTTCCGCAACACCCTCGACATGATCACCGGCAAGAAGCGCGAGGGCGGCAACGTCGTCACCACCCTCAACGCCGCCGCCCAGAAGGCCGCCTACGACGGCCTGAAGAAGCAGGGCGGCAAGGGAGCCGTCGTCGCGATCGAGCCGTCCACCGGCAAGATCCTGTCGATGGCCTCCTACCCCTCGTACGACCCCTCCGCGATCGCCGGCGGCGGCGAGGCGGACGGCGAGGCCTGGAACAGGCTGCAGAAGAAGAACAACCCCGACGACCCGATGCTCAACCGGGCCCTGCGCGAGGTCTACCCGCCCGGCTCCACCTTCAAGGTGCTCACCGCGGCGGCGGCCCTGGAGCACGGCCTGTACGACTCGGCCGACGGGAAGACCGACTCCCCGCTGCCGTGGACCATGCCCGGCACCACCACCGAGCTGCCCAACGAGGGCGACCTCCCGTGCGAGGACGCCAGTCTGCGCGAGGCGCTGCGGGTGTCCTGCAACACCGTCTTCGGCAAGATCGGCGCCGACCTCGGCAACGACGAGATGCTGGAGACGGCGAAGAAGTTCGGCTTCACCGAGGAGCAGTTCGTCCCCGTCCGCTCCAGCGCCTCGGTCTTCTCCGACGACATGAACGCGTCCCAGACCGCGCTGTCGGCGATCGGCCAGTACAACACCGCCGCCACCCCGCTGCAGATGGCCATGGTCACCTCCGCCATCGCCAACAACGGCACCCTGATGAAGCCGTACATGGTCGACGAGCTCCAGGCGCCCAACCTCGACACCATCGAGAAGACCGACCCCGAGAAGATGAGCGAGCCGCTGTCCGCGGACAACGCCCAGATCCTCCAGGACATGATGGAGACCGTCGTCGAGGACGGCACGGGAACCAACGCGAAGATCGACGGCGTCACCGTAGGCGGCAAGACCGGCACCGCACAGCACGGCGTCGACAACAGCGAGAACCCCTACGCCTGGTTCATCTCCTACGCCAAGGGTGAGGACGGCAGCTCGCCCGTCGCCGTCGCCGTGGTCGTCGAGGACGAGAACGCCAACCGCGACGACATCTCCGGTGGCGGACTCGCGGCGCCGATCGCGCGGAACGTGATGGAGGCCGTGCTGGAGAGCAAGAAGTGACGACGGGTTGAACACGACGTGACTCCGGTCACGTCCCCTTCACATTGGCGCACGTTGCGATACCGGTCCTGTATCGGGTATCGGGCTTGGCCAGGTCACCCGGAGTGAGCCGGGTACGGTAGGCCGGACGGCAGCCACCGACCGTACAAGCATGCCGGTCGGGACCGACGGAGAGGGCTGGTAGGTAACCATGGAAGAGCCGCGTCGCCTCGGCGGCCGGTACGAGCTGGGCCCAGTGCTCGGCCGTGGTGGCATGGCGGAGGTTTACCACGCTCATGACACCCGGCTCGGACGCCAGGTGGCGGTGAAGACACTGCGCGCGGACCTCGCGCGCGACCCGTCCTTCCAGGCCCGCTTCCGCCGGGAGGCCCAGTCGGCCGCCTCGCTCAACCATCCCGCGATCGTGGCGGTCTACGACACGGGCGAGGACTACATCGACAACGTGTCGATCCCGTACATCGTCATGGAGTACGTCGACGGCTCCACGCTCCGTGAGCTGCTCCACTCCGGCCGCAAGCTGCTGCCGGAGCGGACGCTGGAGATGACCATCGGCATCCTCCAGGCGCTGGAGTACTCGCACCGCGCAGGCATCGTCCACCGCGACATCAAGCCCGCCAACGTCATGCTGACCCGCAACGGCCAGGTCAAGGTCATGGACTTCGGCATCGCCCGCGCCATGGGCGATTCCGGCATGACCATGACGCAGACGGCCGCGGTCATCGGCACCGCCCAGTACCTCTCCCCCGAGCAGGCCAAGGGCGAGCAGGTCGACGCGCGTTCCGACCTGTACTCCACCGGCTGTCTGCTCTACGAGCTGCTGACGGTGCGGCCGCCGTTCGTCGGCGACTCCCCGGTGGCGGTCGCCTACCAGCATGTGCGCGAGGAACCGCAGGCGCCGAGCGTCTTCGACCCCGAGATCACGCCCGAGATGGACGCGATCGTGCTGAAGGCGCTGGTCAAGGACCCCGACTACCGCTACCAGTCGGCCGACGAGATGCGCGCCGACATCGAGGCCTGCCTCGACGGCCAGCCCGTCGGCGCCACCGCCGCGATGGGCGCCATGGCCGCCGGCGGCTACGGTGCCTACCCCGACGACCAGCCGACGACCGCCCTGCGCTCCGACGCGGGCGCGGGCGCCACGACCATGCTGCCGCCGACGAACCCGGACGACGGCGGCTACGGCTACGACGAGCGCCCCGACCGGCGCCGCCAGCAGCCCCGCAAGTCCAACGCCTCCACGATCTTCCTGGTCCTGGCCGGCGTCCTGGTCCTGGTCGGCGCGATCCTCATCGGCATGCAGCTCTTCGGCGAGGACGGGGGGCCGAGCAACGACAAGGTCGAGGTGCCCGCCTTCGTCGGCCAGACCAAGGCGGACGCCCAGCAACTGGCGGACAACGCCGACCTGGAACTGTCCTTCAAGCAGCAGCCCTGCGAGGACCAGCCCAAGGGCAACGTCTGCTCGCAGAACCCGACGCAGGGCACCTCCGTGCAGAAGCAGTCCAGCGTCGAACTGGTGGTCTCCACCGGCGCGCCGAAGATCGCCGTGCCGAACGTGATCGACAAGAACGTCGACGAGGCCAAGCAGCAGCTGGAGGAGAAGGGCTTCGAGGTCGAGACCAAGCAGACCGAGTCCTCGCAGGACGAGGGCACGGTCCTCAGCCAGGACCCCGACCCGGGCAGTGAGCTGGAGAAGGGCTCCACGGTGACCCTGGAGGTCGCCAAGGCCGAGGAGCGGGCGACGGTGCCGGACGTCGTGGGCCGGTCCTGCGACGAGGCCACGTCGCAGATGGAGAACAACGACCTCCAGGCCACCTGCACCGAGCAGCCGACCAACGACCCCAATCAGGTCGGCAAGGTGATCTCCACCACGCCGCAGGGCGGGCAGCAGGTCGACAAGGGCTCGCAGGTGACGATCGTCGTGGGCAAGGCCGTGGAGAAGACCAAGGTGCCGGAGGTCCGCGGCGGTACGCTCGCCCAGGCCCGGCAGACCCTCCAGCAGGCCGGCTTCACGAACGTCCAGGTCCAGCCGGGAGCGCCCGGTGACGACAACGCGACGGTCGTCGCCATGGACCCGCAGCCCGGCACCGAGGTCGACGACCCGGCCGCCACGCAGATCACGCTCACCACGTTGGGCGGCGGCGGCAACAACGGCGGCAACAACGGCGGTGGCGACAACGGCGGCTTCATCGGCGGCCTGCGCGGCGACGACTGACCCGCCCGCGGGACCACCGACGCCGGAGCCCCGGGCCCTCGAGTGAGGGACCGGGGCTCCGGCGTTCTCGCTTCGGCGGTGCGGCGGTGCGGCGCTTCGGGGGTGCGGCGCTTCGGGGGTGCGGCGCTTCGGCGGTGCGGCGGGTGAACCGAGCGGCGCCTACCGCAGTTCCTTCGGCGGGGTCCGCTCCCCGTCCACCTTCTCCGTGCGGACCAGCTCGCCCCACACCACATACCGGTACCGGCTCGTGTAGACCGGCGTGCAGGTCGTCAGGGTGATGTAGTGGCCGGCCTTCTCCTTGCCGGACTCCTTGGGGATCGGGTCGAGGACCCTGACGTTGTACTTCGAGGTCTCCGGCAGGACCGCGTAGGTCTTGTAGACGTACCAGGTGTCCTTCGTCTCGAAGACGATCGGGTCACCCTTCTCGATCTTGTGGATGTTGTGGAACTTGGCGCCGTGGCCGTCCCGGTGCGCCGCCAGGGAGAAGTTGCCCTCCTCGCCGGAGGTGGGGAGCGCGGACTTCACCGGGTCGGTGTAGTAGCCGGCGACGCCGTCGTTGAGGACCTTCATCGACGTGCCCTTCTCCACCAGGATGTCGCCGTCGCCCATGGCGGGGACGTGCAGGAAGCCGATGCCCGCCTTGGTGTCCAGGGCCCCCGGGCCGTCCGCGCCGACCCGGTCCTGGGCCCAGTCGTCCCTGACCCGGTCGGCCTGCTTGTCCGCGGCGCGGTCGGCGACCACGTTCGTCCACCACAGGGAGTAGACGACGAACAGGCCCAGCACCAGGCCCGCGGTGATGAGGAGTTCGCCGAAGACGCTGACGGTCCGGGCGACGATCCGCCCGGCGCGTCCGCGGCGGCGTGCCGCGGGCTCCGGTGGGCCGTCCGTGCCGGACTGCTCTTCGTGCTCGGTGTCGGTGGTCGCTGCCACTGGTCATCCGCCCTTAACTGACGAGCGCATCCGGCTTGCCCTTGCTGCGCGGCCGTTCCTCGACCATCTTGCCCCAGACGATCATCCGGTACTTGCTCGTGAACTCCGGCGTGCAGGTCGTGAGGGTGATGTAGCGGCCGGGACCGGTGAAACCGGACTGCTTCGGGACCGGGTCGAGGACGCTGATGTTGCTCGGGGACGTCACCGGCAGGATCGACGCCATCTTGTAGACGAAGTACTCGTCCTGCGTCTCCACGACGATCGGGTCGCCCGGCTGGAGCCTGTTGATGTACCGGAAGGGCTCGCCGTGTGTGTTGCGGTGGCCGGCCAGGCCGAAGTTGCCCGTCTTCGCGTCCGGCATCGCGGTCTTCAGCGCGCCCTCGGCGTAGTGCCCGACCATGCCGCGGTCCAGGACCTTCTTCTCGTCGATGCCCTCCGCGATCGGCACCACGACGTCCAGCTTGGGGATGTGCAGCAGCGCGAAGCCCTGCCCCGGCTCGAAGGCGCCCGGGCTGCGCTTGCCGTTCGCCCAGTCCTCCTGGAGGTTGCTGGCCGCCTTGTCCGCCTGCGCCTGGGCACGGACGTTGGTCCACCACAGCTGGTACGTGACGAACAGCAGCATCAGCACGCCGGTGGTGATGAACAGCTCTCCCATCACCCGGCTGGCGATCACCGCGGCGCTCGGTCTGCGGGCCCGGGCCCGGCGGCGCGCCTCCACGCGCGACAGAGGGGCCTTCGGCGCCTCGTCCGCCCCTGGAGCCACTCCCGTGCCCCGCGGGGCGGCACGGCGCCCGTGACGCCGTTTGGCGGCCTTCCTGCGGGCCGCGCGCCCGCCGGTCGGCGGTGGCACGGCGGAGGCGCCCGCCGGTGTCGGGTCGGACGACGGTGCCGGGTCCGATGCCGTCGCCGGGGGCGGAACCCGCAGCGCCACCGTCTCGTCGTCCAGCGGCGGCCGGGGCGTCGGGCCGGGAGCCGGGCCCGGGTCCTCGTACCAGCCGTCCCAACCGCCCCCGAACGCACCGGAATCCCCGTACGGCTGCCCGTACGAGGATCCCTGGTCACCGGCCCTGCCGGAGTCGCGCTCGGGGCGCAGCGCGGTCACGCCGTGGCCCTGCCCACCACCGGGGCGAGCCCCGCCGACCTCGCCACCGCGTCCTGGTCGCCGCACTCCGCCAGCCAGTTGGCCAGCATCCGGTGCCCGTGCTCGGTGAGCACCGACTCCGGGTGGAACTGCACGCCCTCGACGGGGAGTTCCCGGTGACGCAGGCCCATCACGATGCCGTCGTGGGTGCGGGCCGTCACCTCCAGTTCCGCCGGGACCGTGGCCGGCTCGGCCGCCAGCGAGTGGTACCGGGTCGCCGTGAAGGGCGAGGGCAGGCCGGCGAAGACGCCCTTGCCCGCGTGCTCGACCGGCGAGGTCTTGCCGTGCAGCAGCTCCGGCGCCCGGTCCACCACACCGCCGTAGGCCACCTGCATCGACTGCATGCCGAGGCAGACGCCGAAGACGGGGACGCCGGTCGCCGCGCAGTGCCGGACCATGTCGACGCAGACCCCGGCCTGCTCGGGCGCGCCCGGCCCGGGGGACAGCAGCACGCCGTCGAAACCGTCCTGGGCGTGGGCCGTCGACACCTCGTCGTTGCGCAGCACCTCGCACTCGGCACCGAGCTGGTAGAGGTACTGGACCAGATTGAAGACGAAGCTGTCGTAGTTGTCGACGACGAGGATGCGCGCGCTCACTGGTTGTCCACCGTCACATCGTTGAAGGGAAGCAGCGGTTCGGCCCACGGGAAGACGTACTGGAAGAGGACGTAGACCACGGCCACCACCAGGACGAGCGAGAGCAGCGCCTTCACCCACGCGTTCCCCGGCAGATGCCGCCAGATCCAGCCGTACATGCCGTCCCTTCCGTCGCACCGCGGCACCGCACTCACGCCGCACCGCACCAGACTAACGGCGCGGGGCCCTCCGGAAAGGCGTCAATCCACAGGCTGGGCGTAGTGCAGGTCCGCCGTGCCCGAGTAGCCCGGCAGCGTCGCCGTCCCGTCGTCCTCGACCTTCCAGCCGAGCCCGTAGACGTTGACGTAGACCATGTAGTTCTGGATCGCGGGGGACGCGGCCAGCGCCTTCTTCAGCTTCTCCGGCTCGCCGACCGCCTGGATCTTGTACGGCGGCGAGTAGACGCGGCCCTGGAGGATCAGGGTGTTGCCCACGCACCGCACCGCGCTGGTGGAGATCAGCCGCTGGTCCATGACCTTGATGCCCTCGGCGCCGCCCTGCCACAGGGCGTTCACCACCGCCTGGAGGTCCTGCTGGTGGATCACCAGGTAGTCCGGCTGGGGCTCCGGGTAGCCCGGGAGCTTGGCGGTGGCGTCCGGCGGGGCGTCGTCGAGCGTGACGGATATCGCCTCGCCCTTCAGTTCCTGTGTGCCCGCCTTCTTCTCCAGCGCCGCGAGTTCGTCGTCCTGCGACTTCGTGCGTCCGTCGTCGCGTTCGGCGAGCGATTCGATGTCCTCGCGCAGAGCGGCGTTGGACTCCTCCAGTGCGCCGTTGTCCCGGCTGCGCTCATGGATGAGATCGGACAACTTGAGCAAAGAGGCATCCGTACGGATATTGGTGCCCTTCGCGGTATCGAAGCTGGTGAAGAAAATAAGGCCCGCGAGCGCGAAGACGGCCGCCGTCAGGACCCGCACGGGCCGGAAACGCGGCCTGCGGGCGGGGCTGGATCCCGCCTGGGGGGAGTCGGCAGAATTGCTCAACGTACCCTTATCTCCTTCGGCGCCACGGAAGCACTACGCTAACGGACGCCCGGGGGAGCGCTCCAAGTCCCCGACCCCGTTCCCTGCGCGGCCACGCAGCGCATCGACAGGAGAGACCCTCGTGCCGAAGTCACGTATCCGCAAGAAGGCCGATTACACGCCGCCGCCCTCGAAGCAGGCGACCAGCATCAAACTGACGAACCGCAGCTGGGTCGCCCCGGTCATGCTGGCCATGTTCGTCATCGGTCTCGCCTGGATCGTCGTCTTCTACGTCACCGACGGTTCGCTGCCCATCGACTCCCTGGGCAACTGGAACATCGTGGTGGGCTTCGGTTTCATCGCCGCCGGATTCGGTGTCTCCACGCAGTGGAAGTAGTCCGCGACCCGCGCGGAACAGCTCTCCCCAGGGCTATCCACTGAGTTATCCACAGGCGCTGTCCACACGGTGGGGAAAAGAAAGACGATCTGTGGATAACCCCCTGGGCATTGACGCCGGTGTGACGGAAGTACCGGCACCCGAAAACACGTTCGCCCCCTGCCTGACCTGCGGAAACACGGGTCAGTGACAGGGGGCACACCTGTTCCCGCACACTGTGCACAAGATCCGCCACCGACTGTGGACAACTGGCGCTCAGGTGAGCTGGGCGGTCCTCAACAGGGTCAGTCCGACGACGACCACCAGGACCAGCGCACAGGTGCCGTACTGCACCAGCGTCCGCCGCTCGCGCGGGGCGTGGAGCATGGCGAAGCCGATCGCGGCGCCGGCGACCAGACCGCCGACGTGGGCCTCCCAGGCGATGTCGGCCCAGGTGAAGGTGAAGACCAGGTTGATCGCCAGCAGGATGACGACCGGGCGCATGTCCGCATTGAGACGGCGGACCAGTGCGGCGGTGGCACCGAAGAGCCCGAAGATCGCGCCGGAGGCACCGAGCGACGGCTGGTTCGGCTCGGCGATCAGGTAGGTGAGGGCGCTGCCCGCCAGTCCGGAGCAGAAGTAGAGGGCGAGGTAGCGGGCCCGCCCCAGGGCGCCTTCGAGGGGGCCGCCCAGCCACCAGAGGCTGAGCATGTTGAACAGGATGTGCATAGAGCTGCCGTGCAGGAACATCGCGGTCAGCAGCCGGTACCACTGGCCCTCGGCGACGCCCTCCACCGGGCCCGGGAACGTGATGTAGGCCCGTCCGAGCATCTCGAACTGCTGGGTGAAGCGGTCGCCGACGGAGAGCTGGACCAGGAAGAGGGCCAGATTGACGCCGATGAGGACCTTGGTGAGAAGGCGCGGGTCGGCGGCGATGGTGCCGCCGGCCAGGGTGCGCGGCCGGGACGCGGCCGGCGCCGGTCCGCCGCCGGTGCGCCCGCTCGCGCAGTCCGGGCAGTGGAAGCCGACCGAGGCGTTGACCATGCAGTCCGTGCAGATGGGGCGTTCGCAGCGGGTGCAGCGGATGCCCGTCTCGCGGTCCGGGTGGCGGTAGCAGCCCGGCAGGCTCCGCGCTTCCGGTGGGCCGGCTGCCGCGTGGTCCATGGCTTCCCCTCGGTCGTCCTGCGAGCGGTGTCCCGTCGCTGCCCTGTCCCTGTGCGGCAACGCACCGCCCCGCCCATCTTTACGGATGAGCGGGGCGTTTGGTTCCTTCCGGCCGGGCCGGTCAGCCCTCGCGGGTCTCGATCACGACCGACTCGATGACCACGTCGTTGACGGGTCGGTCGGTGCGGGGGTTGGTCGGGGTGGCGGCGATGGCGTCGACGACCTTCTGGCTCGCCGCGTCGACCACCTCACCGAAGATCGTGTGCTTGCGGTTCAGCCACGTCGTGGGGGCGACGGTGACGAAGAACTGCGAGCCGTTGGTGCCCGGGCCCGCGTTGGCCATGGCCAGCAGGTAGGGCCTGTCGAAGGCGAGGTCGGGGTGGAACTCGTCCTCGAACTGGTAGCCGGGGCCGCCGGTGCCGTTGCCCAGCGGGTCGCCGCCCTGGATCATGAAGCCGCTGATCACCCGGTGGAAGACCGTGCCGTCGTAGAGCCGGTTCGTGGACTTCTCACCGGTCTCGGGGTTGGTCCACTCCCGCTCGCCCTGGGCGAGCTCGACGAAGTTCCTGACCGTCTTCGGGGCGTGGTTCGGCAGGAGCCGGACCTGGATGTCGCCCTGGTTGGTCTTCAGGGTGGCGTAGAGCTGCTCGGCCACGATGTGCCTTCCGTCGTCTTGTCGTGCGCCCCGATCCTCGCACGGCGACGGCCGTGGACGCCGTCGGGCGGGTGGTTCCTGCTCCGATTCGGCGATACGGGTTGCGGCAACCCGGGCGGGCACTCCGGCGAGTGTTCCCGGGTCGCGCGCGCGGGGCGCCGATTCGTGGCATTGTCGTCGGCAGGCTCATGTTGCCCGGTATTCATCCGTTATTGAGGTTGATCGACGCTTGTCGGCAACTTCATCACCACGCGCTCCGGACGTCACGAAGACACCGCCCGTGACCCGGATGCCCGCCCTCACATGCCCGGCGGTGCGGGCGCAGGCATGATCCGTAAAAGGGTGGAAAGTCGAATTACCGTACGCCACCGAGGAGGAGGAACCCGTGACCCGCATCGACAGCGTGCGCGCCGCGACCGGTTCGGCGAAGGACAGCGTGCTGCACGCCGCGGAAGTGGTGGCGCCCTACGCCGACACGGCCAAGGACAGGGCCGCCCACTACGCACAGGAGGCGCGCGTACGGCTGGCGCCCAAGGTGTCGCAGGCCGCGTGCCAGGCGCGACTTCAGTACGGCACGCATGTCGCGCCGCGGCTGGAGCAGGCCCGCACGCATGTGCCGCCGAAGGTGGACGCGGCCGCGCAGGAAGCCGCCGTCCGTACGCGCCTCGCCGCCCGGCAGGCGGCGGACTATTCCAGGCCCAGGATCGAGCAGGCGGTGGCCGCGGCCGGGCCCGTCCGGGACGAGGCCGCCGCGCGGGGTGCCGCCGCTCTCGCCGCGCTGCGGGGCCAGGTGACGGCCAAGGAGATCCAGAAGCTGACGCGCAAGCACCAGCGCCGTGCTCGGGCCGGCCGCGTCGCCAAGGTCCTGGCGGTGGTGGGGGTCGTCGCCGGCGGCGCCTTCGCCGCGTGGAAGTGGTGGGACAAGCAGGCCAACCCCGACTGGCTGGTGGAGCCGCCGGAGGCGACCGAGGTCGCCGAGTCGGGACGGCTGACCTCCGTGGACGGCACCGGTGACACCGTCCTCGACCCCGAGGTCCAGGCCAAGCAGGCGCAGGACGAGGCGGAGGAGGGCGGGGAGACCCGCTGACGTTCGCCGGACGGTCCCGGCGCGGACCGACATCGCCGCGGGGCGGGAGACCGTGAAGTCTCCCGCCCCGCGGCGATGTTTCACGTGAAACGGCGACTCAGCGGCCGTAGCGGCGTTCCCTCAGGGAGTAGGAACGCAGGGCTCGCAGGAAGTCGATCTCGCGGAAGTCCGGCCAGTAGGTCTCGCAGAAGTGGACCTCCGCGTAGGCGGACTGCCAGAGCAGGAAGCCGGAGAGACGCTGCTCGCCGGAGGTGCGGATGATGAGGTCGGACTCGGACCGCGTCTTGGAGTACAGGTGCTTGGAGATGTGCTCCATGGTGAAGGTCTCGATGAACTCGTCGATGTCCCCGCCCTGGGCGCTGTGCTCCATGAGCGCGGACCGTACGGCGTCGACGATCTCCCGGCGGCCGCCGTACCCCACGGCGACGTCGACCTTGGTGCCGCCCTTGCGGCCCTGGGTGGCGGCGGTGGCGGTCTTGAGGCGGCTCGCGGACTCGGCGGGCAGCAGGTCCAGGGCACCGACCGCCTCGACGGGCCAGGGGTTGCCGGGTGCGGCCAGCCGCTCGACGACCTCGGCGATGATGTCGATGAGCGGGGTCAGCTGCTCCTCGGGCCGGTGCAGGTTGTCGTCGGAGAGCATGAACAGAGTGACGTGCTCGATCTGCGCGGAGTCGCACCAGCGCAGGAAGTCCAGCACCTTCGCGGCGCCGGCGCGGTAGCCCTCGCGCGGGTCATCGATGCCCGACATCTTGGCCCAACGGCGGTTGCCGTCGAGCATGATGCCGATGTGCTGGGGGCGTGGGCGGCCCTCCAGCTCTCTGACCAGCCGCTTCATATAGAGCGCGTCGAGAGCGGCCCGTACCTTCGCCCGCATGGTCTACCCCTTCCACCTCGTCGGCAGCGACCGGACAGCTGCGACGGCGATGAGCCACGTGGCACCGCCCCGCAGGGGTGTGGCGCTGGTGCCCTGTGGGGTGACGATATCAAGAGCAGACAGCGCCCCCGGGTGCTCGGCGGGGCGCCGGGAGGTCGGTGCGGGTTTCCGGACCGCGTCCGTTCCGCGCACGGGCCCCGGCGGGGCCGATCGACCAACTGCGGTACCCGGCAAGGAGGTTGCCGACCTGCGCCGCGCCGGGGCGACGACGCGTGCGGGCGGGTGTCCCCCGTCACTGCCCGAAGTCGTACCGTCACCGGCGGCGGCCGGTTATCTTCCCTTGGTGGCGAGCCCTACCAGGGCTTTTGCGTGACATGAGCCAGGGGGAGCTCGTATGACGACGACCGCGCCGCACACGGTGCGCTGCAACATTCTCGGGACACTGGAGATCTGGGCCGACCGGCACCGGATACGGCTCGGGGGGCCCATCCAGGAACGGGTTCTGGTCACCCTGCTGCTGGAGCCCGGCCGGGTGGTGCCGGTCACCCGGCTCGTCCAGACCGTCTGGGACGACGATCCGCCGGCGACGGCCGTCCACCAGATCCGCAAGGCCGTCGCCGATCTGCGCCGCCGCATCCCGGAGGGGGCTTCCCTGGTCGTCACCGACGGCCCCGGTTACCGCGCCGTCGTGGACGACGACCAGCTCGACCTGAGCCGCTTCCACCGGCTGACCGCCCAGGCCCGGCGGGACGTCGCCGCCGGACTGACGGACCAGGCGGCCGACCGGCTGTGCGAGGCGCTCGCCCTGTGGCGGGGCTCCGTCATGGCGGGACGCGGGGGCGCGGCGCTCACGGCGGCGGCCACCGCCCTGGACGAGCGGCGGCTGACCGCGACCGAGCAGCTCTACCAGCTGCGGCTGGACCGGGGCGAGGCCGGTGAACTCATCGGCGACCTGCGCGCCCTGGTCGCGGAGCACCCGCTCTGCGAGAACCTGCGGGGCCAGCTGATGCTCGCCCTGTACCGCTCCGGGCGGGCCGCGGAGGCGCTGGAGGAGTACGGCAGGGCCCGCGCCCTGCTCGTCGAGGAGCTGGGCATGGACCCGGGGCCGCGTCTGACCAGGCTGTACGAGGCGATCCTGCGCGACGCCGAGGAGCTGGCCGCTCCCGAGCAGCCCGCCGCCCCGGCGCCCGCGCCGCCCGCCGCGCCGCAGCCGCCGGCGCCACTGTCCCCGTCCACGCTCCCGTACGACCTGACCGACTTCACCGGTCGGGAGCGGGAGCTGGGGCAACTGCTCGCGGGCGCGCAACGGCCCTCGGAGGGGACCCGGATCGTGGCCCTGGACGGCATGGGCGGCAGCGGCAAGACCTCCCTGGCGGTGCGGGCCTCGCACCAGCTGGCGGAGGCGTATCCGGACGGGCGGCTCTTCATCAACCTGCGCGGCTACTCGCCGGTCGAGAAGCCCGTGCAGCCGTCCGCCGCGCTCGGCGCGCTGCTGCGCACGCTGGGCGTGCCGGACCAGCGCGTGCCGGAGGACGAGTCCGGCCGCACCGCCCTGTGGCGGGCCACCCTGGCCGAGCGGCGGGTCCTGCTCCTGCTCGACAACGCGCTCGACGCCGCGCAGGTGCTGCCGCTGCTGCCGGCCTCGCCGGGGTGCCTGGTCATCGTCACCAGCCGGGCCCGGCTGGTGGAGCTGGACGGCGCGGAGTGGATCCACATCGGGGTGATGCGGCCGGAGGACAGCACGACGCTGCTCGCGGAGACGCTGGGCGACGAGCGGGCGGCGGCCGAGCCGGAGGCCGTCGCCGAACTGGCCGAGCTGTGCGGGCAGCTGCCGCTGGCGCTGCGGATCGCCAGCGCCCGGCTGTGCAACCGCTCCCGCTGGACCGTGCAGTACCTGGTGGACCGGCTGCGGGACGAGCGGCGGCGGCTGGGCGAGCTGAGCGCCGGGGACCGGAGCGTGGCGGCCACGATCCAGCTGTCGTACCAGATGATGGAGGAGCGGCACCGCACGGCGTTCCGGCTGATCGGGCTGCACCCGGGCACGGACGTGGACGTGCAGTCGGTGGCGGCCCTCCTGGGCACGGACCGGTGGGACGCGGAGGACATCCTGGAGCGGCTGCTCGACGTGCACCTGGTGCAGCAGCAGAAGATGGGGCGCTACGGCCTGCACGACCTGGTGCGCAGCTTCGCGCAGACGCTGCGCACGGAGGGCACCGCCGAGGCCGACCGGGCCGCGGTCGAACGGGTCGTCGACTACTACGTCGCCGCCTCCGAGCAGGCCTGCACCGTGCTGTTCCCGGGCCGGGCCCGGCACGCTCCGGGGCTGCCGCCGACGACGGCCGAGCTGCCCGCGCCGAAGGACGCGGCCGAGGCACGGGCGTGGTTCGCGCGGGAGCACCGGGCGCTGCTGTCGGCGGTGGGACTCTGCCACGAGCGGGGCCTGGACCGGCAGACCGGGTTCCTGGCCCGCAATGTCCTCTTCCACCTGCATCTGCGCAGCTACTTCGAGGAGTACGAGACGGTCGCCCGGTACGCGGTGGAGTCCGCGCGGCGGCTGGGCGAGCCGTGGGCGCTGCGTGCCGGGCTGTCCAATCTGGTGTCCTCGCACTGGAAGACCGGCCGCTTCCGGGACGGTCTGGCGGCGGCCGAGGAGGCGCTGGGGCTCGCGCGTTCCTGCGGCGACCGGCACGGGGAGGCGGTCAGCCTCGACCAGCTGGGGCTGCTGCACAGCAGCCTCGGTCATCTGGCCGAGGGGCGGGATCATCTGATCCGCAGCATCGCCCTGCACGAGAACGCGATGCGCAAGGAGATGGCGCTGTGCAATCTGAGCACCGTGTACGCGTGGCTCGGGCAGTACGAGAAGGCGGCCGAGGTGGCCGAGGAGGCCATTTCCCTGCACCGCTCGGACGGTGATCCGGCCGTGCACGTCATGGCCCTCAACGACCTGGCCGTCGCCCACCTCGGGCTGGGCGCGCCCGAGGCGGCCGCCCGCTGTGTGGAGCGGGCGCTCGACCGCGGTGACGAGTCGGCGCTGCCCGAGGAGATCGCGCTGTCGCTGGCGCTGGCCGCCGACGCCGGGCAGCGTCTGGGCCGGGCCACGCCCGCGTACGAGGAGCGGGCCCTGGCCCTGGTGCGGACCCGGGGCACGACGCTGCGGCGCTGCCAGATCGAGAACATCGTCGGCCGGCTGCACCGCCATCGAGGCGCGTACGCGCAGGCCCTGGCCCTGCACGAGCACGCCGCGCACTGGGCGGAGGCCATCGAGTACCGGGTGGAACTGGCGCGGGCCTTCGACGGTATGGCCAGGACCATGAAGGCGCTCGGTGACGCGGCCGGGGCGGCGCGTCACCGTGAGCGGGCGGACCTGCTGTTCGACGAGATGGGGATGCCGGAGCCGGCGCGTTAGTCGATCGGCGCGACGGGGGCCGGGGCGTCCGGACCGTTGTGGTTGGTGGCCTGGACCGTGCGCGGCGCGGAGCCGTCGCGGACGTCCTGGTGGGCCTGGCCCTGGGCGAGTATGACGGCGAAAAGCGCCGCGCCGATGGCGATGAGGGCGGCCGGCTTGCTGCGCATGTGCGTGACTCCCTGTGGCGGATGACGTGCGAGGTCGCGTCCCCGGCGGGCTCCGTTCCCGGCCCCGTCGGCGACATGACCATGGTGGCGAGCGTCGCTCCCGAACCGATACCGAGCGGATACCGCCCGAACACGCTGCGTGTCCGCCCCGGTCCCGGCCGCGCTCCCCGGCCCGCGGGTCAGGTGATGACGATCTCCCGCTCGAAGCGCCGGCCGACCGCCCGCAGGCGTTCCTCGCACACCGCGCGGGTGTCCCCGGTCAGCACGGCGGCGGCCAGGAAGTCGGAGGAGATCTCGGCGGGACCGAGGCGCTGGCCGGGCCGCGCGAAGACCCCGTAGAACTCCACGTACGGCTCGCTCGGGGGCCGCGGTACGGCGCGGACCTCGCCCGGCCGCTTCATGATCAGGGCCTGGCCGGCCATGCGCAGCGGGCGGAGCAGCGCGCCGGGCGGGACCCCGTCCAGGGCGGGCAGCGGCAGCCCGGCCTCGGCGCGGGCCGCGTACTCCACGGGGTGGACCTCGTACACGGCCTTCAGGACGTCGCGGATGCGGCCGCCGGGGGGCCGGCAGGCGATCTCGCACAGGACCAGCCGGTCGTCCGGGGTGTGGAAGATCTCGGCGTGGAAGGCGGTGTCGGCGGGTGCGCCGAGCACGCGCAGCAGTCGGTCGGTCAGGGCGACGAGCCGCGTGGCGACCGGGTCGTCCGGGTCGAGGGTCAGGTCGATGCGGGCGCCCCGGTCGGTCCGGTAGGACGCGAGGTCGTACTGGTACTGCGAGGGGCAGGACAGCACCGTGCGCCCGCCCGCGACCAAGCCGTCCACATGGCACATCCGGCCCGGCACGTACGCCTCCAGGAGCACGTCCTCGCGCGGTGCCGCGCCGGCCGGGAACTCCCGCCGGAGGTGGTCGGCCAGTTCCTCCTCGGTGCGCACGATGCGCAGGCCGATCGAGCCGAAGCCGTCACGGGCCTTGAAGACCAGGGGCAGGCCGTGGAGACGGGCGAAGGCGCGGACGTCGTCCGCGGTGCCGGGCACGGTGTGCGCGGCCACCTCGATGCCGGCCTCGGCGGCCAGACGCTTCATCAGGACCTTGTCGCGGAAGGGCAGCACGTCCTCGCGGCGCGGCCCCGGCAGCCCCAGCCGCTCGCGCAGCAGGGCGGCGCGCAGCAGCTCGGCCTCGTGGTGGGCGATGACCCGGGTGACCCCGTGCCGCCGGGCGAGGGCGAGGGCGCGGCGGGTGATGTCCTCGTCGTCGTCGAAGCTGTCGACGATCTCCAGGTGCCGGAAGGACACGGCGGCTACCGGCACCTGGAGATCGTCGA
>MUMD01000390.1 GCA_002155895.1 Streptomyces rochei
CGCCGGCCGCATCGCCCGCGTCGTACGGGACCGCCTCGCCGACGAACTCCTCGCCCCGCCGTCCCTGGCGGCCCTCGCCACCGACCTCGGCCTGTCCCGCTACCAACTCCTGCGCGCCTTCCGTACGGCGACGGGGTTGCCGCCGTACGCCTGGCTCGCCCAGCACCGGGTGGCCCGGGCCCGCGGGCTGCTGGAGACGGGCCTGCGCCCCGCCGAGGTGGCGGCACGGGTGGGCTTCGCCGACCAGGCGCATCTGACCCGCTGGTTCCGCAGGGTCCTCGGGGTGACCCCGGCGGCGTACCGCAACAGCGTTCAAGACGGCGCCCCCTGACCGCGCCGAGACTCGCCGTATGACTGCACGCGGCTGGTTTCTGTTCTCCCTGATGGGAGTGGTCTGGGGCGTCCCCTACCTGCTGATCAAGGTGGCGGTGGACGAGGTGTCGCCGTCGGGGGTGGTGTTCGCCCGCTGCGCGCTGGGCGCGCTGCTCCTGCTCCCCTTCGCGCTGCGCCGACCGGGCATGGCCAACACCGTGCGGACGCACTGGAAACCGATGCTGGCCTTCGCGGTCATCGAGATCGTCGGCCCCTGGTACACCCTGACCGACGCCGAACGTCACCTCTCCAGCTCGACGGCGGGCCTGCTGATCGCGGGCGTACCGATCGTCGGCGTCCTGCTCTCCCGCTTCTTCAGCGCCACGGAGTCCCTCGGCCCCCGCCGCGTCACTGGCCTGGCCCTCGGTCTCGGCGGCGTCGGCGTCCTCACCCTCCCGCACCTGACCGGCGGCGACGCCCTGTCCCTGGCGGAGGTCCTGGTCACGGTCGTCGGCTACGCCACGGCCCCCCTGATCGCCGACCGCCACCTCAAGGGTGTCCCCACGCTGCACCTCATCACCCCCTGCCTGGCCCTGGCCGCCCTCGTGTACGCCCCCGCGGCCGTCGCGTCCCGCCCCGTCGCCCTGCCCTCGGCCGGCGCCCTGACCGCCCTGGCGGCCCTCGGCGTCGTCTGCACCGCGGTGGCCTTCGTGGCCTTCCTGGAACTGATCAAGGAGGCCGGCCCGATCCGCGCCTCGGTGATCACGTACGTCAACCCCGCGATCGCCGTCGCGGCCGGCGCCGTCTTCCTGGACGAACCCCTGTCCGCGACCGTCCTGGCCGCCTTCGCCCTGATCCTCACCGGCTCGGTCCTGGCCACGGCCGCCGCGCCGAAGCCCCGCTCACGGCGGGTACCATGGGCGGCACGGCAGACGAGCCGGGCGGACGGCCGCGTGGAGTCCCTTGCGGGACTTCCCGAGGAACGTCCGGGCTCCACAGGGCAGGGTGATGGCTAACGGCCACCCGGGGTGACCCGCGGGACAGTGCCACAGAAAGCAGACCGCCCGGGACCTCGGTCCCGGGTAAGGGTGAAACGGTGGTGTAAGAGACCACCAGTGCCCAGGGCGACCTGGGCAGCTAGGTAAACCCCACCCGGAGCAAGGTCAAGAGGAGCGCCGTGAAAAGCGCTCTGCGCGGACGATCGAGGGCTGCCCGCCCGAGTCCGCGGGTAGACCGCTGGAGGCCGGTGGCAACGCCGGTCCTAGATGGATGGCCGTCGCCGGCGGGACCGCGAGGCCCCGCCGGAACAGAACCCGGCGTACAGCCCGACTCGTCTGCCGCCCCTGGGCGCGCTCCC
>MUMD01000391.1 GCA_002155895.1 Streptomyces rochei
GGGTCGTCCGGTGCGGGGGTGCCCGGGCGGGCCAACGGCCGGGTGCGTGCCGCCGAGCCGGTGGACGGACCGGTTCCGGTGATCTCCCCGCTGGTGCGCAGGCTCGCCCGGGAGAACGACCTGGATCTGCGTGAGCTGACCGGCTCCGGACCGGACGGACTGATCCTGCGGGCGGACGTGGAGTACGCCCTGCGCGCCGCCGCGGCCCAGGGCGGCCGTGTGGCGCGGGAGGCCGGCCCGCACCCGGACGGAACGGTCCGCGAGCAGGCCCTCGCGGCCACCGCGGGAGCCACGGCCACCGGGGCCACCGGGTCAGCCGGGGCCGCGGTGCCGCAGGGTGACGTCCGCATCCCGCTCAAGGGGGTGCGCGGTGCCGTCGCCGACAAGCTCGCGCGCAGCCGGCGCGAGATCCCGGACGCCACCTGCTGGGTGGACGCCGACGCGACCGAGCTGATGCGTGCCCGCGCCGCCATGAACGCGGCGAGCGGACCGAAGATCTCCCTGGTCGCCCTGCTGGCCCGCATCTGCACGGCCGCCCTGGCCCGCTTCCCCGAGCTGAACTCCACGGTCGACACCGAGGCCCGGGAGATCGTCCGGTTCGACCACGTCCACCTCGGCTTCGCGGCGCAGACGGACCGGGGACTGGTCGTCCCGGTGGTGCGGGACGCGCACGCGCGGGACGCCGAGGCACTGACCTCGGAGTTCGCCCGGCTGACCGAGTCCGCCCGCGCGGGACGGCTGACCCCCGGCGAACTGACCGGCGGCACCTTCACCCTGAACAACTACGGGGTCTTCGGCGTCGACGGCTCCACACCGATCGTCAACCACCCCGAGGCCGCCATGCTCGGCGTCGGCCGCATCGTCCCCAAACCCTGGGTGCACGAGGGCGAGCTGGCGGTGCGTCAGGTCGTGCAGCTGTCGCTGACCTTCGACCACCGGGTGTGCGACGGCGGCACCGCGGGCGGTTTCCTGCGGTACGTGGCGGACTGCGTGGAACAACCGGCGGTGCTCCTGCGGACACTGTGACGCCGGTGGCAGCGGCGCCGTCGGTGGTGCCGCCGCACCCACACTGATCGCGCGGGCTCCCCCACGTTCCCTGTGATCGCGCAGGGACGCATACTCGGGGGGTGACCGCGTACGAGCCCTCCGGTGTCCCCGGCGCCGGCACCGAGCCCGCGCCGGGCGCCCACGGCGCCGGGTACGACGCCGTCGTGCTCGCCGGTGGCGCCGCCCGGCGGCTCGGCGGTGCCGACAAACCCGGCCTGAGCGTGGGCGGGCGGGCGCTGCTGAACCGGGTGCTCGCCGCCTGCGCCGGAGCGCGCACCACCGTCGTCGTGTCCGAACCGCGGTCCACCGCCCGCCCGGTGACCTGGGCGCGCGAGGACCCGCCCGGCGGCGGACCGCTGGCCGCCCTCGCCGCCGGCCTCGCCCGCACCACGGCCGAGCACGTCGTGGTCCTCTCCGCCGACCTTCCGTTCCTGGCCGGGACCACCGTCGGCCGCCTGCTGTCGGCCCTCGCCGCGAGCGACGCCGACGGCGCGCTGGTCACCGACGCCGACGGCCGGGACCAGCCCCTCGTCGCCGCCTACCGCGCGACCGCGCTGCGCCGCGCACTGGCCGCGCTCACCCGGGAGCGGGCAGACGGGGCGGGTCGGGCGGACCTCGCCGGGCTGCCCCTGCGCCGGCTCACCGGCGCACTCCGCATCGTCCGGGTCCCCGACGCCGTCGCCTCCTTCGACTGCGACACCTGGGACGACATCGCCGCCGCAAGGGCACGCATCAGGGAGCATGGTCACGTGTTGGATGAATGGATCTCCGCAGCCAAGGACGAGTTGGGCATCGACCTCGACGTCGACACCCGCCTCCTGCTCGACCTCGCCCGGGACGCCGCGCACGGGGTGGCCAGGCCCGCGGCACCGCTGACCACCTTCCTCGTCGGCTATGCGGCCGGCCGCGCCGGGGGCGGCACCGAGGCCGTCGCCGAGACCGCCCGCAAGGCGGCCGCCCTGGCCCAGCGCTGGGCGCAGGAGGCGGCGGCCGCCGAAACCCCGGCGGGCGAGCCCGACGTGGCTCCCGATGCCACCCCCGACACCCGCCCGGACTCCTGATGTCCTCCCCCGGCACCCGGGCCGGCGAGGAAGCCGAAGACCTCGACGTCGAGGAGGCGCTCGCCCTCGTGAAGGAGAACGGCGGCCCCGCGCGCGGCGCCCCCGACGGGCCGGCCGCACCCGTGCAGACCCCGGCCCCGGGCGACCCTCGCCGCCAAAGTCCCCGTGACTCCGGCGCCTCCCACCGCACCGGCGACTCCCGCCACCGCGCGACCCCGTGGCCACAAGCCCGTGCGATCGCCGAGCGGGCGGGCCGTGCCGCCGTCCGGGCCGCCCGCCGCGACCCCGTCCACGCGCCCCTCGACGCGGCCCTCGGCCTCACCCTGGCCGCCCCGCTCACCGCCCTGACCGACCTGCCTTCCTTCGACACCTCCGCGATGGACGGCTGGGCGGTCTCCGGTCCCGCCCCCTGGACGGTGCGTGACGAGGGCGCGTTGGCGGGCCAGAACGAGCCCGCTCCCCTGACCGACGGAGAAGCCGTCCGGATCGCCACCGGCGCCCGTGTCCCCGCGGAGACCACCGCGGTGCTGCGCAGCGAGCACGGCCGCACCGACGAACGAGGACGTCTGCACCCGACCCGCGAGGTGGTCCACGGCCAGGACATCCGCCCGCGCGCCCAGGAGTGCCGCGGCGGCGACCACCTGCTGCCCGTCGGCACCGTGGTGACGCCCGCCGTGCTGGGCCTCGCGGCGGCCGCCGGGTACGACACCCTCACCGCGGTCCCCCGGCCCCGCGTCGACGTCCTGGTCCTCGGCGACGAGCTGCTCACCGGGGGACTGCCGCACGACGGCCTCATCCGGGACGCGCTCGGCCCGATGCTGCCGCCCTGGCTGCGCGCCCTGGGCGCCGACGTCCGCACGGTCTGCCGGATCGGGGACGACGCCGGGGCCCTGCACCGCGCCGTCACGGCCTCCGACGCCGACCTGATCGTCACCACCGGCGGCACCGCCGCGGGCCCCGTCGACCATGTGCACCCCGTCCTGGAGCGCGTCGGCGCCGACCTCCTGGTGGACGGCGTCAAGGTGCGCCCCGGCCACCCCATGCTGCTGGCACGCCTCAAGGAGGACCAGCACCTCGTCGGCCTGCCCGGCAACCCCCTCGCCGCGGTCTCCGGGCTGCTCACCCTGGCCGAGCCGCTGCTGCGCACCCTCGCCGCCCGCCCGGCGCCCGAGCCCTACACGCTGCCGTTGGGCGACGGCGTGCACGGGCATCCGCACGACACGCGGCTCGTCCCCGCGGTCCTGCGCGGTGACCGGGCCGCGCCCCTGCACTACAACGGCCCGGCCATGCTGCGCGGCATGGCCGCCGCCGACGCCCTGGCCGTCGTCCCCCCGGGCGGTGCGCGGAGCGGCCAGGAGACCGAAGTGCTCGACCTGCCCTGGACCACCGGCGGAATCGGAGTGTGTTTCACGTGAAACTTCCGGGCCAGGACGCGATCGCCCGCCAGGCGGACGAACACCTCGTGACCCACCGGGTGAAACTCCCGAGGAAGCTGGTCGAGCACCCGATCCGCCAGGTCGGCAAGCGGCTCTCCCTGGCCCTGCTGGTCCTGGTGGTGACGGCCTTCATCGTCTACGCCGACGCCGACGGCTACAACGACAACTCCGACGGTTCCGTCGACCTCCTCGACTCCTTCTACTACGCCACCGTCACCCTCTCCACCACGGGCTACGGCGACATCACCCCGGTCAGCGACGCCGCCCGGCTGACCAACATCTTCGTCATCACGCCCCTGCGCGTGCTGTTCCTGATCATCCTGGTCGGCACCACGCTGGAAGCCCTCACCGAGCGCACTCGGGAGGAGTGGCGCCTGAACCGCTGGAGGTCCACCTTGCGCGATCACACCGTCGTCGTCGGCTTCGGGACCAAGGGACGGTCGGCCATCCAGACCGTCTGCGCGACCGGGCTGCGCAAGGAGCAGGTCGTCGTGGTCGACCCCAGCGGCAAGGCCATCGAGGCCGCGACGGCGCACGGCTACGCGGGCGTGATCGGCGACGCCACGCGCAGTGACGTGCTCAACCGGGCGGAGCTGTACCGGGCCAAGCAGGTCATCATCGCCACACAGCGCGACGACACGGCCGTTCTGGTCACGCTCACCGCCCGGCAGCTCAACCGCGCCGCGAAGATCGTGGTCGCGGTCCGTGAGGAGGAGAACGCGCCGCTGCTGAAGCAGTCCGGCGCCGACGCCGTGATCACCAGCGCCAGCGCCGCGGGCCGCCTCCTCGGTCTCTCGGTGCTCAGCCCCGCCGCCGGCATGGTCATGGAGGACCTGATCAGCCAGGGCAGCGGCCTCGACCTCGTCGAGCGGCCGGTCATAAAGTCCGAGGCGGGCAAGAAACCGCGGGACGTGGCCGATCTGGTCGTCAGCGTCCTGCGCGGGCACCGGGTGCTCGGCTACGACGACCCGGCCGTCGGCGAACTGCAGCTGACCGACCGTCTGATCACCATCGTGCGGGCGACGCCGGCCACCCACGTGGCCCCGGACGCCCGTCCGCTGCCCCGCGACTGACGGGACCCCAGGTGCGCGGCGCCCCGCGAGCCACCGGGCTCGCGGGGCGCCGACGTCGTACCGGACGGGCTGCTCACGGTGGCTACTTGCGGTTGTACAGCCGCATGGTGACGGGGCCGAAGACCAGCAGCAGGGCACCGGCCCAGCCCAGCGTCCAGGCGATCTCGGTGCCGGGCCAGTCGCCCGCCATCAGCCCGCGCACGGCGGACGCCAGGTGGGTGATCGGGCTGTTGTTGACGAACGCCTGCAGCCAGCCCGGCATCGTCTTCGGGTCGACGAAGACGTTGGACAGGAAGGTCAGCGGGAAGATCACCATCATGCTGACGCTCATCACCGACTTCTCGGTGCGCAGCATCAGCCCGAACATCGTCCAGATCCACGAGAACGCGAACGAGAAGACCAGCAGCAGCGCGATCCCGGCGACCACCCCGCCGAAGCCGCCGTCCGGCCGGTAGCCGAGGAGCAGTCCGACGACCAGCATGACCACGGACGCGATCGTGTAGCGCAGGGCGTCGCCGAGCAGGTACCCGACCATCGCCGAGGGCCGCCAGATGGGCAGGGAGCGGAAGCGGTCGAAGACGCCCTTCTCGATGTCGATGTTCACCGACACCCCGGTGTACATCGTGATCATCACCACCGACATCACGAGGATGCCCGGCAGCACGAACTGGATGTAGTCACCGGGCGAGCCCGCCAGCGCACCGCCGAAGAGGTACGTGAACATCAGCAGGTTCATGATCGGGAAGGCGGTGACGTCGAAGAGCTGCTCCGGCACGTGCTTGATCTTGAGGATCGCGCGCCAGCCGAACGTCAGCGACGTGGACAGGGCGCTGGGCCGCGGCGGCCGCTCCTTGGCGACCAGCAGGGCCGCCAGCGACTCGGTGCTGACCGCGGACAGCTCCTTGCTCTCGGTGCTCGTGGCCGTGCTCATGCCGCCACCTCGTCCTTCGTGTCGCTGTCGGGACCGGAGCCCGTGCCCTGGCCGGTGTCGTGTCCGGTCAGGGCCAGGAAGACCTCGTCCAGGCTGGGCTGCCCCAGGGAGAAGCTGTCGACGGTGATGCCGGCCCGGGCCAGCTCGCCGAGGGCCTTGGCGGCCTGGTCGGCGGCCGTGTCGCTCGCCGCCACGCCGAGTCGGGCGGTCAGCGCCACCGGGTCGTGCTCCAATTGCACCTCGGCGATCAGCAGGTCCCGCAGCAGCCGCTCGGCCTCGGGCCGCTGGTCCGCGTCCCGCAACCGCAGATGCACGGAGCCTGCTCCGACGGACGCCTTCAGCTCGCCCTTGGTGCCCTCGGCGATCACCCGGCCCTTGTCGATGACGGCGATCCGCGAGGCCAGCTGGTCGGCCTCGTCCAGGTACTGCGTGGTCAGCAGCACGGTCGTGCCCTGGGCGACGACCGCGCGCACGATGTCCCACACCTGGTTGCGGCTGCGCGGGTCGAGTCCGGTGGTCGGCTCGTCGAGGAAGAGCAGGTCCGGGGTGTTCAGGATGGAGGCGGCGATGTCGATGCGCCGCCGCATCCCGCCGGAGTAGTGCTTGACCTGCTTGGCCGCCGCCTCCGTCAGTCCGAAGGCCTCCAGCAGCTGATCGCCCCGCTGCCGCGCGGCCGTCTTGCCGTGTCCGAGGAGCCGGCCCAGCAGGATCAGGTTCTCGGCGCCCGTGAGGTCCTCGTCCACGGAGGCGTACTGCCCGGTGAGGCTCACCCGGCCGCGCACCTCGTCCGCCTCGCGCACGACGTCGTGGCCGAAGACATGGGCCTGGCCGCCGTCCGGCCGCAGGAGGGTGGCGAGCATCTTCACCGTGGTGGTCTTGCCGGCGCCGTTGGGGCCGAGGACGCCGTAGACCGTGCCGGCGGGCACGGCGAGGTCGACACCGTCCACGGCCCTGGTCTCGCCGAACGTCTTCACCAGCCCCGCCGTCTCGATCGCGAGTCCGGACGTGTGCGTACTCATGCGTGGAGGTCCTTCCGCGTTCTTCGACGTTCTTCGACTGCGCGTTCTTGGGCTACGCATGGGGAGACCTTTACCGTCGCGCAAACTCATCGGTGACGCACGCGGATTTCGAGCGGATGGTCCCGAAGTCCGAGGGCGTCCCGGCCGAGAGGCGGAGAGGGCTCGGTCCCGGGACCCGGGTCCGGCCGGGTGCGGGGGCCGGAACCACGGCCGGGGAGTAGCGTCGCCCCCATGCATGCGATCACGATTTCCGAACCCGGCGGCCCCGAGGCACTGGCCTGGGCCGAGGTCCCCGACCCGGTGCCCGGCGAGGGCGAGGTCCTGGTCGAGGTGGCGGCCAGCGCCGTCAACCGCGCCGACATCATGCAGCGCCAGGGCTTCTACGACCCCCCGCCGGGCGCCTCCCCCTACCCCGGTCTGGAGTGCTCGGGGCGCGTAGTCGCGCTCGGTCCCGGCGTCTCCGGCTGGTCCGTCGGCGACGAGGTCTGCGCGCTGCTGTCCGGCGGCGGTTACGCCGAGAAGGTCGCCGTGCCGGCCGGTCAGCTGCTGCCGGTGCCGGAAGGCGTCGGCCTCCGGGAGGCGGCGGCGCTGCCCGAGGTGGTCTGCACCGTCTGGTCCAACGTCTTCATGGTCTCCCACCTCCGTCCGGGCGAGACGCTCCTCGTGCACGGCGGCTCCAGCGGCATCGGCACCATGGCGATCCAGCTGGCCAAGGCCGTCGGCGCGAAGGTCGCCGTGACGGCGGGCACCGGGGAGAAGCTGGAGCGCTGCGCCGAACTGGGCGCCGACATCCTGATCAACTACCGTGAACAGGACTTCGTCGCCGAGATCAAGGACGCCACTGCGGGCGCGGGCGCGGACGTCATCCTCGACAACATGGGCGCCAAGTACCTGGACCGCAACGTCCAGGCCCTCGCCGTCAACGGCCGGCTCGCGATCATCGGGATGCAGGGCGGCCGGAAGGGCGAGCTGAACATCGGCGCGCTCCTCGCCAAGCGCGCCGCCGTCAGCGCGACCTCGCTGCGTGCCCGCCCCCTGGAGGAGAAGGCGGCGATCGTGGCGGCCGTCCGCGAGCACGTCTGGCCGCTGCTGGCCGGGGGTCATGTCCGCCCGATCGTGGACCGTGAGCTGCCGATGAGCGAGGCCCCCGACGCCCACCGGGTCGTGGAGGAGAGCGGGCACATCGGAAAGGTCCTGCTGGTCACCCCGTAGGGCGGGCGGCTCAGCCGCGCCGCAGCCGGAGACCGACGAAGGCCAGGGCCAGTCCCAGGCCGACCAGGACCAGGCCGGTGCCGAGCGGCAGCACCTGCGGCACGCCGGCGGTCTGCTCGGCGTGCGTGCCGGCCTGCGGCCGGGACGGGGTGGCGGAGGGTGCCGGGGCGGTGTTCCGGGACGGCACGGCGGCGGCCGGCTCGTCGGCCGGGTCCCCGCCCTCGTCCCCGGCCCGGTGAGCGGCGTTCCCGGCCGTCTCGTCGCGTTCGGCGCCGGGCTCCTCGGCCCGTCCCGGCCGCTGCCGTCCCTCCCCCGGCCTGCTGCCGGCCCGGGAGGGCTCCGGGTCGGCAGCAGGCCGGGGGAGGG
>MUMD01000392.1 GCA_002155895.1 Streptomyces rochei
GAGTACCCCCAGCCGCACTTCGACCGCTCGCACGCCTGGCTCAGCCTCAACGGCACCTGGGACTTCCGTGCCGACGCCGCCGCCCGGCACACCGCGGCCGGCCCCGACGGCTACGACCAGCAGATCACGGTGCCGTTCGCCTGGGAGACCCCCGCCTCCGGCATCGCCGCGCACTGGCTGCAAACCGCCTGGTACCGCCGCGCGTTCACCGTGCCGCCCGCCTGGCAGGGGCAGCGTGTCGTCCTGCACTTCGGCGCCGTCCACCACGAGGCCACCGTCTGGGTGAACGGCACGCAGGTCGCCCACCACGAAGGCGGCTACACCCCCTTCGAAGCCGACGTCACGGACGCCCTCAGCGACGGCGAGCAGCGGATCGTCGTCCGGGTCCACGCCCCGGCCGACAAGCTCGACCTCGTCCACGGCAAGCAGCGCAGCATGCCCCGCGACGACTACGACGGCGTCTGCTTCACCCCCTCCTCCGGGATCTGGCAGAGCGTGTGGCTCACCGCACGCCCGGCCACCCATCTCGCCGAACTGCGGCTGCGCCCGGCAGCGGACCTGGACGGCATCACCGTCGACGCCACCGTGCGGGGCCCGGGCGCCGACGACGCGAGGCTGACCCTGCGCGTGCGCGGCGAGGACACCCCCATCACCGTGGACGTCGGCGCGGACGGCCGGGCCAGTGCCCGACTGCCGCTGTCGGAGCCCCGGTCGTGGTCCCCCGATGATCCGCACCTGTACTACGTCGACGCCGAACTGACCACCGCCGACGGCATCGACCGCGTCACCGGCTACACCGGACTGCGCTCGATCACTGTGGACGGCGAGGACCTGTACCTGAACGGTCGCCGGCTGTTCGTCCGCGGCGTTCTGGACCAGGGCTACTGGCCCGAGACCGGGATCACCGCACCCGACGACGCCGCGCTGCGCCGCGACCTGGAACTCGCCGCACAGGCCGGCTACAACCTCGTCCGCAAGCACCTGAAGCTGGAGGACCCCCGCTACATCCACCACGCCGACACCCTCGGCATCCTGCTCTGGGCCGAACCCGCCTCACCGGGCCGTTTCTCGGCCGAGTCCACCGCCCGCTTCGCCGAGCAGATCGAACCGATGGTGGAACGCGACGGCAACTCCCCCGCCATCGTCATCTGGGGCCTGTACAACGAGGAATGGGGCCTGGACTGGGACGTCCCCGGCGACCCGGCCAAGCAGCAGGCGGTGCGCGACGCGTACGACCGGCTCAAGGCCCTCGACCCCACCCGGCCCGCCGTCGACAACTCCGGCTGGACACACGTCACGACGGACCTGCTGGACTGGCATCACTACGACGAGAGCGCCGCACAATGGGCCGACACCGTCGCCGACCTGCTGTCCGGCGCACGCGACGACTTCCCCGTCAAGCTGGGCCCCGACTGGATCGTGCACAAGCGACTCGCCGTCCCGGGACAGCCGTTGCGGGGCCTGCCGAACCTCAACAGCGAGTACGGCGGCGGCTTCACCGGCCTGGAGCGCGCCTGGCTCCTGCGCTGGCAGACCCAGGAGCTGCGCCGCCACGACCGGCTCGCCGGTTACGTCTACACGGAGCTGTACGACATCGAGCACGAGAGTGCCGGGCTGCTGGACTTCCACCGCGGGACGAAGGATCTCGCGGGTGTCGACCCGGCCCACGTCAACGCGCCCACCACGCTCGTGCTGGACGTCATCCCGGTCGCGCCGGGCCGTGACCTGCTCACCTCCGCGCGGGAGTTCACCGTGCCGGTGCGGGTTTCCCATCACGGCACGGAACCCGTCGCGGGCACCCTGCACACCACGTGGACACCCGTGTACGGACCCACGCCCGCGTCCCCGGGCGACCCCGTGCCCTCGGGCCGCGCCGAGGCCAAGCCCTATGTGCTCGGTGAGCCGGTCACGGTGCCCGCCGCGCTGCCCGACGGCTGGACCAGCGGACGGTTGCACCTGGCATTGGTGACGACCGCCGGAACGGTCGTGGCACGGACCGCTCTCGACGTGGACACCCGCACCGCACGGCACATCGGGGACGACGACCGGGCCCGCACCGCGGACTGACCCGGAACAACGCGGCGGCCGACGGAGCGGCCCGCGCCGGGAGGCGTCCGCCGCGTCTCTCGCCCCGGGCGGGTCGCGGCACCCGTGGGTGCCGCGACCCGCCCGGCCCCTGCACCACCGACCCACCGCCCGCACACAACCGACCAGTGCACCACCCGGTCTCCACCCGGTCTCCACCCGCAAAGGAGTCGTACCGTGCGCACCACCCAGGTCATACGCAGATCACCGAGATCAACGGCCGTGCTCGGCGTCCTGACGCTACTCGCGGCTCTGATGGCCCTGTGGGCCCCGTCATCCTCGGCGGCGCCCGCCGGTCAGGTCCTCGCCTCCCCGGACCTGACCACCTACCCGCAGGGCGACAACAGCTACCCCCGAGCGGTCCGCCTCGACCACGACGGGTCCTCGGGCCAGACCATGCTGGCCACCTTCGCCCGGCGCAACCAGGGCGCACCCAGCTCGCTGCCCGTCTACCGCAGCACCGACGGCGGTCAGAGCTGGTCCTCCACGCCCATCTCGACCATCACCTCACACACCTCCGGCTGGGACCTGGAGGCTCCCGTCCTCTACGAAGTCCCGCGCACCGCGGGCGGGCTGAACGCCGGAGACCTGCTTGCCGCCGGCACCGCCTGGAAGGCGGGCGACTACACCGCCCAGAAGATCGAGGTCTTCAAGAGCACCGACCACGGTCAGAGCTGGCAGTACCTGTCCAACTGCACCCAGACCAGCGGACTGCCCAACACCATCGGCCACGGCATCTGGGAGCCGTGGTTCCTGCTCGCCCCGAACAACACCCTGGCCTGCTTCATCTCTGACGAGCGCCCCGCCAACACGGCGACCAACAACCAGGTCATCGGCCACTACACCTCTGCCGACGGTGGCCGCACCTGGAGTTCGACCCTCACCCAGGACGTCGCCTTCCCCGCCGACAACCTCGCCCGGCCGGGCATGTCGATCATCGTGCCCCTGCCCAACGGCCGGTTCATGATGTCCTACGAGCTGTGCAGGGACGCCACGGACGCGGACCACGCCTGCGAGGTGTACGTCAAGACCAGCAACGACGGCCTCAACTGGGCCCCCAGCGACTCACGCGGCACCCTCGTGCAGACCAACGACGGACGGCAACTGCTGCACACCCCGTACCTGGCCTGGCAGCCGGGCGGCGGCCCCAACGGCACACTGCTGATCTCCGGTCAGCGCGTCGTCACCGGCCCCACCGGCAACAAGGCGATCATGTCCGAGTCCGGCACGGTGGTGTTCGCCAACACCGACCTCGGCACCGGCGAGTGGACCGAGATCGAGGCCCCGGTCAAGACGGACCCGACCGGCGGCTACAACCCCGGCGAGCCCTCCTGCCCCGGCTACAGCTCACCGATCGTGCCGCGGGCCGGCGGCACCGACTTCCTGTACCTGACCGCCACCTGGCTCGGCACCGGCAATCAGTGCCAGGTCCGCTTCAACACCGGCAGCCTCGGCGGCCCGGTGGGACAGGTGACCACCCCGTGGCTGGCGGGCAAGTGCCTCGACGTCGACACCAACACCAGCGGCAACGGCCGCGCCGCACAGCTGTGGGACTGCAGCACGGCCACGGGCCAGCGCTGGTCGGTCGCCCCTGACGGCACCCTGCGGGCCTTCGGCCGATGCCTGGACATCGACGGCAACGGCACGGGCAACTTCACCAAGGTGCAGCTGTGGGACTGCAACGGTTCCGGTGGCCAGCAATGGCGGCATCAGTCCGACGGCTCGTTGCGCAACCCGCAGTCCGGTCGCTGCCTGGACATCACCTCCGGCGGCACCGTCAACGGCACCACGCTGCAGATCTATGACTGCAATGGCCTGAACACCCAGAAGTGGAACATCCCCTCGTAGCGCCCTGCTGCGTCCCCCTCACGCGAGACGACCAGAACCGGCGGCCCCGCTCCCGACCACAGTTCCACGGAAGCGGGGCCGCGGTGCGGCAGGGCGCGACGCCCAGCGCGTCGAGCACACCTTCCGCCTGTTCGAGCAGGCCCTGGGCTGGACCGTACCGGAGTTCCCCACTTCTCAGGCGGGTGACCGACGGACCTGGCTGATCATCGCCGCCTACATCACGTTGCGGCTTGCCCGGCCCCCTGGCAGCTGACCGGCGTCGGCCGTGGGAGGACCCAGCCCGCCAGACAGACTCACCCCCGCCCGCGCCACCCGGGACTTCCGGCACATCCGCCCAGCGACCGTCTGCCCGGCCCATGC
>MUMD01000393.1 GCA_002155895.1 Streptomyces rochei
GACCCGGACCGCACGGCCCGGGCCGTGCGGTCCGGGTCCGGGTCGAGCCCCGGGACATGGCCGGCCCGGAGCCGGTCCAGCAGTCCCAGTCCAGTGAGCAGTTCGGACAGCGAAGCGGTTGCCGGAAGGGTCTCGGCGGCCTCGGCGAGCCGTGCGTCCGTCAGCCGGGGCAGACCGCACTCCGCCGCCTGCCCGAGCCCCGTCAGGATCTGCGCGGCCGTGGGGCCGCCCTCGTCCCGCTCCACGCGCCACCGTTCCCGCAGCACCCCCTCGGCGGCCTGCGCGGGCGTGACCCCGTGCGTGCCGACCGCGGACAGCACGGCCTCGGTCGCCGGTGTCCAGCGAACCTCCCAACGCGTGGTCAGTGCCTCGGTACCGCCCGCCCCGACGACCTCTCTGGCCCGCGCATAGGGCACCCCGCAGACCGTCAGGCGGCGCAGCAGCAGGTCGCGGCGCCGGTCGAGGTCGGACCGCAGGGGGTCGAGCCGCAGATCCCGGGAGGCCCGCGCGCCCGGGCCCGTCGAGCGGCCACCGCCGCCCTCGCCGCTCCGGCCGCCCGCCGGCCCCGTGGTGTCCGTCTGAGCCGGGTCCGGACCCGGCAGGCCCAGCGCCGACAACTCGGCCTCGACCGCCGGGGTGAGGCCACTGCGCGGGGCTCCCGGTGCCGGACGGCCGTGCCGCGTCCCGACCAGCACCTGTTCCATCGCCCGCGCGACGGCACGCCCCCTGCCGTACGGCTCGCCCTGAGCGAGCACCGTCTGCACCGCCTCCACCAACTCGCCCCGGCCCGCCGCCGGAAGCCCGCGCAGCCTGGCCAGGTCCGAGGCGAACCGGGTGATCTCGCGCGCGTCCGCGGGGCCCGACGGGTGCCCGAGTGCGCGCAGTCGCCCGCACACCCGGACGGCCGCCTCCGTCAACGCCTCCTCCAGGGCGTCCGGGTCGCCCGCGGCCCGCAGGACGAGGTGCTGCCACTCCGGGTCCCGGATGCCCGCCGGATACCCGGACCGCTCGTCGAGGAGGGCGTACGTGTACGGAATGAGGGACGTGGTCCACTCGTCGCGGCCGGTGGGGGAGCGGCGCTTCCCGGAGGAGTCGGAACCGTCGGGCCTCGGCTCGGTCTCCCGTCCCGGGGAGACCAGGGCCGGAGCGTGGAAGGCCCCGACGACCACGGCGGCCCGCGCACCGTCCGCGGTGGCCCTGGCCAGACAGGCGCGCATCCACCGCTCGCGCCGCAGGTCCAGCTCGGGTACCCCGCCCGAGGCCACGGCCTCCTCGCGTAGTGCCCACCCGGTGAGGAGCGCGGCGCGGCGCAAGGCCTCCGCCGAGGAACCCGGGGCCGTGGCCTCGACGAGACGGTCCCAGAGGTCCTCGCCGGGACGTCCGGTCAACCGGGCACGGAGCGCGTCGGCGAGGCCGGAACGGCTGGAGCCGGGGCTCGAGCCGGGATGGGGCGCTTCGGTCGTGGTCGCGGAGTCGACGGCGGCTGTGGAGTCGTCGGTGGGTGTGGGTGTGGGTGTGGGT
>MUMD01000394.1:0-10070 GCA_002155895.1 Streptomyces rochei
GACGGCCGTGCGCTGCCGCGTCCAGGAGACCGTGCGCCGGCCCAGCTCGCGGGCGAGGGTGACCAGCACCGCGATCAGGGCCGCCGTGGGCACGCCCCACAGGAAGTCCCCGGCGTCCGGGGCGGCGCTCGGCGGTACGTCCCGCAGGGCCAGGGCGCCGATCTTCAGCCCGGTCCACTGGCCGAAGCCGGTGAAGACCAGGGCGCCCGTCGCGCTGGCCAGCAGACAGGGCAGCAGCAGGGCGACGAGTTGGGCGCCGCCGAGACCGGCGCCCTCGATGAGCAGGACGGCCGCGACGACGGGACCGCCGAGGATGGTGGAGATCGCGGCGGTGGAGCCGGCCGTGGCGAGGATCGCGCTCGCCCTGGGATCCGCGTCCGCGCCGGCCCGCCGCACCGCCAGCAGGGCCAGCCCGCTGCCCACGGCCATCAGCGGCGCCTCCGGTCCCAGGACCACCCCCAGGGGCAGCGTGGCCAGCGCGGCCAGGACGGCGCCGGGCAGCGCGCGGGGGCCGACGGGCGCGCCGCCCAGCCCGTTCACCGGCAGATGGCCGCCGCCGCCCGGCATCCGGGTCACGATCGGCGCCAGGATCAGGCCGGCCAGCACCAGCGCGGGCAGCGGCCACCACCAGGGCGGATCGTCGTACCCCACCGCCTCGGGCAGTGCCGTCCACACCCAGTGCTGCAGCTCGTGCTGCAGCCCGACGAAGAAGAAGCAGGCCAGCGCGATGGGCACGCCCAGCAGCACGCACAGCAGCAACAGCCGCAGATAGCCGGGGCTGAGCAGGGTGTGCCGCAGGGACTGCTCGGCCCGGTCCGGCACCGCGTTGGCCGGCGCGGGCTGCGTCGTCACGGGCCCTCCTCCGTCCACCGCACCCGCGGCACCCGGTCGGTGGCGAGCGTTGACACGTGCGGTCAGTAAACGCGAGGCCTCCCGGCCCCGCATGCGCACGGCGTCCGTCCCGGGGACCGGACGGCGCGGCGCGGCCGCTCCCGGATTCACCCGTTCGGCGGACCCGCATGGCCGGGCGGTGCCGGTGGCCGCAGGCTCGAATGACCTGTCGGTGCCGCGCGGTGCCGAGGGGCGCAGGCCCGTACGGGGACACGAGGAAAGGACTCCGCTCATGAGCCAGCACGCCGCACCTTCTCCCGGCAGGCCGACGCACGGCACCGGCGCACCGCGGACGGCGGACCGTTCCAGCGGTTGGGTGACCGGCGGCGTCGTCTTCGCCGGCGTCCTGCTGGTGCTGAACGGCGCCCTCGCCGTCCTCCAGGGCATCGCGGCCATCGCCGAGGACGACGTGTACGCCCGCGTCGGCAGCTACGTCTACGAACTGAACCTGACGGGCTGGGGCGTCATCCACGTCATCCTGGGCGCACTGGTCCTCGTCACCGGGATCGGCCTGCTCAAGGACATGGCCTGGGCGCGCTTCGCGGGTATCTTCCTCGCCTCGCTCAGCCTGATCGCCCAGTTCCTGTTCCTGCCGTACTCGCCCGTCTGGTCCGTGATCATGATGGCGATCGACGTCTTCGTCATCTGGGCGCTCGCCAGCCGCCAGGACCGCGCCGCCTGAGGCACCGTCCGCCGCCGGTGACCTCCGGAGCCTTCCGGCCTCCGGGAGGTCACCGGCGCGCCCGGGGGGCCTCACCGGCGCCGCAGGGTCGGCCCAGGGCCCGGCAAGCACCGGACACGGAGCGTCGCGAACCGTGTCGGTGTTGGGCCGAACGGGTGACTTGGCGTAAGAATTGGCTGGTGCACGCAATGAAGGCGAGTGGATTTCGGGGGAACCGGTGAACAGCCACGACGTCACCGATGAACAGTGGGAGGGGCTCGCCCAGGTCGTTCCGTTGCGCGGGCGCGACGCCTGGCCGTCCTCGGTCGGGCACCGGGCGCTGCCGGAGGCGGTGACGGAGACCCGCCGCCGGTTCGTCGTCCTGCGGGTCAACGTCTTCGCGGACGCCCGCGAGGTCGCCGAGACCCTGATGGCGGGCATCCCGGTCCTGCTGGACCTGACCAGCGCGGAGGGCGAAGTCGCCAAACGGGTCCTGGACTTCAGCACCGGCGTCGTCTTCGGACTGGCGAGCGGCATGCACCGGGTGGACCGCAACGTGTTCCTGCTGACCCCGGCCGGGACCGAGGTGAACGGCCTGATGGAGAGCGCGGCGGAGGTCCCCGGAGTGTGACGCGCCCGCCCGGTCCTGACGGGCGCGTCCCCCGATCGTAGGAACGCCGTCCGGGCAAAACGGTTCCGCGGCCGGCGAAGTTCTACGGTCCGCTCATGGCAGCCTCACCTGCGGAGACGGCGTCCGTCACCCCGCACCCGGACCGTCCCCGGATCACCGAGCTGCGGCTGTCCGCCTTCGCCGGGCACCGGCGTGCCGTGCTGCCGCTCGGGCCGCTCACCGTGCTCGCCGGCCCCAGCGGCTGCGGCAAGACCACCGCGCTCCGGGCCTACGACGCGCTGGCCCGACTCGGCGGCGGCGCCGAACTCGGCGTCGTGTTCCCCGATCCGGTCGCCTGCGTGCCCGAGCGGGCCCGGCCGGACGCCCAGCGCCGGCGCGGCTTCCGCATCGGCTGCACGGCCGACGGGGCGGCCGGTCCGGTCCGTCTGGACGTCGCCGTGCAGGCGGAGCCCGAGCTGCGCATCGTGGGCGAGCGGCTGACGGCCGACGGGATCGTGTTGCTGGAGACGGCCCTGCGCGATCCGGGCCGCCGTGCCGTGCAGGCGGCCTGGCACACCGCCGGGACGGCGCCCGTGACCCGCGCCCCGCTGCCGGACGACCGGCTCGGCACCCCTTTGCTGCCGCTCAGGGTGGCCGGCAAGACGGACGGCCAGCGCCGGGTGCTGGCCGCGGCCGAGCAGATGGTGGTCGCCCTGCGCTCCGTCTTCGCCTGCGATCCGCGGCCCGGCCGGATGCGGGAGCCCGTGCCCACCGGATCCGGCCGCCTGCTCGGCGGCTGTGACAACCTCGCCGACGTGCTGTGGCGCACCCGCGCCGAGTGCGGCCGGCGGCACGCCCAGTTCGTCGCGGCGGTGCGCGTCGGCTGCGCGGGCCCCGTCGCGGACGTCCTGGCCGAGCCGGCCGTCGGCGGTGCGGTCCGCGCCCTGCTCGACCGGGGCGACGGCGTCCGCACCGGCCTCTCCCGACTCGGCGACGGCGAACTGCGGTACCTCGCCCTCGCGCTGGTGCTGTTCACCGGACCCGGTGTGCTGGAGGTCGACCCGGCCGGCGAGGTGCCCGCCGCCCTGCAGACGCTCACCGTCCTCGCCGACGGCTTCGACCGCGGCCTGGACCCGTGGCAGCGGGCGGAGCTGCTGCGGATCGCCGCCCGGATGTGCGGGCGCGGGCACGTCCGCCTCGTCGCGGCCGTCCCCGACGCCTCCTGGGCGGCCGGGACCGACGGCGTCACGGTGGTAGACCTGGAGCCGTGACCGATCATCCCCAGGACCTCGCGGCCCTGCAGCGCAGACTGGCCGAGTTCGCCGCCGCGCGGCGGTGGCAGCCGTACCACACCCCGAAGAACCTGGCCGCCGCGCTCAGCGTGGAGGCCGCCGAACTCGTCGAGATCTTCCAGTGGCTGACGCCCGAGCAGTCGGCCCGCGTCATGACCGACCCGGAGACCGCCCACCGCGTGCGGGACGAGGTCGCCGACGTCCTGGCGTACCTGCTCCAGTTCTGCGAGGTGCTGGGCGTCGACCCGCTGTCCGCGCTGGAGGCCAAGATCGAGCGGAACGAACTCAGGTTCCCCGTCCCGGGGGAGCCGGAGGACTGAGCGGACGGAGCAGTCAACTCCGTTATCACTCTCCGCAGTCGATTGCGGGCCGGAATCCAATTTGTTGTCCGAAGATTTCCGCCTTCCTCTAGCTTTTCGTCCCACACGCCTTCACTCTGGGTAGTGGACAGCGGAGTTCGGGCGGACGCGCCGGGTGCGCGTCGGACACAGACGGGGGCAGCGCATGGACGCTGTGCGGCTCATCGTGACGAGTGGGCGTGCCCTGGCGGCCGGCGGCGAGGTGCCGGACATCCTGACCGAGGTGTGGCAGGTGCAGGCCCTGGCCCAGGCGATCGGCAGTCGGCTGGCGGTCTCCGGACCACCCGAGTTGCGCGGCGAGGCGATCGGGCTGACCGAGCTGGCGGGCCGCGGCTGCGGGGTGCTGACCACCCCGGAGCTGGCGCCGGGCGAGCTGCGCGCCGCCCAGCTGACGGAGCTGGGCGACGCGCGCCAGGCCCTGATGCGCCTGGGGACGCTGCTCGGCGAGACCGGCATCGCCCTCGTCGGCGTCGCCTGCGCCGCCGATGACGAGGCCACGTACTGGCAGTGCATGGAGGCCATCGACGCGGCGGACGAGTCCCGCGACCGGGTCCTGGAGATGCTGCGCAAACTGGCGGCCCGGGACGCGGAGTTACCGGAGCGGGAGGCGGGCTGACACCACGCCCGCCACGCGCACCCGCGTTCCGTTCAGGAGTCCGGCCGCTCCTCGTCGTTCGGTCGTCCCGCACCGCCGGCCGACTGGAGGTCGGCGTCCAGGGCCGACAGATCCGCGTTCAGCGCCGCCATGAGTTCCTCCATCTGCTGGAGCAGCCCCTGCGGCCGGGCACCGGCCCCGCCCTGCTGCGACACGCTCTCTTCGGACACGACGGCCTCCTCGGCCCCAGCCCCCCGCGGGGAGGCCGACACGGTGGACGCGCCGGAGCGCACGGCCCGGCGCGGACGCCGGACGATCCGGCTCCGCCCCGCCAAACGATCACGGTCCGGCCCGGTCACTGGCCCCGCCGCCCGCCGGGACCGCGGTTGACGCGAATTCACCCGCCGGAGGCGGGCCGGCTCCCCGGACCCGGGCCGAGCCGTCGCGGCGCACCCGCACCGAGCAGGCAGGATGGAGACATGGATCTGCGTATCTTCACCGAGCCCCAGCAGGGGGCCACCTACGACACCTTGCTCACCGTCGCCAAGGCCACCGAGGACCTCGGCTTCGACGCCTTCTTCCGGTCGGACCACTATCTGCGCATGGGCTCCGTCGACGGCCTCCCCGGCCCCACCGACGCCTGGATCACCCTGGCCGGCCTCGCCCGCGAGACCCGGCGCATCCGCCTCGGCACCCTCATGACCGCCGGCACCTTCCGGCTGCCCGGCGTCCTCGCCATCCAGGTCGCCCAGGTCGACCAGATGTCCGGCGGCCGCGTCGAGCTGGGCCTGGGCGCCGGCTGGTTCGAGGAGGAGCACAAGGCGTACGGCATCCCCTTCCCGAAGGAGAAGTTCGCCCGCCTGGAAGAGCAGCTCGAGATCGTCACCGGTCTGTGGGCCACCGAGACCGGCAAGACCTTCGACTTCCACGGCAGGTTCTACGACCTCACCGAGTCGCCCGCGCTGCCCAAGCCCGCGCAGGCCAAGGTCCCCGTCCTCATCGGCGGTCACGGCGCCACCCGCACCCCCCGCCTCGCCGCCCGGTACGCCGACGAGTTCAACATCCCCTTCGCCTCCATCGAGGACACCGAGCGCCAGTTCGGCCGGGTGCGGGCCGCCGCCCAGGAGGCCGGGCGCCCGGCCGACGCCCTCACCTACTCCAACGCCCTCATCGCCTGCGTCGGCAAGGACGACGCCGAGGTCGCCCGCCGCGCCGCCGTCATCGGCCGCGAGGTCGACGAGCTGAAGGCCAACGGCCTGGCGGGCTCCCCGGCCGAGGTCGTCGACAAGATCGGCCGGTACGCCGCGGTCGGCGCCCAGCGGATCTACCTCCAGATCCTGGACCTCGACGACCTGGACCACCTGGAGCTGATCTCCTCCCAGGTCCAGTCCCAGCTGACCTGATGCCGTCGCGCCGATAACCGAAGGCGCCGGTCACCCGCCCTGTGCGATGGTGTGACCGTCGTCCTGCCGGAGCCCCCGGGGAACACCCCTCCGGGGGCTCCCGCGCGTACGGCACCCGTCACATCCACCCAGCCGGAGAGGCCCTCCGCATGTTCCTGACGCTCACCACCACCGGTACCCCCGACCGCCCCGCGACCGACCTCGGTTTCCTGCTGCACAAGCATCCCGACCGGGCGCAGGCGTTCTCCACCTCCTTCGGCACGGCCCATGTGCTCTACCCGGAGGCGGAGGAACAGCGCTGCACGGCGGCGCTGCTGCTGGAGGTCGACGCGGTGGCGCTGGTCAGGCGCGGCAAGGGCAAGGGACGCGGCGGCGCCCCCGACGCGGCCCTCGCGCAGTACGTCAACGACCGCCCCTACGCGGCCTCCTCGCTCCTGGCCGTGGCCCTGAGCAACGTCTTCTCCAGCGCCCTGCGCGGCGTGTGCAAGGCCCGCCCCGAGCGCGCGGCCGAGCCGCTGCCGCTGCGCGTGGAGATCCCGGCGCTGCCCGCCCGCGGCGGCCCCGACCTCGTACGGCGCCTGTTCGAGCCGCTCGGCTGGGCGGTCACCGTGGAGCCCGTGCCGCTGGACACCGAGTTCCCCGAGTGGGGCGACTCCCGCTATGTCCGCCTCGAACTGGAGTCCACGGCCCGCACCCTCGCCGAGGCCCTGCGCCACCTGTACGTCCTGCTCCCCGTGCTCGACGACGCCAAGCACTACTGGGTCGCCCCGGACGAGGTCGACAAGCTGCTGCGGGCCGGCGAGGGCTGGCTTCCCGGCCACCCGGAGCAGAAGCTCATCACCAGCCGCTACCTGTCCCGCCGCTGGTCGCTGACCCGTGAGGCGATGGACCGGCTGGAGCTGATCCGGCTCGCCGAGACCGACGACAGCGATGTCGAGGAGATCGACAACGCCGTCGAGGCCGAGGCGGAGCAGGAGGAGCGGCCGACCCCGCTCGCCGTGCGGCGACGCGAGGCGATCCTCACCGCGCTGCGGGACAACGCCGCCGCCCGCGTCCTGGACCTGGGCTGCGGCGAGGGCCACCTGGTGCGCGAACTGCTCAAGGAGCCGCGCTTCACGGAGATCGTCGGCGTGGACGTGTCGGTGCGCGCGCTCACCATCGCCTCCCGGCGCCTCAAGCTGGACCGCATGGGCGAGCGGCAGGCCGCGCGCGTCCAGCTCCTCCAGGGCTCGCTCGCCTACACCGACAAGCGCCTCAAGGGCTACGACGCCGCCGTGCTCAGCGAGGTGATCGAGCACCTCGACCTGCCGAGGCTGCCCGCCCTGGAGTACGCCGTCTTCGGCTCGGCCCGTCCCCGCACCGTCGTCGTCACCACGCCGAACGTGGAGTACAACGTGCGCTGGGAGACCCTGCCGGCCGGACACGTCCGCCACCGCGACCACCGCTTCGAGTGGACCCGCGAGGAGTTCCGCGGCTGGGCGGGCGCGGTCGCCGAACGCCACGGGTACGCCGTCGGGTTCCGCCCCGTCGGCCCCGACGACCCCGAGGTGGGCCCGCCCACCCAGATGGCCGTGTTCACCCTGGCCACGCCCACCACTCCGACCCCGAACCCGACCACCACCGCGACCACGACCACGTCCGCGTCCGCGTCCGCGACCGAGAAGGAGGCGAAGGCCGCATGACCACCACCGACACCACCGGCACTCCCGGGCGGGGCCGCGCCCTGCCGGTCACCGACCTCTCCCTCGTCGTGCTGATCGGCGCGTCCGGCTCCGGCAAGTCCACCTTCGCCCGGCGCCACTTCAAGCCCACCGAGGTCATCTCCTCCGACTTCTGCCGGGGCCTGGTCGCCGACGACGAGAACGACCAGAGCGCCAGCCGGGACGCCTTCGACGTCCTGCACTACATCGCCGGCAAGCGGCTCGCCGCCGGCCGCCGCACCGTCGTCGACGCGACCAACGTGCAGCAGGACGCCCGCCGTCAGCTCATCGACCTGGCCAGGAAGCACGACGTGCTCCCGATCGCCGTCGTCCTCGACGTCCCCGAGCAGGTGTGCGCCGAGCGCAACGCCGACCGCACCGACCGCGCCGACATGCCCCGCCGGGTCATCCAGCGCCACACCCGCGAACTCCGCCGTTCCCTGCGGCACCTGGAGCGCGAGGGCTTCCGCAAGGTGCACGTGCTGCGCGGAACCGAGGAGGTCGAGCACGCCACCGTCGTCACCGAGAAGCGCTTCAACGACCTCACCCACCTCACCGGCCCCTTCGACATCATCGGTGACATCCACGGCTGTGCGTCCGAGCTGGAGACCCTGCTCGGCAAGCTCGGCTACACCGACGGCGTCCACCCCGACGGCCGCACCGCCGTCTTCGTCGGCGACCTGGTCGACCGCGGCCCCGACAGCCCGGGCGTGCTGCGCCGTGTGATGTCCATGGTCAAGTCGGGCAACGCCCTGTGCGTCCCCGGCAACCACGAGAACAAGTACGGCCGCTTCCTGAAGGGCCGCAAGGTCCAGCACACCCACGGACTCGCCGAGACGATCGCGCAGATGGAGGGCGAGAGCGAGGAGTTCCGCGCCGAGGTGCGGGAGTTCATCGACGGCCTGGTCAGCCACTACGTCCTCGACGGCGGCAGGCTGGTGGTCTGCCACGCCGGCCTGCCGGAGAGGTACCACGGCCGCACCTCCGGCCGGGTCCGCTCCCACGCCCTGTACGGCGACACCACCGGAGAGACCGACGAGTTCGGGCTGCCGGTGCGCTACCCGTGGGCCGAGGACTACCGGGGCCGCGCGGCCGTCGTCTACGGCCACACCCCGGTCCCCGAGGCCACCTGGCTCAACAACACCATCTGCCTGGACACCGGCGCCGTCTTCGGCGGCAAGCTCACCGCGCTGCGCTGGCCGGAGCGTGAGCTGGTCGACGTACCGGCGGAGCGGGTCTGGTACGAGCCGGCCAAGCCGCTGCGCACCGAGGCTCCCGGCGGGCACGACGGACGCCCGCTCGACCTGGCCGATGTGCACGGCCGCCGGGTGGTGGAGACCCGGTACGCCGGGCGGATCACCGTGCGCGAGGAGAACGCGGCGGCGGCCCTGGAGGTCATGAGCCGCTTCGCGACCGACCCCCGGCTGCTGCCGTACCTCCCGCCGACCATGGCACCGACCGCCACCTCCGGGGTGGACGGCTACCTGGAGCACCCGAAGGAGGCCTTCGCGCAGTACGCGGCCGACGGCGTCGCGCGCGTCGTGTGCGAGGAGAAGCACATGGGCTCGCGGGCCGTGGTCCTGGTCTGCCGCGACGCGGAGGCGGCCCGCGTCCGCTTCGGCGTCGACGGGGGCCCCACGGGGTCGGTCTGCACCCGTACCGGCCGCCCGTTCCTCGACGACGCGTCGCTCACCGAGGAGATCCTGGACCGGCTGCGCACCGCCGTCGGCGAGGCGGGTCTCTGGGACGAACTGGCCACCGACTGGCTGCTGCTGGACGCCGAGCTGATGCCGTGGTCGCTCAAGGCCGCCGGCCTGCTGCGCTCCCAGTACGCGGCCGTGGGCGCCGCCTCCGGCGCGGTGTTCCCGGGTGCGCTGGCCGCGCTCGAGGGCGCCGCGGCCCGCGGCGTCGAGGTCGGCGACCTCCTCGACCGCCAGCGCGGCCGGGCCGCCGACGCCGCCGCCTTCACCGACGCCTACCGTCGCTACTGCTGGCCCACCGACGGCCTGGACGGCGTGCGCCTGGCGCCCTTCCAGATCCTGGCCGTCCAGGGCCGCAGCCTCGCCGACCTGCCGCACGACGAGCAGCTGGCCCTCATCGACCGGCTCGTCGAGCACGACGGGAGCGGCCTCCTGCGGACCACCCGCCGCCTCTACGTCGACACCGGCGACCCCGAGTCGGTGGCGGCGGGCGTCGACTGGTGGCTGGAGATGACCGGACGCGGCGGCGAGGGCATGGTGGTCAAGCCGCTCGGGGCCCTGGTCCGGGACCTCAAGGGCCGCCTGGTCCAGCCCGGCATCAAGTGCCGGGGCCGCGAGTACCTGCGGATCATCTACGGCCCCGAGTACACGCGTCCCGAGAACCTCGCCCGGCTGCGGCAGCGGTTCCTCGGCCACAAGCGGTCCCTGGCGATCCGCGAGTACGCCCTCGGTCTGGAGGCGCTGGCCCGGCTGGCGGACGGCGAGCCGCTGTGGCGGGTGCACGAGGCGGTGTTCGGCGTGCTGGCACTGGAGTCCGAGCCGGTGGACCCGCGCCTCTAGGCCCTGTCGTCCCACTCCC
>MUMD01000394.1:10101-10446 GCA_002155895.1 Streptomyces rochei
GGACGTCGCCTCCCGAGACCCCACGCGTCCCTGGTGAACCGTCAGTTCCCGTGCTAACTTCGCAGGTCGGTCAGGCATGACAACCGACTCATGGGGGACAGTCGGTGGAGACAGGCGCGGGACCCGGCGGAGCCGAAGGCGGCGCCCGCCATGCGCGCGGCACGGCCCTCCTGCTGGATCTCACCAACGCGCTGTGCGGCCTCGGCTGCACCGAGGACCCGCAGAGCCGCCTGCTGTTCGCCGGTCTGCTCGGGGACCTGCTGGGCGGCCGCACCGTCGACCTGCGCGGAATCCGGCAGCGCGAGGACGTGGTCGCGCTGATCCGCGCCGCCCTGAACACGGCGG
>MUMD01000395.1 GCA_002155895.1 Streptomyces rochei
GACCCCGCCCTACGGCCCGCCGCCGCACGGGACCCCGCCCTACGGCCCGCCGCCCTACGGGTCCCCGCCGTACGGGCCGCCTCACGAGCCGTCCCGCAGAGGGCGCTCGACCGCGTTCATGGTCGTGGTCGCCCTGGTGGTGGCCCTGGGCGCCGGCGGCTCGGTCTACGCGCTGATGAGCGGCGGGGACGACGGCGGCGACCGGGCCGGCGGCGACCCCGCCACCACCGCGACGGCCGCCGCGTCGCAGGGGCCGGACCGGGGCCAGGACCCGACACCGGACGGCTCCTCCCCGACGACCGACGCCGACCGTCCCACGAGCCCGACGCCCGAGGGCGGCACCATCCCGACGGCGTACCTGGGCACGTGGACCACGACCATCGACAACGCGTCGGGCGTCCACACCCGGCGACTGACCATCCAGCAGGGCGAGGTGGGCGACACCGTGCTCTCGCTGGTCGCCGACGGCCCGGCGGGCGGCAGCAGTTACCACTGCGTCTTCGAGGCCGACCTGTCCGCCGCCCCGGACTCCGACGGCCCCCTGAGCATCGGCCCCTCGACGGTGACGACGGGCCCCGCCGCGTCCTGCGCACCGGGCGAGCCCACCACGGTCACCCTGCTGCCCGACGGCACCCTGCGGCGGGTCAACAACGACAGCGGAGAGGCCCTGACCTACACCCGTCAATGAGCGACGGGCCGAGGCCGGCGGGGCGTCACCCGGACGGGCAGGGCGGCGTGCTCCTCGCCACGTCGAGCTCCGGGCGGTCGCGCTGGGCCCGGCTGTTGGGCCCCTCCAGGGCGCCGCAGAGGGTGTCGTACCAGGCGTCGGGCGACAGCCGCAGGGCACGGGTGCCCTTGTCGGAGACCAGGTGCAGGGTGTCGCCGCTGACCCGGGCGGCGTGCAGGCCGTAGCCGGAGCCCTTCAGGACACCCAGTGGCTCGGCGTCGTCGGGGGAGTACAGCCCGGCGTCGGCACCCCCGAGGGCAGCGAGGAGCGTGCCGTCGGGAGCGACGCCGAGCAGCCCGACGGCCTCGCCGAGACCACGGGTCGGCTCCTGCGCTTCCTCGTCGTCCACGTCCCACCACACCACGCGCTGCTGCTCGTCGAGGGCGGCCAGCCGGTCCCCGCCGGGTACGAAGACCACCCAGCGCGGAACACCCTCGTACAGGTTCATCCCCGGGGCGTTGCTCAGCGGACTCCCCTCCAGCCGGGCCACCCGGGTCCCCCGGCGCACGTCCCACACCTCGATCCGGCCGTCGGCCTGCCACGGGCCGGTGACGACGGCCACCTGATGGGGGTGGCCCGGCCGCGGCGTCAGCTGGCCGGTCTGCGGCCAGTTGCCCCGCTCCACGGGGCTGCGTTCCAGGTGGACCGGGCCGCCGCTGCGCACCCCGGCCCGCGGATCGACCCGCACCAGGGTGTCTCCCAGGCACAGCACCACCAGGTCGCCGTCGCCGGTCTGCGCGATGTCCTGCGGCAGGTTCCACGCCTCGTTCCCGGACCTGCCGCAGTCCCAGGTCACCAGCGCGCCGGCGGCCGGGTCGTCGGCGTCGTACAGCCGCGCGTTCGTGGACCGGTCCGACCAGACCAGCACGGCGTCCCCGCCCTTGCGCGTGACCCACAGCAGCCGCAGCTCCAGGTTCTGCTGCTCGCGCACCCTCTCCGGGAGCAGCGTGTGCCGGACGCGGCCGCCGGGGCCGGTGATCTCCAGTCGCCCGGCGTGCAGCCGCGCCGTGCGCGAGCCGTCCGGCGAGAGCGCGGCGGCGTCGCCCGCGACGGCGGTGACCTCGGCCGGCACGTCGGGCAGCGGCGTCGGACGGGCCCGCAGCAGGGTGTCGCCCTCGGTGGCCACCACCGTGCGGGGGCCGGAGCCGCTTCCGACGACGCCGAGCACCCTGGAACTCTCGTCGCCCGGCAGGACGAGGGAGAAGTACCGGCGGTCGCCGCCGCGCGGATCGAGAATGGTCATGCGCCGGTACACGCCGCTCTCCGAGGCCGTTTTCTCCTCGCCGTACAGATGGGTGCCCGTCAGTTCGCCGAACGTGCTGGTCCCGCCGTACGTGCCTGCGGGCCGGTCGCCGTCGGCGACGAGGGAGTACCAGCGGACACCGTCCTGCCCGATCAGCCAGACGCCCCGGCCCCGGTCGGCCGGTGCCTGGTTCAGCCCCGGCTCCGGCCCGTACACACGGCGGACGTGCTCGCCCGAGCCGGTGGCGTGGACGTCGAGGTAGTTGTCCTTGCCCCCGTCGCGCCTGCCGGCGACCGCGATCCGCTCCCCGTCGCCGAGCAGCCACGCCATGACCGGGTTCTCCTGCGCCAGGGGCTTCTGGGACACGGGCAGGGCCCGGCCGGCGCCGGTGTCCCACAGCCGCAGCAGCGCCTTGCGGCCCTCGTCCTCCGGCCGGGGCTTCTCGTAGGCCACGAAGTACAGCAGCCGCGCCCCGTCCTCGGAGAAGTCCAGGAACGGCACGTAGACGTCGCCCCGGTCCGGCAGGTCGCCGGAGAGCCGCCGGGGCGGGGCCCCGGGGTCGGTCAGGTCCCACAGCAGGACGGTGCCCTCCGTGGTGACCAGCGCGTAGCGCCGCCCGTCGTCGCTGACCGCGTCCCGGAAGCCCTGGACGCGCAGCCCGGCGGGCACGCCCTTCAGTCGGGTCGCCCGGGGGGTGCCGTCGACGGCACCGGAGACCGCGGTCACGGTGAGGTCCGGGGCGCCGTCCGGACGCGAGAGGACGACGACGGCCCCGCCGTCCGGCGACATCGACGTCCACTCCGCCGTGCCCGGCCACAGCCCGCCGTACGAGGCCACCACGTCCTGGGCGCGCACGTACTGTCCGAGCAGCGCCCGCCGTGCCTGCGGGGTGTGGCGCACCGCCCAGGCCCCGGCCGCGTACCGGAAGGCGCTGTCCGGGGAGCGGTCGGCCAGATCGGTGGCGAGCGTGCCCAGCTCCGTCGCGGCGGCCGTGCGCAGTTGCGCGAGGTCCCGTTCCCGGGCCCGGTAGGTGCTCACCGCCAGGGTGGACGCCAGTACCGCGAGCACGGTCACCAGGCCGATGACGGCCCACAGCCGCCGCAGTCCGCGTCGCTGGCGCCGGCGTCCGGCCTCCAGGTAGGCGCGTTCCGCGGGGGCGATGTCCTCGGGCCGGTCGGCGAGCCACTGGAGGCCCTCGGCCAGCCGGGCGCCGTGCGCGAGCAGACCGTCGGAACGGCCGGCGGCCTCCCACTCGGCCGCGTCCCGGGCCGTGCGCTCCTGCCACTCGCGGAACTCCGCGCCGTCCCGCAGCCAGTCCCGCACCTGCTCCCACTCCCGCAGCAGCGCCTCGTGCACGACCTGGACGGTGCCGACCGCTTCGGCGGAGTCCGGCTGATCGCGTACGTCCCACACCAGCAGCCTGCGTGCCGCCAGCGCCTCGGCCAGCGCGGCCTGCCGCGGTTCCAGGCGCCCGGTCGGCAGGGTGCGGCGGGTCCACCCGCCCTGCCCGTCCGGGCTGGCGAGCTGCTGGAACAGCCGCCGCGCCGTCTCGGGGCCGGTCCCGGTCTCGGTGAGGCACTCCGCCAGCGCCTCGTCGGCGTAGTCGGCCAGTGCCTCGAGCACGCCGCCGGAACGCTCGTAGGCGGCGAGCGTCATGGTGTGCGCCTTGCGCTCCTCCCACAGCCGGGTCAGCGCGAACTGCAGGAGCGGCAGACAGCCCGGTTCGCCCACCGCGTCGGCCACCAGGCGCCGGGCCAGCCCGCGCTCCAGGCGGAGGCCGGGGACGGCGCGCACCGGCCGCTCGACGGCCCGGGTCAGCGCCTCCTCGGTCATGGGCGGCAGGAACACGACGGCGTCGCCCAGCGGGGCCGAGGTGTCGGCGGCCGACAGGACCTCCGTCGTCGCCGACCGCGCGGTCAGCACGACGCGCAGTCCGCCGCCCTGGGCCGGGTCGGGCGCCTGGGCCAGCGCCGACAGGCGGCGGAAGGCGCGCAGCGCGCCGTCCGGCGAGGCACCGGCGTACTCCTCGAACTGGTCGAGGAGCAGTACGCCGCCCGCCGCGCCGAGTTCCCGGGTGAGCCGCCCGCGCAGCGCGAGCCGTTCGTCGTCGCTCCCGGCGCACGCCTGCCGTACGGCGTCGAAGCGGGTGTTCCAGGCGTCACCGTCGGGAGCGGCGTCCTGCCAGACGGCCGTGACCGCCTCGGCGACCCAGCCGTCGGCGTCCTCGGCCGCGCTCCCGCCACCGGAGGAGGGCTTGGGGACGCGCAGGGCCCACGGCGTGCCCCGCTCCTTGACGGCGGTCAGCAGGCCCGCCCGCAGCAGTGAGGACTTCCCGCTGCCCGAGGGGCCCACCAGGACGGTGACGGGCCGGGACTCCAGCGCGCCCACCAACGCGGTGATCTCGTCCTCACGGCCGTGGAAGTACCGGGCGTCCTCGGTCTCGAACCGGCTCAGGCCGCGGAACGGGCAGCGCAGCAGGTCGGGGTCGGTCAGCCGGTCCGCGGTCACCAGGTACGCGGTGTCGGCGATGACGCCCTTGCCACGGGTGACGAGCATGCCGACGACCACGTCGTCCCGCGGGTCCCACACGGCGGCGCCGCTGAATCCCGGGCCGATGCGTACGCCCTCGCCCTCGGCCCGCAGGTCCACCTGGAGGCGGTCGGCGCGCTGGCGTCCGCGGAGCCTGCCGGTGGCGTTCACGCCCCGGAAGGCCCCGACGGGGAAGCCGAACGCCCGGATGTCCCGGTCCCACTCCTCGCCGTCCTCACCCGCCAGGGGCAGCGGCTCGGTCCCCGCCACCTCCTCCTCCAGCCGCAGTACGGCGATGTCGTCCTCGGGCCGCCAGGACGTCACCCGGGCCCGGACCCGGGGGCCCGGCCGGGCGCCGGCGAGGAGCGGGAAGTCGACCTCGACCGGGTCCTCGGGGCGCTCCCCGTCCGCCGTGGCGACGACGTGGGCGCAGGTGCAGAGCAGGTCCTCGGCCACGAGGAACCCGGCGCCGGCCGGTTTCCCGTCCGGACCGAACACCCGGGCCGCGCCCCGCTCGTAGCGCGCGCGGGGCGGCGGGGGGCTAACCCGCATCGGGGGTGCCGGCGTCAGGGGCGCCGGAATCGGTGGCGCCGGAAGCGGGTGCGGCGGAAGCGGGGGTGCCGGTCGCGGTGGTGCCGGAAACCGCGGTGCCGGAATCGGATGCGGTCTCCCACTCGACACCGACCGTGAAGTGCGCCTCAGCCGTGCTGCGCGCGACGACCACCCCGGCCTCGGCGGTGACCTTGACCCCGAACTCCAGGGTGATCCGGTCCGGGCGGCGGGGCATGGAGCGCAGGGAGTCGACGATGTCCGAGACCGCCGGCCGCACCCGGTCGACGGCACCGCGCAGGGTGTCCGCCGCCCCGGAGACGCCGTCGGCCGGCCGGCGCCGCCGGATGGGCTCGTACTCGTCCTCGTACTCGTCCTCGTAGGGGTCCTCGGGGACGGGGACGGGGACGGCCGCGGGCGCGGGCGCGGGGTCGGAGGTCTCCACGCGCAGCAGCGAGCCGTCGTCGAGCCGGATGCTGGTGAACGCTGTCATCGAACGCCGCCTGTTCTCTCAGGTGCGGAGGGGACCCGCGACCACAGAAGGTATCCGCACCACAGCACTCTGTACCAGATCAACTGCTCGCCCCACAGGCCAAGTTGCGCCTCTCTCGCCCACCGGCGCCGGGCACCCGGGGCGTCGGCCGGACGCCCCGGGTGCCCGGCGC
>MUMD01000396.1 GCA_002155895.1 Streptomyces rochei
GACCGCCCCCAGGCCGCCGCCTGTTGGCCCGCCTCCTGCGGGCCGGCCTCCCGTGGACCGGCGGCGGCCTGGGGGCGGTCGGTGACCGCCTGTGGTCCGGCGGTGGCGAGCGCCGCGGCCAGCAGCCGGGGGGTGGGACACCGGAGCAGTGCGCTCGCCCGTAGCCCGGCCGCCGAGGGGAGGAACTCGCGCAGCCGCGCGAGCAGCCGCATGGCGATCAGGGACTGTCCGCCGCGCTCGAAGAAGTCGTCGTCCGGGCCGAGTTCCGGTGCGCCGAGGACCTCGCGGAAGAGGCCGAGGACGGTGGACAGCGGTTCATCGCCGGGTCCCGGGTCCCCGGTCGCCGCCGTACCCGCCGTGGCCGGGGACCCAGGGACGGTGCGCCCGGCCCCCGTACCGGTGGCCGCCGTGCCCGTGACCACCGCCGCCCAGTCGCTCAGCCGGCGCTTGTCGATCTTGCCGTGCGGGTTCTTCGGCAGGACGGACACCCGGTACAGCACCCTGGGCACGGCCCAGTCGGGCAGCTGCTCCTCCAGCGGCGCCACCAGCGCGTCCCTCTCCGCCGCCGTCAGGCGCACCGCCTCCCCAGGGAGCGGGGCCCGCTCCGGGTCGGCCGGGACGGTGAAGGCCCACAGCACGGTTCCGGTCGTCGGGTCGGGGAACACCACGGCCTGTTCCACCGCGGGGTCCTCGCACAGGGCGCGTTCCACCCGCGCCGGCTCCAGCCGGTGGCCGCGGATCTTGACCTGGTCGTCGAGCCGCCCGAGGAAGATCAGGTTCCCGTCGGCGTCGATGCGCCCCAGGTCACCCGTCGTGTAGACCCGCGCGCCGGGGACGGCGGACAGCGGGTCGGGGACGAAGCGGCGGGCGGTGGCGGCGGCGTCGTCGAGGAACCCGCGTGCCAGCAGCGGGCCACCGATGTGGATCTCCCCCCACTCGCCCTGCGGCACGGGCCGTCCGTCGCGCCGGACGCTGATCTCCACGTCCCGCAGCGGGGTGCCGAGCGGAACCTCCCGGGCGTCCGCCGGGAGCAGCCCGGTGTAGAAGGTCGAGCTGACGGTGCACTCGGTGAGCCCGTAGACGTGGGCGAGCCGGGCCGGCTGCCGGGCCTGCCAGTCCCGGTAGGGCCGCGGGTCCATGCGCTCGCCGCCGACCACCACCAGGCGCAGCCCGGCCGGGGTGGTCAGGCCCCGCGCGTCGAGCCAGCGGGCGTACTCCAACCAGTACTGCGTGGACAGTTCCACCACCGTGGTCCCGGTACGGGCGATCATGGTGTGCAGCTCCTCCGCGTCCAAGGCCCGGGTGTCGGCCCTGCACACGACCGCCGCGCCGGCCACGAGGGCGGGGAATACCTCCTCGATCAGGACGTCGAAGCCCAGCGACGCCACCTGGAGCCAGCGGTCCCCGGCGGCCAGCTCCAGCCGTTCGGCGACCGCCGCGGCGAACCTGCGCAGCGAGTCCCGCTCGATGAGCGTGCCCTTGGGCTGCCCGGTGGACCCCGACGTGAACAGCACGTACGCCACGTCGTGTCCGGCGGCCCGGGCCGGCGGCCGCACCGGGTGGCCGCCGGCGTCCGCCGCCCCGGCACCCTCTCCGGTCGCCGCCCCACCGGCCGCGCCGTCCGGTACGTACGCCGCCGCGGGGGCGTGGGCGCCGTCGCCGAGCCACACCGCCGCCTCCGTACGCCGCACCAGCGAGTCCCGTGCGGCAGCGGGCAGCCGGTCGTCCAGGACGATGAACCCGGCCCCCGCCTTCAGTGCCGCGAGCATGCCCAGCACCGTGCGGCCGGGGTCGGCGAACGCCAGCCCCACCAACCGCCCGGGGCCCGCCCCGCGCCCGGCCAGGGAGGCGGCCCAGGCATCGGTCAGCCGGTCGACCGACCGGTGGGTGAGGACCCGGTCCGGTGTCACCAGCGCGGGCGCGTCCGGCTGATGGCGTACGCGCAGGTCCCACAGGTCCAGTACGTCGGGAGCGTCCACGGCGGTCACCGTCCCGCCCCGCGGGTGCGCAGGAACTCCGACAGCCCCGCGAGTCCGGCCCGGAAGCCCTCCTCCGGGCCGCCGAAGCCGAGCCGCGCGCCGTGCGGGGTGCCGAAGGCGGTGCCCGGCACCAGGAGCGTGCGGTGGCGCGACAGCAGCTCCAGGCAGAACCGTTCCACCGCGGCGGAACCGTCCGACGCCCGCTCCAGCTCCCGGAAGACCGGCAGCGCGCACACCCCGCCCTCCGGTGGCGTCCAGCGCACCAGGTCCTCGTGCTCGGCCATCCACTCGGTGAGGTGCGCGAGGTTGCGCCGCGCCTCGGCCGCGCGCCTGCCGATCAGCACGTCGGCGTGGCACATCGCCCGCTCGGCGATCAGCTCGACCAGCGGGGACAGGAAGAGCGTGGTGCGGTCGCGCAGCGGGAAGACGGCCGGGACGATGTCCGGTGGCGCGATGGCCCAGCCGACGCGCAGCCCGGGCAGACCGAAGGTCTTGGAGAAGGTGCCGTAGGAGATCGTGTCGCCACGGGTGGCGGCGGGGTCCGGGAGGACGTCCCAACGGTGTGCGATCTCGGCGGTGGCGGCGTCCCAGACCAGGGTCGCGCCGGCGGCGGTGGTCCGTTCGGTCAGCGCCTTCAGGCCCTGCGGCGACAGCGTGACGCCGGAGGGGTTGTGCGGGAAGTTGACGACGACGGCCGCGGTGCCGGGCGTGACCAGTCCCTCCAGCACGTCCGCGTCGATCTCGCCGTCGCGCACGGCCGCGGCCGGCAGCTCGGCGACGTCGCAGCCCGCCGCCCGCGGGTAGTGGCCCAGCGAGTGGTAGATGCCCTGCTGGACGACCACCCGGTCGCCGGCCCTCAGCAGCGTGCCGAGGGTGAGGGCGATGGCCTCGCTGGAGCCGTGGGTGACCAGTACCCGGTCGGCGTCGCCGCCCGCGTACCGGTCGGCGATCGCCTGCCGGATGCCGGCGCCCCCCTGGGAGACGCTGTCGTCCATGACGACGGCGTCCAGGTCCTCGGCGGGGATGCCGCACAGTTCGCGTATCTCGGCGAAGGTGTACGGGTGGACGCCGCTGGAGCTGATGTCGTGGATGTCGGGGCCCAGGTGGCGGCGGTACCACTCCTCCAGCACCGGGGGGTCCTCACGCGGTGGACGCAGACTGCTCATGGGTGTGCAACTGTCCCTTCTACCCTTGACGGGCGCCCTGATGGGTCTCCCGCCACCACTGCTGCCCGGCGAGCGGCAGCGTGTCGATGGGGTCGTAGTAGTGGTAAGAGCCGTTGCGGGCCTCCGGGTCCGCCGCCTCCAGCGGGGTGAGGAAGCTCTTGCTCCAGTGCGAGACGCCGAGCACGCGGTCGTACGAGTCGGCCTGGTCCACCCAGCGCTTGCCGGCCAGCGGCACGTCGCACACGATGCGGGGCGTGGAGAACCCGGGCAGATAGCCCATGATCTGATGCTGTATCAGTTGGGCGCGGTGCAACGACACCCGCCAGTGCTCGGCGTTCGGAATCATGTCGCACATGTAGAAGTAGTACGGCGTGATCCCGGCGTGATCGATGAGCGCGAAGCACAGGTCGAGCAGGTCGTGCGCGCTGTCGTTGACGCCGCGCATGAGCACACCCTGGTTGCGTACGTCGTGCAGTCCCGCGCCCAGCAGCGCTCCGGACGCCTCCGCCACCGCCGGGGTGATCTGCTGGGCGGCGTTGGCATGGGTGTGCAGCGCGATGCGCACCCCGCGCGAGCAGGCCGTCCGCGCGACCCGTGCGACACCCTCCAGCACCGGCCCGGAGCGCCAGTGCTGGGGCAGCCCGACTAGCCCCTTGCTCGCCAGCCGGATGTCCCGTATCGACTCGATCCCCAGCAGGCCGTCGATGAACCGCTCCAGCCGCGGCCAGGGCATGTTGGCCAAATCACCGCCGGAGACCACCACGTCCCGGATGCCGGGGGAGGCCCGCAAGTGCTCCAGAATGCGGTCGGCACGGTCGGTCGGCTTCAACTGGAGCTTGTTCTTGGCGACCTGGGGGGTGGAGTTGCCCACCAGGTCCATCCGTGTGCAGTGCCCGCAGTACTGCGGGCA
>MUMD01000397.1 GCA_002155895.1 Streptomyces rochei
GGCCGACCCCGGCTCGCGCGACCGCCGCCCCTCCCCGGCCCGGCGGGGGTGCCGGTCCGGGGAGGGGCGGCCGTCGCGCGAGCCGGGGCCGGCCGGGGCGGTGGCGGTGGTCTGGACACCGGCCTGGGCATGGGGGCTGGCTTGGGCCTGGGGGACGGCGGTGGCCTGCGGGTCGACGTCGGTGCGCACGAGGGCGGCGGGCTCGGTGTCGGTGACGGCAGGCTCGGTGTCGGTGACGGCGGGCTCGGTGCCGGTGGTGGTCCGGGCCCGGTGGGGTGGCCGGGCGTCTGCGGCGAGCCGGTCCCGCCCGTGGAACGCGCCGAGGTGGTGAGGGAGTTCGCCGCCTTCACGGACCTCCACGCCCGCGCCCGCGTCCTGGGCCTGGTCGGCGCCCCCGGCAGCGGCCGTACCACCGAGCTGGCGGCCCTCGCCGCCCGCCGGTCCCGGGGCGCGGAGCCCGCGCCCACCCTGTGGCTGCGCGGCGCCGATCTGCACGACGACGACATGTCGGTGGCGGACGCGGCGCGCCGGGCGCTGGCCCGGGCCGCCCGCATCGTCGCCGCCTCCGACCGTTCCCGCCCTTCCGGCCTCGGCGACATCACGCCGGAACGCCTCTCCCGGCTCGCGCACCACGCCGGACGCCCGCTCCTGCTCCTCCTCGACGGCCCCGAGGAAATGCCGCCCGTCCTGGCCCACCGTCTCCCCGAGTGGACCGAGGGCACGGCTGCCTGGCTGGCCGAGACGGGTGCCCGGCTCGTGGTGGCCTGTCGGGCCGAGTACTGGGAGCGGGCAGGGGCGGAGTTCCCGCGCGAGATGCTGTACGGGGCGGGCGCACCGTCCGAGCCGTGGGCCGGGTCGGCGCTTTCCACCGGCCGTTCGTGGCCGACCGTGGCACGGGAGGCGTGGGCGGGGCCGCACTCCGACGACGGTCACCGTGCCGGGCCGCGGGCGTCCGTCGACGGACGGGCCATCGACGGACGGGCCATCGAGCCGGGCCCCGTCGGTGTCCGGCCCGGGGCGGGGCCCGTCGGTCTCCCGTCCGGGGAGGCCCCCGTCGGCTTCCCGTCCGGGGCGGCCTTCGTCGACGCCCCCTCCGGGCCGGGGCACGCCGGTTTCTCGTCCGGGGCAGGGGCCGCAGGCATCCCGTCCGCTCCGGGGCCTGCCGACTCCCTGAGCGGACGGACGGCCGCCGAGCCCTCGGCTGTCCCGGCAGCCGCGAAGCCGCCGTCCGGGCCTGTGCCCGTCGCAGTCCCCTCCGGACCTGTGCCCACCGGTGATCCATTCGGAGCTGCGCCTGCCACCGGCCCCTCCGGACCTGCGCCTGCCGGTGATCCTTCCGGACCCGTGCCCGCCGCCGGCCCCTCCGGATCCGTGCCCGCCGCCGGCCCCTCCGGACCCGTGCCCGCCGCCGGCCTGTCCGGGCCGGTGCCCGCCGCCGCACCGACCGGAACCGTGCCCGCAGGCGGCCCGTCGGCGGCCCCCGGTGGCGGACACCCGCCCTGCGTCCGCCTCGGCGACCTGACCGACGACGAGGCCCGACAGGCACGGGCCCGCTACCGGCTGCCGGAAGGTGCCCTCGCCGACCCGGACGCCCGGCACCCCCTCACCCTCCGCCTGCTCGCCGAGGTCCACGAGGCGCTGCCCGGCGTCCCGCCACCCGTCAGGGTCGACCGGGACACGGTCTTCGCGGCCCACCTCGACCTGATGTGCCTGCGCATCGCCACCCGACTGGCCGAGGAGAACGGCCTGCGCGGCACCGCCGTACGCCGGCTCGCGGCGAAGGTCTCCGGGCAGGTGCACGAGGCGGCCCGGCGCAGCCTCGCCCCCGGCCAGGGCCAGCTGGACCGGGAGTCGTTCGAGGCGGTCTTCCCGTGGGGGCCGGCCCCCGCACGGCTCGGCGGCGGCACCGGCTGGGCGACGGCCGTACTCGCCGAAGGACTCCTCGTCCCGGCGGGCGACGGCTACCGCTTCGCCCACGAGGAGCTGGCCGACTGGATCCAGGGCACCCACCTCGACCTGCACGAAGCCCTGCGCGCCCTCGTGCACCACCGCGGAGCCCCTCACCACCCGCACACCCTCCCCGTGCCCCACCACCGCATCGGCCCCGTCGCGGAGGCCCTGCTGCTCCTCGCCCGCCAGCACGGCGTCCCCCAACTCGCCCTGACCCTCGAAGAGCTGGTGACCGCCCTCGACGCCGACCCGTACTCGTGGTGGGCCGCCCGGCTGCTCACCGAGGTGCTCACCCGCGTGCCCGACGCCACGCCCTACACGGACGTGCTGCGCCTGCTCGCCGACGGCATCGCGGAGCGCGGCGGTGAAGAGCCCCGCGGCCGGGGTGAGTTCGGACCGGCGTTCTGGACCGCCCTGCGACTGCCCGAAGCGACGCGCCTGGACCTGCTGCGCCGCCTCGTCCTCGCCGACGGGCCCCCGCACGAACCGGGCCCCCGGCACCTCGACACCGTCGCCCGGATGCTCGCCGCCGACCCCACCACCGTGCAACCGCTCCTGGTCCGCTGGTTCGACGACGAACGACCGCTCCCCGCGACCCCCCACGCCACCGTCGCCACGGCCGCCCAGGCGTTGCTGCACACCCATCGCCACCGCGGCCTGGACGCCCTCACCGAGGCGCTCGCCGACAGCTCCCACCGCCGGGCCGACGAACTGCTCGCCGTCCTGGCCGAGGAGGAACCCTCCGCCCTCTGCCGGGCCGTGGAACGCTGGGCACGGGACGAGCGGGCGGACCGGCGGGCGGCCGCGGTGACCCACGGCCTGCGCACCGCCCCGCACGCCCGCACCGGCGCCGACCGCACCCTGCTCCGCCACGCCGCCCTGCTCCTGCTCGCCGGACCCGCCGACGAGCGGCTGCACGGCGGAGCCCTCGCCCTCCTCGTCATGGACCCCAGCAGCCGCGACCGCCACCTCCCCCGAGCCCTCTCCCGCTTCGCGTCGGGCGACCCGTACCTTCCGCCGAGCGCGATGGCCACCGCGCTGCCGACCCACCCGGAGCCCGTCCTGGCCGCCTTCCGGGCCAGGCTGCTCGGTCCGGACGCCGGGGAGGCGCTGCGCAGACTCGCCGACGCCACCCCGCCCGCGCTGGCCCACCGGGTGGCCGTGCTCGTCGGTGAGACCGTGCTGGAGCGTCCCGAGACCGCCGGGCACGTGGCCGCCTACGTCGACCGGCGCCTCGACCACGATCCGACGGCCCGCGCCGTGCTCCACCCGCTGGTCACCGGGCTGCTGGACACGGGACCCGAGCCGGTGCGGGCCGCGCTCGCCGGTGTCCTCGCCGGTGACGGCACCACCGGTCACGGCCTGCTCCGCCACGAGCTGCGCGAGCACCTCCTGACCCACGAGCACGACCCCGCCGTGCTCGACGCGCTGCTGCACGCGGCGGCCCGGTGCCAGGGCGAGGCCCGACGGAACCTGGTCCTGCGCACCGGCCGGCTCCTGGTGCGCACCCCCGACGGGGCCACCCGTTTCGACCGGGGCCTGGTCGAGCTGGCCCGCCACCTTCCCGACTTCGCCGGCCAGCTGACCGACTGGCTGGCCGACGCACCCGGGGACTGGGCCGCGCTGGTGGGACCCAGCGCACGACGCACCATCGAGGGCCTGGCGGGCGCGCGGGTCCCCGCCTGACCCACGCGCCACCGGGCGAGCCCGGCGTGCACCCCGTCACAGCCCCCATGCCGATGCGGGCGCCAGGCGGGCGGCATGGCACTCTTAGAGCTGCGTAAGAGGTATCGACTCCGACGAGTTTGCGACAAGGAGCAGACACAGTGCAGCGCTGGCGTGGCTTGGAGGACATCCCCGAGGACTGGGGACGCAGCGTCGTCACCATCGGCTCCTACGACGGTGTCCACCGAGGGCACCAGCTGATCATCAAGCACGCCGTCGACCGCGCCCGCGAGCTGGGCGTCCCGGCCGTCGTCGTCACCTTCGACCCGCACCCCAGCGAGGTCGTCCGCCCCGGCAGCCACCCCCCGCTGCTCGCCCCGCACCACCGCCGCGCCGAACTGATGGCGGACCTGGGCGTGGACGCGGTGCTGATCCTCCCCTTCACCACCGAGTTCTCGAAGCTGTCCGCGGCCGACTTCGTGGTCAAGGTCCTGGTCGACAGGCTCCGCGCCAAGGCGGTCGTCGAGGGCCCCAACTTCCGCTTCGGCCACAAGGCCGCCGGGAACGTCGACTTCCTCACCGAGCAGGGCAAGGTCTACGACTTCGAGGTCGAGGTCGTCGACCTGTACGTCACCGGAGAGGCGGGCGGCGGCGAGCCGTTCTCCTCCACCCTGACGCGCCGGCTGGTCGCTGAGGGCGACGTGGCGGGCGCCGCCGAGATCCTGGGCCGCCCGCACCGCGTCGAGGGCGTCGTCGTCCGGGGCGCGCAGCGCGGCCGCGAACTGGGCTTCCCCACGGCCAACGTCGAGACCCTCCCGCACACCGCCGTCCCGGCCGACGGCGTCTACGCCGGCTGGCTGCACGCCCAGGGCGAGGTGATGCCGGCCGCGATCTCCGTCGGCACCAACCCGCAGTTCGAGGGCACCGAGCGCACCGTGGAGGCGTACGCCATCGACCGTGTGGGCCTCGACCTGTACGGGCTGCACGTCGCCGTGGACTTCCTGGCCTTCGTCCGCGGGCAGGCGAAGTTCGACACGCTGGACGCGCTGCTGGAGCAGATGGGCGAGGACGTCGAGCGCTGTCGGCAGTTGGTCGCGGCGGCGTCGTGACGCCAGGGGCGTCAGGATGACGAAGGGCGGCCGGTGCTCACCAGCACCGGCCGCCCTTCGTCGTCGGCCCCGGCGGGGCTACTGCTGCTGCGGCGGGGGAGGCGTCTGCCCAGGCTGCTGCGGATATCCGTACCCGGGCTGCGCCGGCGGCTGTCCCGGCTGGGCATAGGGCTGGCCGGGCTGCGGGTAGGGCTGCCCCGGCTGCGGCTGGGGGTACGGCTGTCCGGGCTGCTGGGGATACGGCTGCCCCGGCTGAGGCTGTGCCTGGCCCGGCTGGGCGTACTGTCCGGGCTGGCCCGGCATGGGCTGCCCGGGCAGCGGCTGTCCCGGCATGGGCTGTCCCGGCATCGGCTGACCGGGCACCGACTGTCCCGGCATGGGCGGGGCCGCGACCGGCGGCGGGTTGCCGTCGGACGTCCACAGCCCGTGCGACTGCTGGTGGCGGACGAAGTCCTCCGCGACCATCGCCGCGAGGTTGAAGTACGCCTCCCGCACCTTGGGCCGCATCATGTCGAGGTCGACCTCGGCACCGGCGGCCAGGTGCTCGTCGAACGGCACCACGACCACACCCCGGCAGCGCGTCTGGAAATGCGCGACGATGTCGTCGACCTTGATCATCTTGCCGGTCTCGCGCACCCCGGAGATGACGGTGAGGGAACGGGACACCAGGTCCGCGTACCCGTGCGCGGAGAGCCAGTCCAGCGTCGTACTGGCGCTGCTCGCACCGTCCACGGACGGCGTGGAGATGATGATGAGCTGGTCGGCGAGGTCGAGCACACCGCGCATGGCGCTGTAGAGCAGACCGGTACCGGAGTCGGTGAGGATGATCGGGTACTGCTTGCCGAGCACGTCGATGGCGCGGCGGTAGTCCTCGTCGTTGAAGGTCGTGGACACGGCCGGGTCGACGTCGTTGGCGATGATCTCCAGCCCGGAGGCGGCCTGGGAGGTGAACCGCCGGATGTCCATGTACGAGTTGAGGTACGGGATCGCCTGGACGAGGTCGCGGATGGTCGCCCCGGTCTCCCGGCGCACGCGGCGGCCGAGCGTACCGGCGTCCGGGTTGGCGTCGATCGCGAGGATCTTGTCCTGCCGCTCGGTGGCGAGCGTGGAGCCGAGGGCGGTGGTGGTCGTCGTCTTGCCGACGCCGCCCTTGAGGCTGATGACCGCGATGCGGTAGCAGGAGAGCACCGGGGTGCGGATCAGCTCCAGCTTCCGCTGCCGCTCGGCTTCCTCCTTCTTGCCGCCCAGCTTGAAGCGCGAGCCGCCGGCCGCGGGACGGCTGCTCTTCGCCTTCTGCTTCTTGTTGTTGAGCAGCCGGTCCGAGGACAGCTCGACGGCCGCGGTGTAACCGAGCGGCGCGGCACCCGGGTTGGTGGGCTGACGCTGGTCGTGCTGCATGGGCTGCGGCCAGGCGGCAACGAGACGGGGGTCGACGGGCTGCGGCTGCGGCTGTGGCTGATGCGGCTGATGGGGGGCCTGGGGCTGGGGGGACTGCGCCGGGTGTGCCTGCTGGGGGAGCGGAGCCGC
>MUMD01000398.1 GCA_002155895.1 Streptomyces rochei
TAACGAAGCACTACTAGGGGGTGTGTCGCCAGCGAAGGGACCCGGGCGGGCCTCAGCGGGCCCGTGGGGCGGCTTCCCGGCGGCACGCGGCGCCGGTGCGCAGGTTGGCGGTGGCTGCGGTGAGGACCGAGTCGAGCCGGTCCCGGGCGTGCCGGAGGTCGGTGATGCGCCGGTCGACCTGCTCGCGCTCCGCCGCCAGCCGTTCGATGAGGGCGGGGGTGGCCCGGCCGTCGACGACACACGGCAGCAGCTCGGCGATGGTCCTACTGGACAGTCCGGCGGCGTAGAGCTGCTGGATCAGCACGACCCGGTCGACCGCGCTCTCGGGGTAGCGGCGTTGGCCGCTGGGGCTGCGTTCTGCCGCGAGCAGGTCCTGCTCCTCGTAGTACCGCAGGGCGCGGACGCTCACGCCGGTGCGGCCGGCCAGCTCTCCGATGCGCATGGCCCCTCCTGTGCGGCGGCCGGTCTGTGACTTGCCTCTGACGTCAACGTCAGGTTCTAGCCTAACCGGCGCAGGCCCGGCGTACCGCTCGCCGGGGCCCTCCCCGAGGAAGAAGCCACGTGATGACCGCATACCCGGCGACCGGCCTCACCGGTCCCGCGCCCACCCCGTCCGTGTCCGTCCGACCGGTGGTGCTGCCCGCCCCGCACCGCGGCGACGACCTGCACGTCCGCGTCTCCGCGCCGGTCACCGGTGCCGACCTGCCGATCGTGCTGTTCGCGCACGGTTTCGGCTCGCACCTGGACGGCTACGCGCCCCTGATCGACCACTGGGCCTCCCACGGCTTTGTGGTGCTGCAGGCGACCCACCTCGACTCCCGGCGTCTGGGCCTCGCCGCGGACGACCCCCGCAGGCCTCAGCTCTGGCACCACCGGGTGCGGGACATGAGGACGATCCTCGACTCGCTGGACATCCTGGAGTCGTCCGTGCCCGGTCTGGCCGGCCGCGTGGACCAAGGCCGCGTCGTCGCGGCCGGACACTCCTTCGGCGGCCAGACCGCGGGGATCCTCGTGGGTCTGCGCGTCAAGGACACCCGGACCGGAACCGCGGAGGATCTGTCCGATCCCCGGGTCATGGCCAGCGTCCAGCTGGCCACAGCCGGCGAGGGAGGCGAGGATCTGACCCCGTTCGCCCTGGAGAACGCGCCCTGGCTGCGCGAGCAGGACTTCTCCCACATCACCGCACCCGGGCTCGTCGTCGCCGGCGACCAGGACGAACTCCCCCTCTCGACCCGGGGGCCGTCCTGGACGACCGACCCCTACACCCTCGCCCGCGGCGACAAGAGCCTGCTGACGGTCTACGGCGGGCAGCACTCCCTCGGCGGCATCGCCGGCTACGAGGCGGCCGAGACCACCGACGAGAACCCCGAGCGCGTCGCCCTCGTCCAGCAGGTCACGCTCGCCTACCTCCGCCATGTCACCGGCGTCGAGGACACCGACTGGGAGACGGCGCGGGCCGCCCTCGCCGGTGACACCCATCCGCTGGGACGGCTGGAGTCGAAGCGAGCCGTCTAGCGCCTCACGGCGTCCGCGCACACTCCCGGGCCTGAACGACGGCGAAGAGTTCGGCGCCGGTGACGAACCTGCGGAACTCCGAGCACACGCGGTTGTCATAGAACCCACAGAAGACGCGGTGCAGGTCGCCCTCGAAGCGCCCTGTGCGTGTCCGCGCCCAGGCAGGGGCGTGTCTCGCCCTCGGACGGGAGCCGCGAGCCGCGGTGGTGGCGACGCGTCCAGGCGGTGGCTGATCAGTGCCGGGTCAATGAGTCCAGGAGCGCGCGGCCCTGTTCCCACGAGCCCAGGCCGCCGGCGGAGTTGATGTGTCCGAGCGCGCCCGCCGGATGCCACCGCGCTTCCCAGCGCGCCGCGAAGCCGGCGGCCGCCTCGGGCGTGCAGTAGGGGTCGTCGGCACTGCCCACCACCAGGGCCGGGCACGGCAACGGCTGGGCCGACACCTCGAGGAACGTCGCGGCCGCCCGGCGTGGGAAGGCCGGCCCGTGCGGGTCGGGCGGTGCGACCAGGAACGCGCCGCCCGTCGGGCTCGCGGGGTTCTTGTTCAGCCAGGTGGACGCGGCCCAGCAGCCCAGGCTGTGGGCCACCAACACCACTTGGCCTTCCCGCCTGGAGGCGTCGTCGTACGCCTCCTGCACGGCGTCGACCCAGTCGTCCAGATCGGGGGCGGACCACGAGGCCGGGCGGATCCTCACCGCCGAGGTGCCCCACTGCCGTTCCCACAAGGTCTGCCAGTGCTGCCCGTCCGAGCCGTCGATTCCGGGGATGATGACGTACGCGGTCACTGCCCACCACCGTTCCACTCGTCGCCCTTCGCTCCCTCCGTTCACGGGAGCGCCTGGCGCAGATTCTGCGGGATGTGTCAGGACAGTGGCGGTGACGCAAGTGATCTCAAAGAAGACGGTGCGGACGACAATGGAATCACTCGACCAGGCAGCACTCGACCAGATAGACCGGGCCATCCTCGCTCTGCTCCAGCGCGACGGCCGGTTGACCGGCGCGGAGGTGGGGCGCCGCGTCGGTCTTTCGCAACCCGCGGCCAGTGCGCGCATCCAACGGCTCGAGAAGAACGGCGTCATCACCGGCTACCGAGCCGTGGTCGACCCGGCAGCCCTCGGGCTGAACATTCACGCGGTCGTCCGGCTGCGCACCACGCACGCCCAGCTCGCACGCGCCCTGGACTTCGCCTCCCGGACCTCCGAGATCACCTCCACCCTCAGGGTCACCGGGGAAGACTGCCTCATTTTCGACGTCCACTGCCCGCAGGCCGGACGACTCGAGGAAGTCGTGGACGCACTGGCCCGTTACGGCCCCGTCACCACGTCCCTCGTGCTCCGCGCCTACCCCGGGAAGCCGCTGGCCGAGGCCACGCCCTCGGCGTCCCGCCGAAAAACCCCGACTCCCCCGTGATTCGCTCGGTTCGTGAGTCCTGTTCCCCGACGGCGGGGCGCGACGTCGCCAAGGGGCGTGCCCGGACTCGGTTCGATCGAGGGCTCTCGTCCTTCGGAACGTCACCGCCGGTGACGCGGCTGGTCACACACGGGAGGAACCGCCGTTCACCGTGTCCGTCACCTTCCGCGGTCACGCCCCGGCCCATGACGTGAAACGGATGGGACATCTGCTGGACGGTGCGGGGGGACGCACGGGCGTCCGTCCGATCCGACCCTGGTGAGACGGCCGTCCCGGGGGCGGGTGGCGAGGGCCCCCGGGC
>MUMD01000399.1:0-175 GCA_002155895.1 Streptomyces rochei
CCCGCGCCAGCGCCCCGACCGCCTCCGCGGCCTCCGGGTCCCCGACGTCGGTGGGGTAGGCGAGGTAGGCCGCGTCCGCGCCGCGCAGGACGTCCGCCCACGTCGCCCGGGAGCGCCAGTCGAAGCCCGTCGCGCGGGACGCCGCCCGCACCTGCGCCCCGGCCGCCCGCGCCGC
>MUMD01000399.1:181-603 GCA_002155895.1 Streptomyces rochei
CCGGGCGCCCGGAGTGCCCATCGTCGAAGGGATCAGGGGCATACGCGCGCGTCCACGCGGTGGCTAGGCTGGGGCGCCATGGACGCACTGGCCGGTCTGCTGGAGGGTCCCCGCGCCCGCGGGGCGTTCATGATCCGCGCCTGTTTCGACCCGCCGTGGGCCGTCCGCATCGAGGACCGGGCGCCGCTGACGGTGATGCTGATGGTGCGGGGAGACGCGTGGGTGGTCCCGGACACGGGGGAGCGGCTGCGCCTGCGCGCCGGCGACCTCGCGATCGCCCGCGGTCCCGACCCGTACACCTGCGCCGACGACCCCGGCACCGAGCCCCGGGCGGTGATCCTGCCGGGCGGCGAGTGCGGCTACCCCGACGGACGCCCCCTCAACGGCTCGATGGACCTCGGCGTCCGCACCTGGGGCGACCG